>DASRJP010000154.1:0-4325 GCA_035649415.1 Pirellulaceae bacterium | reverse complement strand
GGGAGGTCAATTCGGAGATTCCCTACTGGTTGGTAGCGGTGATCGAAAAACTTCTGGCCAAGCAGCCGGCAGAGCGCCTTCAGTCCGCCAGCGAGGTGGCTGAACTGCTCGGCAAGAGTCTGGCCCGGCTGCAGCAACCGGTCGCAGAACCGACTGTCGTCACCGCGCCGGCACGGCGTCGGCGAGGATGGCGGGGAAGGCTTGTGGCGCTTGCGGCGCTGCTCCTGGTGATGGTCACGGGATTGGCCGTGACCGAGAGCACCGGCATGACGCAGTTAGCGGCAACCCTCTTTCGCCGCGCGGCCGGCGACAATTCCGACGCTAGTGGCCGCAGCCCTGACGGTAGCGCGTCCCTAAACGATCATCTGCCCAAGACTCAAACGGCTGGGGAAATTCCAGCGCTTACGCCGACCGCCGACGACGCGGCGCATCCCTTCGTCGTCATGGGCGGCGAAGCAACGATGAAGCGATCGTTTGCCACGCTCGCCGAGGCCGCTGCGGCAGCCACAGCGGGCAACACGATTGAAGTTCGCGGCAACGGGCCATTCCTCACGGAACCGCTCCTCATCGAAAAGCGCTTGACCATTCGCGCCAGCGCGGGGTTCACCCCGGTCATTCAACTTCGTCCCGAGGACTCCCAGCAGAGGGCCTCCCTGCTCACGGCTACCGACGCGCTGGTCCTGGAAGGCCTGGAATTGCATCGCGATGACAGTGCTTTGCCTCCTACGGTTGCGGCGAGCAACCGGGGAATCATCACCTCGCATGTCGCGCCGGAATTCAGCCTGGTGAATTGCAAGCTTGTGAAGCGCGGACTTGGCGCAGCCGTGGGACTGGAGAGGCCTGTGGGCCTGTGCCAGATACGGAACACGATCATCGTCACGGTCGCAAGAGACGGGCTAAGCATCGGGTTCTACCACCCACAACCGGGCGCCGGGCTCCACCTTGAAAACTGTATGATCTCCGGACCTGCCGGCGTGAGAGTGTTTTCCGATTCCCTCGGGCGGAACACAAACGTCGTTGTCCGCGGCAGTACTCTGGTGGCAACCGAACACGTACTGAGCTTTCAAACGGTTAATCTCGATCGGGCCGCTGTCGAAGCCGTAAGTGGCAAGCCGATTGTTGCCTTCGACACAGCTCAGAATGTTTTGGCCGGGCAAGCGGGCGTTTTCCATAGCTATACGTCCTACACGGGTCAGACGAATCAGCCCCAAGACGCACAGAGTGAGGCCCTGTTGCCGCGGCTCATCACGTGGCGTGAGCGCCGCAACGTCTATCCGGCGGCCGCAAGCGAGACCTTCATTGGCGGCGGTCCACAGCGCACGAAGCCTTGGAGCGACTGGCAGGCGCTGCACGGCCAATCGGACGCGGATTGCGAGCAAGGGCCGATCCGCTTTCAAGGCGGCAGCCCCGCCGCCATAGTCCGAAGTGCGGCTGAACTGCCGCTCTTGGCATTCCGACTGGCGCCGGAGAGCGCAGGTCACCAGACGGGGGAAGATGGCCAAGACTTGGGCGTGGACGTCGATCGTCTGGGACCAGGCGCCGCGTACGAGCGCTGGAAGAAAACGGCAGAATACAAGGAGTGGCGAAATCGCACGGAGCAGTTCGACACGGCGCCAACAAAGGTCGATTCCGCGATTCCCGCGCCTCGACTCCTGACGCCGCTAGCCGGTGCCCGGGTTCCCAACGGCGCGCGTGACCGAGCGTCGCAGTACTTTTGGGAGTTTAACTGGGAGGAAGTACGTGGCGCTGAACGCTATGAGCTGGAAGTGTTCGCCCCCGCGGGCGGGGTCAGCACAAGAGTCGTTATCAATGCAACGTCTTACCAAAAAACTCATTCCGCCGGGTATTCCCGCGCGGATGACGATTGGCAATGGCACGTGCGGGCTTGGCGCGCAGGCCAGTGGGGACCCTGGAGCGAAGAACGCCACTTTCGACCGGCCGAGCCTGCCGGTAACGCCGTCCCCGCTCCGGCCAATTTGGCGCAGCTCGAATCAAAACTCCGCGCGGTGCTCCGATCCCAGCCTAACGATCTATCCAGCCGCCGAGCCCTGGCCAGTGTGCTGCGGCAGCAAGGAAAGGTTAACGACGCGGAATCCGAGTGCCGCGAATTAATCAGCCAGGCGCCGCACGACCCTAGCGCCCACGAACTGTTGGCCGATATCTTTGTCTACACTGGCCGCTTTGAGGCAGCCGAAGACGCCCTGGCCGAAACGACCAGGCTGGCCCCCAAAAACCATATGTACTGGTATCGGCTGGCGGTACTGCGGCTGCATCTAGGTGATCGGCCCGGCTACGACAGTGCCTGTCAGGACATGCTCGCGCGGTTTTCCTCCGCCCAGCAGCCAGAAGTCTACGAGCGGGTTTCCAAAACCTGTCTGCTCACGGCGGATGGAGCGGGCCAGCTCGCGCAGGCCATTGCTTTGGCCGAGCCGCTAACCGATGAGAAAATGCACCAATACTACTGGTATTTCCTCGTCGTGCGGGGACTGGCCGAATTCCGCGCTGGCCGCCATGCGGAGGCAACTTCCTGGATCGATAAGGCGCTTGTTAGCTTCAATCGCGGCGGAGAGCGGCCAGCTCACTGGGCTGTCCACGAAGCGACGGCGCTGACGATCTTGGCCCTGACCCAGAACGGCGCGAGCCGCTCATCCGAGGCCCGCGAAACTCTTGCCAGTGCAGAGCAGCTCGCAAGGAAACACTTCCCCGATCCCGCCGCCGGCCGACCCTTCGAGCCGAGCAACTGGCACGACTGGCTCATCTGCCGCCTGCTGATGCGCGAAGCGGAGCAGGCGCTCGGCGCAAGCAACACGGGGCAAAGCAACGCGGATCCCTGATCGTCACGATTCGAACAAAAACGGCCGGTGAGTTCTCGCGGCTAGGCAGAGCACTCATCGGCCACGGATGGCCTTGGGCGCTTGGTCTGCGCGCCCATGGCTGCCGTTTTCATTGTAAGGCAGACCGAGGGAGCAATCCATGTTTCGTTTCACACTTCGCAGTGTCATTGTCGTCCTGTCTGTCGTTGCCGGCCTGTCCACGGCCAGCTTGGTCCGGGCCCAGTCGGTGCCGCACAGGGAAGCGTCCAGCGGCCAGATCTTCAACGTGACGGCCACTCAATTCGAGTGGACCTCCGAGGGACGCGGAACCCACTTCGGAGACTACTCCGAGGCTGGGGTTACCCGCTACTTCGCCGATGGCACCTGCGAAGGGGAGTTCGCCGTGACTGCGGCTGACGGTTCGACCCTCTCGGGCATCTTCTACGGCACGTTCTTCGATCTTGGCGGCGGCTTCACCGGCTTCGACGTCACCGTCGAGTGGCTGGTCGGGACAGGCCGGCTCGAGGGAGTGACCGGAATCGGCTCTGCCGCTGCCGCTGTGGAAAACGCGACCGGCAAGGCGGAGATCACTGCCAGCGGAACGTGGGAGAAGTCCTGATCTGGAAATCGCAAAAAGACTGGCCGGTGAGACCTGCCGCCATCGCCCGCTGCGCGGGTGCCCGGCACTCACCGGCCGCTTTTTGGACTACATCTGGACGCTTGTTTGCATAACCGGGCACGTCTCCGCAAAATAGAGGCATGTCCGATGTAACTCGCATCCTCTCGCAGATCGATTCCGGCGATCCGGCTGCCGCCGAGCAGCTCCTGCCGCTGGTCTATGAAGAGCTGCGGAAGCTGGCGGCGGCGAAACTCGCACACGAAAAGGCGGGACAGACGCTCCAGCCGACGGCTCTGGTCCACGAAGCGTATCTGCGGCTGGTGGGGGGAGGAGAGGGGACAGGAAACAGGGAACAGGGGACAGAAGTCGGAGGTCAGAGGTCGGAAATGAGCAGTGAGGAATGTGGCGATCAAAGTCTGTCTCCTGTCTCCCGTCCCCTGTCTCCTGGGTCCTTCCATTCCCGCGGCCACTTCTTCGCTGCGGCCGCCGAAGCCATGCGGAGGATCCTGGTCGAAAGCGCCCGCGCCAAACAGCGGCTCAAACGCGGCGGGGACTGCGACCGCGTGCCGCTTGAAGAATTTGCCCTCGCCGCACCGGAGCCGGATGATCGGCTGCTTGAATTGGACGAGGCGCTGGCGAAACTAGAGCTAAAGGACCCGCGCAAGGCCGAGTTGGTCAAGCTGCGATACTTTGCCGGCCTGACCATCGAACAGGCGGCCGAAGCGCTCGGCATCGGTACTTCAACTGCCGATCGGGACTGGAGTTACGCCCGGGCGTGGCTGTTTCGGGAGATGTCGAAGAAATGAGGCGATTTTTTGTGGGGGAATTTGGCGGCATCCGTCGCATGAAGATGTAGGACGGGCTTCCCAGCCCGTCTCCTACTTGATGGCTTC
>DASRJP010000153.1:0-7050 GCA_035649415.1 Pirellulaceae bacterium | reverse complement strand
CCAGAAATTCGGATCGCTGGCGTAACGGGCTTCGGCGGCTTCCAACAGCGCCGCGGCCTGCCGTGCGCCGGTGGCCGGCTCTTGTTCCCTTTGAACCAGATGCTGAGCCCGCAGCAAGTCCACTTGCCACGCCGGACTTTCGCGCAGGCGATCGCGGGCCTTGTCGAGCGCGGCCAGGGCTTCCTCGGTCCGGCGCCAGTTGCGCTGCGGCTTGGGCAGGGAGACTTGCAGCTGCAATTGCGAAACGGCCAGCGACAACCAGGCTTCGGGGGACTCCACCACGTTGAGCGCCGCTTCGGCCCGTTCGCTGGCCAGGTCCGGCCGGCCGCTCGCCAGCCAGGCCGCGGCCGCGGCCAATCGCAGAGCCGGCAGGTTGGGCTGAATCCGGGCGGCCTCATCGTGCGTCATCGCGGCCTGACGCCACTCGCCTTGCGATGCCAGGGCGTTGCCCATGAGCCATAAGGCGTCCACCGTTGCGGGAACATCGCGGGCCGTGCTCGACTGGCTCGTTACGACCTGCGAGAGCAGCGGTATGGCGGCCCCGTAATCGCCTTTTTGAATGCACAACCTGGCTCGCCGGAGTTCGTTGGCCCGCGTGACGGCGAGCTTCTGCTCCCGCGTGACGCTCGCCCCGACCTTGGCGAGTATTCCGTCGATGGTGTCGATCGCCTCCTCCGATTCCTTCAGTCGTCGGTGCGTCAGGCACGAATCAGCGATTCGACCTTGAAACTCTGCCTGAACGGTGGATTGAGCGAACAGGTTCAGGCCATCCCGCCAGATGCGAAGCGCCTGCTCGACGTCGTTGGACAATAGCCACGCGTCACCCCAGCCGAGAAAAGTCTTCGCCACGAGCCGCTCCCGCGGCAGCTTGCTCAACTGCTCGTAATGAGTTCGCGCCCGCGCTGCCAATTCCTCCACGACGGCAGCTTCTCCGCCGGCCTGTTTGACGCGCGTGCCCTGCCCCAGGGCATCTTCCGCTGCCGCCAGCAGGACCACGGCGTCGTCCGGCGCGAGCTTGACCGCCTGCGCGAGATCGGCCGTTGCACCATCCAATCCGTACGCCGCCCGATAGCGGTATCGCGCCAGCCAGGCCGGCGCACTGGCCGGATTGTCCTTGACGAGCAGGTCGAGCGTCTCGGTTGCCTTTTGGACCCGCGCAGGTTCGGTCAGCTCGGGATGTTCGGCTCGAACGACTTCTGGAAATGTCCGGTAGAGCGTGGCCAGCAGAATCGCCAGGTCCACATCCTGGGGATTGAGGCGCCGCGCCTCTCTCACCTTGCCGAGCAAGCCGATCTTTTCCTGCGCCTGTCCAGCCAGCGAGCCATCCAGGACCTGGCTCGCCAATGCCAGGGCCAGGACCCGATGCGCGGCCGGGTCCAGCGGCTCGCTCAACAGGACGGCCTGGGCCTCTTTCTCGGCTTCCTGAATTCGTCCTGCCTCGACGAGCAACCGCGCCAAGTCGCGGCGCAGCTCCAGCTCGCGGTCCTTCAGCCCTGCGGCCAGCGCTCGGTAGTGCAACTCGACGGCGCGATTCTTGTCTTCGGGGCGCGTAGCGCCTTTGGCGAAGCTCAACGCTAGCCGCACGCGCGCTGGACCGTCGTCGGCCGCCAGCCGCAGATAGCGATCAAGATACTGCGCACTTTTGACCCAATCTCCTTCCCTCTCTTGTGCATCCGCCAAGGCGATCAGCCCCGTCGCGGTGCGGCTGAGCTGCCAGCGATGAAGCAGATACAAGCCGAGTGCCAGAACGCCCAATCCGACGACGGAGATCGCCAGGACGGGCCAACGGATGGATCTTCGCACCATGGCTGCTATGAAGGGAGTTGGAACCGCTCACTGGCCGTGGCCAGCGAAGCGAGTCCAGGATGGAGGGCTGACACGGAGACTCTGACTGCCGGAACTAGGCCGGCTCCTCGACTCCGGGCGCCGCCGCTTCCGGCGCACGATCCCGGTTGTAGTAGTAGCTGCCGTAGCGATAGGCGTAGTGCCGGGCCGGAATGCCGTTCAGCACGGCCCCAGCCGTACGCACGCCCGCCGACCGCAGGCGGCCAAAAGCATCGGCCACCTGATCCACGCGGCTGAAGTCGCGCCGCACGCACAAGATCGCGGCGTCGGCGGCGCTGGCCATCAGCAGGGCTTCGCTGGCGGCCAGCACGGGCGGCGTGTCGATGATGATCTGGTGATACATCTGACCGAGCTTGGCCACGAGCTCGGGAAACTTGTTGTTCCCCAGAATGCGATGCGGACTGATCTGCAGATCGCCCGCGGTAAGCAGGTGTAAGTTGTTGCTGAATCCAGTTTCGATCGCTTCCTCGACCGGCAGTTCGCCCTGCAACACTTCGCTCAGGCCCGGCCCCCGCTCGACGTCGAAGATCCGGTGGATGTCCGGCGAACGCAGGTCGCCGTCAACGAGCAGCGTCGGGCGGCCCGTGGCGCTCGCTACGCTGACCGCCAGTTGCGAAGCCAGGCTGGTCTTGCCTTCGCGGCTGATGGCGCTGGTAACGGCGAGGACCTTGCGGCCGCGCATCGACTCGACGAGCGACAAATAGGTCCGCAGGCCGTCGATGCTTTCTTCAAACAGCTGCCGATCGCGGCAAATGGCCTGCCGCCTGTTCGATTTCACGCGGGAGGGCAGCGCCGTCACTTCGGCGACGACCGAGATTTGGCCCGCCAGCTCCAGCTGCTGCCGGCTGCTGACCCGGCGGAACAGCAGCTCAATGCCAACCGCCAGCGCAAAAGGCACGCACATTGCCGCGGCGGCGGCCAGGCCCATCTTTTTGTACGGCACGGCTTCATCGGGGCGGGACGGCACCGGCGCCGGCCGCTCGATTTGCACGCGGGCCGGCGCGCCCTGCTCGGTTTGCATCGTCTCGATCCGCTGCGAAATGGCTTCCATCAGGGCGCTGGTGCGGTCGTAATCCGAGCGGGCCAGGTCGTACTCCAGCGCGTTGCCGGCGGCCGTCCGCTGCTCGCCGCGCTCGTCCTTCAGCCGAGTCTTGATGACTTGGGTCCTCACGCCGAGATCGCGAAGTTGATTTTCCAGCTCGCGAATCTCGGCCTCGCGCAATTCGCGCCCGTACTTCACCAGGTCCGCCCGCGCGGCCGCGCGAAGCTCTTCCAGGCTTTTGGCGAGGGCCGCCTCGCCATCCTGAACCCGTTTCTCGAAATGGGGAATCAGCGGATTGCGCTTGGGATCGACGCTCTTCTCTTTGTGCTCGCGGAGCTTGCCCTTGTCCTCGTCCATCAGCCGCTTCATTTCTTTCACTTGCGGAAGCGATTGCACCTGGGCCTCGATCTGGACTTGCGCGGGCTCAAAACCCTTGGCCGAGGCCTCCGCCAGCTTGAACAGCTCGTTGGCGGCATCCAGTTTGGCGCTCGTCGTGGCTTGGTCGAGGTCCAGCGCCAGCAGCTGCGCCCGCAGCGAAGTCAGGATGGTATTCGTCGGCTTGCTTTCCTCGGCCGTTTGTACGCCGAAGGCCGGCGTACCGAGGACTTCCTTGGAAAGCACTTCCAGCCGCGACCGCAGCAGCTTGACTGCCTCTTCCTTGGCCGTCCTCTGCTCCTGAAGTTTTCTAATCGTCAGGTGATTCAGGAGCTTCTCGTGGCGATCCTGGAGGGCCCGATACTCCTCCGAGACCTTGTTGACGATCAGGGCCGCCTTTTCCGGAGACTTGCTGGTGAACTCGATGACGTAGTAGTCGCTGCCCCCCTGCGAACGAGTCCGCAGGTTGCTCCGCAAGTACTGCACGGGGTCCAACTCGTCGGCCAACTCCGGGGTGGAAGCGACGCCCGGATCGCTGGCCACCGGGTCCAGCACCATCGGGCTGCGGATCAACTCGACCTGGTTCTGAACGAATTTTTGCGGGTCGTCCGGCGAAATGTCGCGGACGATGATCGGCGCCCGCGTGCGGATCATCACCCAGGCCTGCGCCGTATAGCGCGGCGTGAATGTGTAATACACGACCACCATTGCCGCCGCGGCCAGCAGGACTCCCAGCGGCAAGGCGATGTGCCACCAGCAGCGGACCGCAATCAATACGGTATGGATGGTCATTTTCGGCAGGCCCGCATCCGTTGGACCGCCGCTCGTTCGCAAGGGATCGTGAGATAAGGTAGTCATGGTGCAGTAGTTCCGTGAAAACCGCCTCGCCTAGAGCCGGGCGTCCCGAACCAGCGCCGACATTTCCACAACCTCTTCCTCGCGAATCAACAGGCTCAGGTGCCACAGCACCATGCCGAACAGGCACATCGCCAGCACGATCATCGCATAGCCGGCCGATTCGTGAGCGAACCAGTGCGCCCACTGCCCCGTGGCGAACTGGTACAACAGGCCCGTCACCGTGATCCGCGTGACGTTCGAGAAAATCGCCACGGGGACGACTGCCAGAAACAGCAGGCCCCGCTCCCACCAGGACCGCCGCACCAGCACGGCGTAGCCGTAGGCCACGGCGATCATGCTCATGAACAGACGCAAACCCGAGCAGGCTTGCTCGACTTCCAGCTTTTGATCGCCCAGCAGGATCGAGTTTCCCTCGGCAAAGGCCGGCTGGCCCAGTACCTGCAAGGCAAAGCAGCTGAGCCTGGTCGCCAGCCGCTGAAGCGGGTAGCTCATGGCCGTTTCGATGCCGAACGGCAGGGGGATCATGAAGAACAGGAAGCCAATGGAGGGCAGCGCCCACCACAGCAATCGCCCTCCTCCAATCAAGGCCACCGTCGCCGCGACCCACAGAATGATCGAGTAGCCATCGATGAATTCCATGTAGAACCGCGCGCCGAAATAGCGCGCCGCCACGCTCGCAGCCAGGAGCCCCAGTCCCAGGACATAGGCCGGAGCCGCCACGCCGGGAAAAGAGTCGCGGCGAATCCACAGAAACGCCAGCGCCAGCGGCACCACCAGAAAGCCGTGCGAATAATCCGGCTCCCGGTTCCACGTGCGGACGATCTCCAGCAGCGTGGGCCAATACGCCCACAGCCCCGCGGCCAATGCCAGGCCTCCGGCCAGCAGTTGGAGCTGGCCTGCGCCCGAAGGCAGCTGAGCCTCTGCGCCGGCCGGGCCGGCTACGGCCGTCCTGGCGGAAGTGGATCGGACGGGTTTCGCGCGGCGGCCTACCGGGCGACGCTGGGTGATGGGTTCGGCTTTCGACATGGCGCAGGCCCTATTCGAGAAACTGTTCGAGCTTCCGTCGCACCCGGTGCCTCAACTGCCACAGGTTGTGCTGCGTGTACTGAGCCTCGTTCTGGGGGCCGTACGTAGAGAGCAGCACTTCATCGAAGAACAGACGTTCGGCCGGCGACAACGTCGCCAGGAATTCCTCGTCCTCCAGCACGTTGTCCTGCGGGCTGGCCACCTCCGGCTTGCTGGCAACCAGCTCGCGGAGCTTGCGCCGCCGCTCGGAGCGCAGGAGCAGCCGCGTCTCGGTCTTGGCCAGCACCGACAGAAACGTAGAGAACCGGCAGCCCCGGGCGGTGTCGAAGCGGTTCATTAGCTCGAAATCGTTGCGCACCAGGGCGTACCAGACGCGGGCCGAAACCTCATCGACCAGGTGAAAGTCGTGGACGGTCCGTCCCAAAAACGCCCGGATCGAGGCCAGCAGAGTCTCCTGAAACCGGCTGTACATTTCCGACCAGGCAGCTGGGTCGCCCGTCATGCAGCGGTCCACCAGCGCTCGATCCTGCTGCACCAGCCGGACGGCCGCCCGCATGCTGGCTTTGGAATTCTGGTCTGGATTCACGGCTGCACCGCTAATTGCCTTCCTGTTGGCTGGCTTTCCGACCGCACTTCGAGCGCGGCCATTGGCGTGCTGAACCGGGACTGAAGCGACCGCCGCTTGCAGAATTTCGGCGGGACGAGATTCGCGTCGCCGCCTGAGAATCGCCGCGCCAGCTGCTTTCGCAGTGCGAGCGAGCACTCTCTTTTTGGCGGACCGCGTCACCTAGAAATGGAGAACCTGGGACCGATCAGACACGCAAAAAGACGTCCGCAAAAACCTCAAAACGACCATCCGCGCGGACTTCGTCCCCTTGGGTTGCACTCCCTAACCCCCAAAAAAGCCCCAGACAACAAGAGATAGTAAGCGAGAGGCCGTTTTTTCGCAAGCACCCCAAAAAAATCAATTTCGCCCGGTCAGGTTTCGACTCTCGGCGGCCAATATAGGGATAGAAGAGGAAATACATGGGTGCCGGGCTTGGCCCGGCGCCTCCCCACGTTTTCTGGTTGTCCGAACCATGAAAAAACCATTCGCCCCAATCATTGCGTGCCTCGCGTTTGCATTGCTGGCTGGAACGGCGAACGCAGCCCTGCTGACGTTCACTGCCTCGCAAATGGACGCGATGACGGTGCAAGCGGTATTTGTAAACAACACGAGTGTGCCGCTCACGAGATACCAATCGGCCTCCCCCAATCCAGCCGACCCCACTTTCGATGTTACGCTGCCTCCCTTTACCGACGCTGGAATAGAAGTCATGACCGGTGCCGCTGGAGCGACGGGAGCGTGGACTGGGCTTGGAGTGATGTCTGCCGATGTTCTTTTCGGTCTGAATTCGGCGGGTGTGCTCGCGCAATTTGGAACAAACAACTTCTCGCTCGGGGGCTTCACGGCTTTGGCGGTTCAAGGATTTAATGACAACAACTCCATTTGGGGATACGACATTTGGATTGAAACGACGGCCAACGGGCGCGTCACTAGTGTGCCTGTCAACATCATTCCAGGTGGCAGCGCCCCAGTCACACTCGACTTGACGGGGCTTAACCTGTCCAACGTTACTGGGATTGGCCTTTCGATTCATGGCGTCTTTTCAGGCGGCCCAAATCCGTCCGGGGGCGATAGATTCCACGCTTCGTGGAGCCCGCTTCCGGAGCCGGTCAGCGTTGCCGTCTGGTCCACTTTCTGTGCGGCTGCCGCCGGCGTGGGTCTCGTTCGCCGCCGCCGCAAATAGCCAGCAGCTCCAGCTGGTCAGAAGTTCCGCATCACGCGATTTCCGCCGAGCCGGCGAATGAGGCGGCGCATTTCCAGCGCACTGATGGTCGAGAGCACGTTCTGAACGGGCAAT
>DASRJP010000152.1:0-4165 GCA_035649415.1 Pirellulaceae bacterium | reverse complement strand
ATCGGACGCGCCAGCGCCCCGAGCCGCCCGCGGCCGAACATCCCGTGGAGCCGACGAAAGCGACCCCGGCATGACTTCGATCCTCGAACCTTCGCTGAACTTCTGGCTGCTCTTGATCTTCCTGGGCGTGGTGGCGGCGCTGCTGTCGGCGATGTGGGCGACCAGCGGACGCCGCGAGCCCCTATGGGGGGCTGTTGCCGCCGTTGGGCTGCTGCCCGTGCTGTGGATTGTCGAGAGACTGGTGGTTACCGATCGCGAAGCGGTCGAAGCGACGCTGCACGAGATTGCCGCCGACGTGAAGAGCAACAACCGCGCCGCGGTGCTTGCCCACATCCATTCCGCAGTCCTCTCGCTTCGACAGCAAGCCGAGCAGGAGATCCCCAACTACACCTTCACCGAATGCAAAGTCAACAAGATCCACCGGATTGATATCACAGGCGGCGGTAACGCGCCGAGTGCGGAAGCGGAGTTCAACGTGTTTGTCTCGGGCACGTTCACAGTTTCGGGGCAGACGGTTAGCGGCGATTTTCCCCGCTACGTGGCCCTGAAGCTGCGCAAGGACACGGATGGCAAGTGGCGCGTGGAGAACTACGCGCATGCCGATCCGTTTCGCGGCGCCCGTGGAGGAAACTTGTTTGGCGAGCAGGCGGCGCCCTAGTCTCTGCGACGTGGCGCAAGCCAAGAGCGCCAAATTGACGGGGTCGGCAGCCTCGGTCCAGTCGCGAGCCAGCGCCGTCTCGCCAACTTCCCAATACTCAGATTGACCGTCAGGCGCTGACCGTTACAATTCTTAACATCCGATAGACCGCATTGAGGTTTCTGCCTGAGTTCCAAGCGCGGTCTTTTGCGGTGTTGTCGAGGCGTAGCACCCCAGGGCGGTTCTGACCCCGATTGGTGCGGGAGCAGGGATGTTCGTTTGCGTAGCCGCCACCCACGTGTTGGTTCACGCCCCGGCCAAGCTGAACTTGTTTTTGGAGGTGCTGGGCCGGCGACCCGACGGCTTCCATGAGATCGAGACGCTCATGGGAGCGGTAAGCATATTCGACACGCTGGAGTTTGCACCTCGCACCGAAGGAGAATTGCGGCTCAGTTGTCGATGGGCAGGGGGAATTGGAGCGCGAAACAAACGCCGTGAACCATCCGGCGACGTGGCCAGCGCCACAACCAGGGACGCGGTGGGCGACCTTCCGCAGGGGGAACAAAACCTGGTCTACCGGGCGGTAGCGCGACTTCGCGATCGCTGCGCGGTTACTGGCGGCGCGGACATTCGGCTGCACAAGCGGATTCCGTCCGCGGCGGGCCTGGGAGGCGCTTCGAGCGACGCTGCGGCCGCCCTGGTGGCCGCCAACGCGGCCTGGAAGTTGGGCTGCTCGCCGGCGCAACTCGCGGAATTGGCCGCCGAGCTGGGCAGCGACATCCCTTTTTTTCTCGCCGGCGGCTTTGCCATTTGCCGCGGGCGCGGAGAACAGATCGAATCGATTCGCGGCAGCCGTTTCCACGCCGTCGTGGCGCGGCCGCCCGTTGGTCTGTCGACGGCAGACGTTTACCGCCGCTGGCGGCCGGGCACGCCGCGGGGCGACGTCAGGCGGCTGCAAACGAGCCTGGCGGCAGGAGATTGGCGGACTGCCAAGCAACGATTGGTAAACGGTTTGCAGGAGTCAGCAACTGGTTTGACACCATGGGTCGGCAGGCTGACTGCCGCGCTGGCCAGGCTGGGCTGCCAGGCTGGGCAAATGAGCGGCAGCGGCTCGAGTTGTTTTGGGATTTGCCGTAGCGCCCGGCACGCCCGGCGGCTGGCGGCACAGCTCAGATCGCTGAATTTGGGGGAAGTATTCCAAACGACGAGCAGCGCCAATGGCAAACGACCCCAGCGGGAATAGGTGAGGAGTCGAGGAGTCGGCGAGCTGAAAAGGAGCAGCGCCATGGAGATCACCGAGGTTCGCATCAAGCTCATGGAGGATTCGGACGACCGCCTGCAAGGCTTTTGTTCGATCACCTTTGACAACTGCTTCGTGGTCCGCGACCTGAAGATCATTGAAGGGACCAGCGGGCCGTTTGTCGCGATGCCGAGCCGCAAGCTGACGACGCATTGTCACCACTGCGGATCCAAAAATCACCTCAAGGCCAACTACTGCAATCAGTGCGGCTCGCGGCAGCGCGAAACTCCCACGATTCGCGACGCCGAAGGGCGGGCCAAGCTGTATGCCGACATCGCCCATCCGATCAACTCCGTTTGCCGGGACATGATCCAGAGGCGAGTGATTGCCGAATACCGCTCAGAGACGGAGCGTTCCCAGCAGCCGGGTTATGTCTCCCGGTACGACGATGCCTACGAGGATGACGTCGATGCCGCGGAACTGCTGCCGGAGAGTGAGCGAAAACCGACGTCGGCGCCGCTGCCCAAAGGAACGCATATTGAACCGGCGGAAAGCGAAGTGCCGCCGCCGCACATCGCGCCTGTGCAGCAGCCCGGCAAGAGCGCTGGCCCACACGGCGGCGCCCAGGCAGGTCCGACGGCGCTGGACATGCCGTCTGCGGCGCCGCGCGATGCCGATCGCGCCAGCGGCGGCCGGGGCGAATTCGGTGCGGGTATCTTTTAAAACCGCCGGTCGAAACGCTCGCCAGACCGAAGCGGGTCAGGACGAATGAACGATCGAATCGGTTCGTCCCTCGCTCACACCTCGGGTTACTGCTTCACGATATCGATGTCCTTGACCAGCGGCGTGCCGGAGACGACCTGGGCCGTTTCCTTGGTCTGGGTGATGTCGCTGTACTGCGGCGGCACTGCTTGAATCGCGTCCCCGGACTGAATCAACTGCTGGAGATCGATTCCCCCTTCCAGGTTCTCCTTCACCGGATTACCGCTTTTGTCCGTATACTTGCTGACGATCACCTTGAACTTTCCGTCGATCGTCCCCTTGCCTTTGTTCGTCGTCAGTTCGTATTTGCCGTTGGCGTCGGTCTTGCCCATGCTCCCCAGGAACTCCTCCGGGGGTGTTCCGTCGTAAACGAACTGCACGTCGGCATCGGGCAGCGGCTGCCCGTTCATTTTTACCGTTCCCGATACGGGAGTGAGCTTGAACGAGGGACCCAAGTTGCAGCCGGCCGCAAGGACCGCCGCTGTTCCGAACAAAACGACAAGCGTGGGGAATAATCGAAAGACGTGAAACCGCATGGCTGAATGATTCTCCGTGGAAGTCCTGAGTAAACGTAGACGGAAAAAAAGGCCCGGCGTGCATCAAGCACGCCGGGCCATGCGAGACTGAAACATTGGGATCAAACTCAGTTGGTTACTGACCAAAGGTCTGGTTGGCGTCCGAGAGCGAAACCGCCTCGTAGTCGGAGGGACGGTTGAGCCACACGAACACGCCGTGGTAATCCACCGAATCCGAAATGGTCTTCACGGCGCCATCGCACATCACGAACTGCGTATGACCAGGATGCCAACTGCCGAAGTGCCAGGCGTACTGGGCCTTGAGGCCGTTGGCCGTCTGGTCGAAGTTCGGCGCACCGTAGGCAATCCCTTCGGTCACAATCCGGCCGCGCACGGTGTAGACCGGCGTCTTCTGAGCTGGCGTGCGGCCGTGGCAGCAGGTATGCGTGCCAGCACCCCAGTACGGGCCAAACGAACCGGTCAGACCGGTGGAGTTCAGCGAGGTGTGGCCCCGCGGCGACTGCTTCGACTCGCCGACGGCAATCGTGTTGCTCGTCCCGTCGATGCAGTCCGCCAACGTGCCGGCGCCGTCGTTACCGAACATTCCCTTGTGAATGTGCGTCAGGCCGTTGATCGTTTGCGTGCCACGATCCTTATGGCGCGAATCGTAATCCGTGTACTGACCCGTGGCGAACAGGTAGTTGCTGCGGGCTACTTCATTTCGCTCGTAGAAGTCGGCCGGGTTGTTCACACCCGCGATCACCACCGGCGCCGGCATGACGTCGCTGGGGCAGGTCATGATCTCCAGCCGCTTGCTGTACACCGGCTTGTTGAAGTCGCTGACGTTGATGTTGTTGATGAACGGCTTGCCGTACGGATTCGACACGCTGGAGGGGGCGTCGAAGATGTACTTCGACCACAGCGGCTGCTGTTCCAGGAACGGCAACATCAACACAAAGCCCGTCGTGTTGGCGATCAGGTGCGGCGGAACAGCGGTAGAGTTGTTCCACC
>DASRJP010000151.1:0-25415 GCA_035649415.1 Pirellulaceae bacterium | reverse complement strand
GAGGCCGATGCCGCGTTCCACGATGCGGAAGATGCCCGCGTTCAACTGGCGCTGATGACGCAGATGGCGTTTTACGACTATTACCTGGTGCGACAGTTGGTACGGCTCAATGGCGAGAGCACCGAGCTTCTGACGCAGCTCCGCGAGACCGCCCAGGTGCGGTATCAAACGAATTTGGTCACGCAGCAGGATGTGCTGCAGGCTGACGTGGAACTGGCCGACTTGGCGCGGCGACAGCTCGAACTGAAGCGGATGGAGCGCGTCGCCGTCGCGCGGATCAATACGCTCTTGCGACGGCAACCGGATGCGCCGCTGCCAGCGCCGGCGGCACTCCCCGAGTTGGATCCCGCCGATGAGACGCCATTGCTGATGAGTCAGGCGCTTTTGCAGCGGCAGGACCTGGCGGCACTAGCACACCGCATCGAGGCCGAACAGGCGTCGCTCGAGTTGACCTACAAGCAGTACTACCCCGACGTCGACGTGATCGGCGCGTATAACGCCATGATGCCGGAGAAGGAGATGTGGGGGCAGGTCGGGGTGGGGCTCAACATCCCGCTCTATCGCCGCAAACGGCACGCTGCGGTGAGCGAAGCCGAGTTCCGCCTCAGCCAGCGGGTCGCCGAATACGAGCAGAAGCAACTCGACATTCAGTACGAAGTCCAGCAGGCGTACGAGCGGCTGGAAGAGACGCGTCAGTCGTCGGAACTCTACCGGCAGAAGCTGATTCCCTCGGCACAGCTCAATGTCGAGGCGACGCGGGCCAACTACGAAAACGCCAAGGCGACGTTCCTCGACCTGGCCATGGCGCAGCGGCAGCTCATCGAGCTGCGCGAAAAGGAACAGGAAGCCGCGGTCGCCTATCACCAGCGCCAGGCGGAACTCCAGCGGGCCGTAGGCGGCGAATAAGTAGTAGGCACACTCCGTGCGCCGTCCCGTGAGGCAGGTGTCTCGCCTGCCACGTCTTGTGGATTTCGCGCGAACCTCCCCGCCAGGACCGCGTCCCCTATCTTCATACGAGGAGGCCAATCACGTGATACAAACCGTCCGAACTTTGCGATTCGAGCGATCCTTGTGCCAGCTAGTCTGCGGCGGCAATCAGCCCACAGGCGCGCTGCCGCTACGCTGCTGACCACCCGCCTCGAGAATTAAATTTCATCAGGCCCGCGGTCGCAGCGATCGCGGGCCTTTTTCGTATTTGACTGGGGACTGTGGACTCCGGACTGTGGACTGAACGATCGACGTTGACGCCAAGCGGCCAGGCGGCCGCCTGCAAAGCGGTCTTTTGTGGGTTCGACTCCTACCAACGTCTCTTCCCGGCGATTGTCTCGCCGGGAAATTACGCCGATGTCGCCCCGTCCCGCGGCGTCGCCGCCCACGCGCGAGCGTTTGGCGCGGCCCGTTCCGACCAGGGGTTATACCGCCGGCGTCATCGAGAGCGTGGTTAGCTCAACTGGATAGAGCACCAGATTTTTAATCTGGCTGTTGCAGGTTCGACTCCTGTACCACACCGGGCTGAAAACCCGACCGACGCGAGAGCGTCCACCAAAAACCGGAGGGGAGCGGGCGAAGATTCGATCTGCTGCCGAGCGAGCGGTGGGATTTAGTCCCGCCGGCCTCGACAGCAACACCAGCACTTGCCCTGTAGTGCGCGGATGCCGCGGCACTCGCCGGGCTGCCAAGGCACGGGCACGCCGAGCCGCTTAGCCGGTCGTTCACGACCGGCTGATGCTCGTACGGCCTTTGCGGACGCAGCCGCGGCCAGTGCCGCTCAAGCGCACTCCGCATGTGCTCGTGGGATTGGCTTCGCTCCGCTGCCCGAAGGTGTAGTAGGCACACTCCGTGTGCCGTACCGCACACACAACCCGCCACGAGTCTTCGCCTCGGCGACCCGTAACAAGATAAGGACCACAGCAAGCCTCCGAGGCAGAGCCTCGGGTACGTGCGTGACCAGGCAGAGCCTGGGCACGAGACGGCACACGGAGTGTGCCTACTACGAAGGAGGTCAATCCCATGTTCAAGACCATCAAGATCCGCCCCATCGAGGCCGGCATCGTCTTTCGCGACGGCGTCTTCGAGCGACTGCTCGGCGCGGGCCGCCACTGGATGTTCGATCCGTGGGGCAAACTCAAGATTGAGCGCGCCCAGCTCCGCGCGCCGTGGTTGGTCCACGAGCAGCTCGACATGATCGCCAAGAGCGGCGTGCTGACTGGTCGTGCAACCGTACTGGACCTCAAGGACCACGAGCGGGCGCTCGTCTGGGTGGACGGCCGGTTCAGCCACGTGCTGGGGCCGGGGCTGTTCGCCTACTGGACCACGCACCGCAAGGTCGAGGTCGAGCTCGTCGATGCGCGGACCGTCCGCTTTGCCCACAAGGAGCTGCCGGCGATCGCCCGCCAGCCGCTCGTGGACAAGCTGCTCGACGTGCAGGCGGTCGAGGCCGGTCACGCCGGCGTCCTGCTCATCGACGGCAACTTCGTCGAGACTCTGCCGCCGGGGCAGTACGCGTTCTGGAAGAACGTCGCCCGCGTGAAGCTGGTGCCGGTGGACCTCCGCGAGACCATGCTCGACGTCGGCGGCCAGGAGATCATGACTGCCGACAAGGTGACCCTGCGTCTGACCGCGGTCGTGACCTTCCGCGTGAGCGACCCGCGGCTGGCGGTGAGCGTCAGCGAGGACGTTCGCACCGCCCTGTACCGCGAGGTGCAGCTCGTGCTGCGGGCGGTCGTCGGCACTCGCGAGCTCGACGCCCTGCTGACTGGCAAGGATGCCGTGGCGGCGGAGCTGGAGCAGCTCGTGCGTCGCCGCGCGACCGGGCTGGGTCTGGAAATCCTCTCCGTCGGCATCCGGGACGTGATGCTGCCGGGGGAAATGAAGGACCTGCTGAACAAGGTGACCGAGGCCAAGAAGGCGGCCGAGGCCAACTTGATCACCCGCCGCGAGGAGACTGCCGCGGCCCGCAGCCAGGCGAACACGGCTCGCCTGCTGGCGGAGAACCCGACGCTGATGCGGCTCAAGGAGCTGGAGGTGCTCGAGAAGATCGCTTCCGGCGGCAAGCTGAGCGTCGTGCTCGGTGAGAAGGGTCTGGCCGAGAAGATCGTCAACCTGCTGTAACGTGGGGCAAGCGTCTCGCCTGCCTTACCACGGCATCAAAATGGGGCGCGGCGACGGCATTTGCCGTCGCCGCGCCTTTTTCGTCGTCCTATCGCTCCAGCTCAACCGTCCAGTACGCCTCGCTGATGAACTTCGACCAACTGGCGATCGGCATCTGGCTCGAGGCGTACAGCGGCTTCCAGCGCGGGCGGACCGGCCTGGTGCGGAGCCGCAGGCTGGCCTCATCAGGCGTGAGGTTCGCCTTGCGCTTGTTGCACTCCATGCAGGCCAACACGCAGTTTTCCCACGTGCTCTCGCCGCCGCGCGAGCGCGGAACGATGTGGTCGATCGTCAGCTCGTCCGGCCGGGGGTGAGCGCCGCAGTACTGGCACTTGTAGCCGTCGCGCTTGAATAGGTTGCGGCGGCTGAAGGCCACGTGCGTCACCGGCAGCTTGTCGTAGTGCGTTAGCGTCACCACCTCCGGCACGCGGAAGTGCTGCCGCACCGCGCGGATGAACGGCTCGCCCTCCGGGGGCTTCATCCGCGACCAGTCGTCCCAGTCGTACTGCTGAAAGTCGTGCGGATCGACGACGCGGGCCACGCCGTTCCAGACGAGGATCAGCGCGCGAGAAACCGTGCTGACACGCACCGGCTGCCAGCTACGGTTGAGCACGAGCGTCGGACGCTGGAGTACGGCAGTCACGAGTGAACTCCTGGGCGTATCTTGGCCTTGAGGGTTGTCCTATTATCTACAATCGTAGCCTCTGCGGCGACCCTATGTGGGCCAATCTTTCGCAGGTCGATGAATTGGGGGGTACGAAGGTATTAGAGGCGCTGCGCTCGCTGGCGGTTCGCTCTAGGGGTCATTCACCGCCGATCGCGGGTCCGCTGGCGCCGACGTCGCGCCGCTTGCCTCTGCCGCCTGGAGGTGTTCTCGGGCGATGGCGGCGGCGCGCAGGAGATTTCCATGCCGCTGTGGCGATTCGTCGGTCACGTAGGTCGCGCGAGCCTCTTCCCACTGGCCCAGCGCTTCGTAGCTGCGCCCCAGGTTGTATCGCGCGCCGTGTTGCCAGGGCGAATCCGGAGCGCCGGCAATCACCCGGTCGCGGAACCACTCGATGGCGGCGGCATAGTCCCCGCTCTCGTAGTGCGTCAGGCCGATCCAGAACGTGGCATGATGTTTGGCGCTGCGCGTCATGCCCATCATCCTTTCCAGCACGGCCTTTTTCTGGGCGGGATCGGTCGGGAGCACCATCTCTCCCACTCCCAGCGCCTCTCTTCCTTCCATGTTCGCTAGCGCCTCGATCTCCTTGTCCGACGGGCGGAGCTTGAAATAGCGCTCGCGAGCGCCTGCCTGCTCTTCCCCTTCGGGCGGCGCATCGAATTTCCCCTGCAAGTGCAGGTGCCGCGCGTGCATCAGCGGTTGGGAAGGCAGAAAAAGTCCCGTCTCACGCGCGTGTGTCTCCAGGCGTGCCGGGTCACTGGAGAGCGCCATCGACAGCGCAACCTGATACAGCTCCGCTTCGACCACGACGCGCCACAGCGAGACCGCGGAGATGTGCTTGCACGTCAGCAGCCGCTGTTTCAGCTCGCTGGGACTGGTCGTCAGCTTCATCTTTCGCTTGTCAACAATCGCCGGCTCGAGCAGTCGCATGCGCACCGACAGCGACGGCAATTCACCGTCGATCAGTGCCGACACCTCCGACAGATCGTCGGCGCCAATCGGATAGGCTGTGTCGCCAGGCAAATCGAGCGCCCTTAGCAGCCCCAGATCGGCGACGACCTGCTCCAGTGTCGCGATTCCTTTTCCCCCGGGTCCTGCGATGGGCGATCCCAGCGCCGCATCGAACAAATACAATTGGTCGCGCAGCAGCACGGCGGCAATCCAGGGGCGCGTGCCGCCGGTCCCTTGGGTCTGCGGAATGCCGAGCATCACGGCATCGAGCCCCGCCTGCCGGGCCAGCAGAATGAAGATTCGCGACCGCTCCCAGGCGTCGCCGTGGCCGTAAATCAACACCTGCCAGGGGAGGTGCCCATACCCGGGACCAAGTTCGCCCCGCAGCGGACCGGGAAGCGAAGCCCGGACGGAAGCCGGATCGTTGGTTTCTGTCGTCGCTCTCGGGGGAGCCGGCTGAGGAGGGAGCGGGTCGAGCTGGATGTTGCGAATCGTCCAGTCGAACAGCCGGTGCGCAAGCGCCAGCCGTTCGGCGTCGTCGATCCCCAGCGACTGCTCCAGTTCCGGCAGCCATTTCTGAAAATCGGCGTCAATCGGTTGTTTCGCCACTTGGGCCGCTACGTCGCGCAGCCACGAGCACTGGAGCAGATAGAAAATATCACTCTCCGTGATCGATCGCCGCCGCAAGTCGGTCTTCAGCCGATCGATTTGGTAGCTCTGCGGGAGATTGTCCAGCAGTGGATCGAGTTTTTCCTCGATCGACACTTCTTCCTGCTGGTGGATCCACTTGTTGAAATAGTACAGCGCGCGCTCGGCAGTCTTGCTGTCGGGGGACGAAGGGATCGACTCCAGGGCGCCTGCCGCCAGGGTGAGATCGTCCACCGGCTGGACGATGTCCGAGCTGACCTGCGTCTGGGGGACGTTTTCATTGGGATCGACCGAGCAGCCGCCCGCAGACACCGACACAATAAGTGCCAGCACGGCCGCCACGGGCAGGACAATCGCGCAAATGAGTCGCGATCTCACGAAAAGCTCTCCACGGTCTTCCGGATTGCCAGTAGCCGCGCGAGAACTGCGGGCAAGTCGTCGAGCCGCAGCATGTTCGGGCCATCGCTCGGCGCGGAATCGGGACTGGGATGCGTCTCCAAAAACAGCCCGTCAATGCCGACGGCCATCGCCGCGCGGGCCAGCGGCTCGACCATCGCCCGATTGCCGCCCGTGGCGCTGCCCAGTCCACCCGGCTCCTGCACGCTGTGCGTGGCATCGAAGACGACCGGCACTCCCAGGTCGCGCATCATGGGGAGCGAACGCATATCGTTGATCAGGCGGCCATATCCAAAGAACGTGCCGCGCTCGCAAAGCAGGATGTTTTTGCAGCCGGCGGCCGCCAGCTTGTCGACGACGTGCCGCATGTCCCACGGCGCCATGAACTGCCCTTTCTTTACGTGCACGGCGCGGCCGGTGCGGGCCGCGGCCACCAGCAGGTCGGTCTGCCTCGCCAAGAATGCCGGGATCTGAAGCAGATCGCAGACTTCGGCGACGGGCGCCGCCTGGTGGGACTCGTGGATGTCGGTCGTAACAGGCAGGCCGATGCGGCGCTTTACGTCGGCCAGGACCGCCAGGCCCTCGTCGAGACCCGCGCCCCGAAAGGCGCTGGCGCTGGTGCGGTTGGCCTTGTCGAAGGAAGCCTTGAACACCAACTGCACCGGAAGAGCGGAGACGATCTCTTTCAGCCGCACGGCAATCGACAGAGTCAGGTCCGGCGTCTCGATTACGCACGGGCCGGCAATCAGCAGCAGCTTCTGGCCGCGCCCGCAGCGGTACGGACCAATGGCGGCCGGGTTGTCATGAGCAGCAGCATTCACATCATCACGCGTTCCTCGGTATCGAACCCATAACGCTCGGCCCACGGTCGAGTGACGAGAACCGTCAGCCGCTGCGGCAACACGCTGATCGACAGCGGCAATTCGCCACCGGGATCGCCGTCAATCTGGTAGGGGACTTGGGCCTTCGATTCGATTTTCATTTCGGTGCTGTGGGCCTGGAAGAAGTCTTCCATCGCCTCGTGCTGTCCGAGCACGACGCCGCCCAAATACAACAGACCGCTCCACAGCGATCCCTCGCGAAACGTGCAAATATCCAGCAGTCCGTCCGTACCCGAGGCGCTCGGGGCGAAATTCAGGCCGCCGGCATAACGCGGCAAATTCACCACAAACACCCACCTCGCCGTCAGTACGGCCGATTTTCCGTTCACTTTGCGATAGTGTACCCGCAGCGGCGGATAGTCGTAATTACGGATCGAATCCACGATCGGTTTGATGTACGACAGATGGTGAATGTGCCCCCGCCGGTCGCGGTGCAGTCGCTGTACGACGTCTGCATCGAAACCGCATCCCACCATCAGCGTGAACAGCCGCCCGTTGGCCTGACCCGCATCCAGACGCACCGTGAGCCCGGCGGCAATACGGAGTGCGATCGCGCGCGTGTCTGTCGATAGCTCCAGGTGCTGAGCCAACAAGTTCTCGGTTCCCAGCGGCAGGATGGTCAGCGGGGTGCCCTCATGCGTCATTTCGGCCACCAGACGGGCGGTACCATCCCCCCCCGCCGCGACCACCGCCCGGAGTGTCCCCGCCACGGTCTGTTCGGCCGCTGCCGCAGCCAGCGCGTCAATCTCGTGGAAGACCGTGGCGTGGAAATTCAGGGTGGTTAGCTGATGGACCAGGTCCTCCACGATCGGCATCTGCGCGCGTGACCCGGCATTTGGATTCACGGCAATGAGCACTTCCGTGGCGCGGCTGTCAATCTGGGTAAGCGGAATCGTCACGCGCGGGGATGTTCGGTTCTGGTGCAGAATGGCGCGAGGAGCAGCATTGAGCCGGGCCAATTGTAGCGAAACAAGACAAGTCCCAACGAGTGCCAGCGAACGCGGTTTGTAGTCAGCGAGCATATCGTGGCCGCATGAACGACATAAGCTCTTCAGCAGAAAGTCTTTGCATCGATGGTGACCTGCGCCATCAGAGGACAAATGAAAACTGGCACGCGGGGTGCCTAGAGGGGGCATTGTCGTGTACTCCACGACATCAAATTTGAGGACCGTGGGGGCTCTGACGAACATTCGCGGCGTGGTTGCCTTGCCCCTGGCCATCACCGCATACCAAAGAGTCTTTGGTACGTCAGAGCCCCCGATTTTTTTGCGCACCCGCGGTCCGGGCTGCAAGCGAACCCTAGTCGCCGAGACAGTCTCTAGGCTCTTGGCAATCACGCGTTGCCGCTCGCGGCTGCGATCGATCCGCACAGCTCTCAACGGTTGGCGTCCGTCGTCGCAAGCCTTTCCCCCATCGGGCCTTGACGCTATAAATGCGATTGCCTAGCGTTATAGGTTTTCAGCCCACAAAGCTGTGAGCCGCAGGCCAGCATAGCTTCAATCGGCAGAGCACCGCATTCGTAATGCGGGGGTTGTGGGTTCGACTCCCACTGCTGGCTCTCTTGCCGCAGACGGGGAAGGAAGAACTCCCACCCACTGTTAAGCGCCATCCTGGTAAAGTTTTGCGGCCACAGGATTTCCAAACGAATCACTGACCGGAGTTGCTGATGGTACCCACCGTCCTTGCCGATCTGCGCGAAATTGTCCTGTCCAACAGCACGTTTGGGCCGCGGGAGATCTCCCAGCTGATCCACGCGATTGCCGAGGACTATTCCCAGTTTTCGCTGTTGCGTGACGCGGTAGCCGAGCTGGAGGTCCGCGAGGATCGCACGCCGGCAGCCAAAGTTCGCTTGGGAGTCTGTTACTTCCTGCTGGGACGTTACCGCAGCGCTATCGAGACCCTCAGTTCGGCCGATGGCGGCGCTGTCGCGCATTACTACCTGGGCAAGACTCGCTTTGCGATGGGTGAGTATGCCGAGGCGGCGAAATCGTTCGCGGCGGCGAAAGTTGGCGGCTACAACGCCGACGATTGCGCCCTTTCGACCGCCGAAGCCCAGCGCTGCGCCCGCGATCCGAAGAAGGCACTGGAAACCCTCGACAAGCTCTCTGGCGCTGTGGAACAGACGGCCGAGTATCTGTATCAGCGGGCGGCCACCGTCTCCGCGCTGGGAGGAAGCCCCAGCGAGGCCATCGCCCTCCTGGAACGGGCGGTTGAAGCCGATCCCAAACACCCCGGCGCTCTGTTCGCCCTGGCGACGGAAAACGATCGCCGCGGCAACGACGAGACGGCGCTGCAGCTTTATCAGCGAGCGGCTGCTTGTTTTCCGACCAATGTGGGCACGCTAATCAACCTGGGCCTCTTGTACGAAGACCGCAATCAGTACGACCGTGCGCAGTCCTGCTATCAGCGGGTGCTGGAAGCATACCCGGATCATCCCCGCGCGCGGCTGTACATGAAGGATGCATCGGCGTCCGGCAGCGGCTGGATCGACGAAGAGGCGCAGCGGCGGAACGACCGCCTTGCTCAGCTCCTAAGCGTGCCCGTCAGCGATTTCGAACTGTCGGTCCGCAGCCGCAACTGTCTGCAAAAAATGGGCGTTCGCACGCTGGGGGACCTGACGCGGACCACGGAATTGGAACTCTTGTCGAGCAAGAATTTTGGCGAGACGTCGCTCGTCGAAATTCGCGAGATGCTCTCGTCGAAGGGACTGGAGCTGGGACAGTTCGCGCAGGAACGCGGCGTCATCGAACCGGCGCTCGACGTGGCGACCATGTCGCCCGACGAGCAGGCGCTGCTGGAACGCCCGATTTCCGAGCTGAACCTGTCGGTGCGGGCTCGCAAATGCATGGCCAGGCTGGGGCTGACACTGATCGGCGAGTTGATCCGCAAGTCGGGGGACGATTTGCTGGAGTGCAAGAACTTCGGCGTGACCAGCCTCAATGAAGTTCGGGAAAAGCTCACCCAACTCGGGCTGAAGCTCCGCGGCGACTGACGCTCAAGTGTGGAACGGAATTCATTCCGTTCGCCAAAGGAACGGAACTAATTCCGTTCTACGATGCCTGCTGCGTTTTCCTTTCGCCTCGTTCATGTGGACGCTGGTTGTCCAGCCCGGCAGTGCATTTACCACACGCCGCACGGTCTCGTTCAGACGCCGGCATTCATGCCCGTCGGCACGCAGGCGACGATCAAAGGATTGACCATCGAACAGGTGCGGGACACCGGCGCGCAGATGATTCTGGGCAACACCTACCATTTGGCGCTGCGGCCAGGCCCTGAGACGATCAAGCATTTTGGCGGTCTGCACCGCTTTATGGGGTGGGACGGGCCAATCCTGACGGACAGCGGCGGCTTTCAGCTCTTCAGCCTGGCGCAAATGACGAAAGTCCGCGAGGAAGGGGCCATCTTTCGCTCTCACATCGACGGCCGCCTGATGGAGCTCAGCCCCCAGCGCGCGGTCGCCATTCAGGAAGACTTGGGCAGCGACGTGGCCATGGTCCTGGATCATGTCGTCGCTCTTCCCAGCGACGAAGCGACCATCCTGGACGCTTGCCAGCGGTCGATCCGCTGGGCGCAGCGCTGCCGACAGGCCGCAAAGCGCAGCGACCAGGCCCAGTTTGCCATCGTCCAGGGGGGACTGAATGCCGAGCTGCGAATCGAGTGCGCCCAAGCGCTCATGGCGCTCGATTTCGGCGGTTATGCGATCGGCGGTTTGAGCGTGGGTGAGACCCCCGAGGAGATGTACCGGATCCTGGATGCCGTTGCTCCGGTCCTTCCGGCCGACAAACCGCGATACCTGATGGGCGTGGGCCGGCCGCAAGACCTGCTGGAGGCGATTCGCCGAGGCGTGGATCTGTTCGACTGTGTCCTGCCGACGCGCAATGGACGCAACGCCATGGCGTTCACAGACGACGGTCCGCTGCGGCTGCGTAATGCGGTCCACCAACTTGACGATCGCCCGCTGGAAGAAGGCTGCTGCTGCCCGGCTTGCCGACACAGCCGGGGCTACCTGCGGCACTTGTTTCTGGCTGACGAAATGCTCGGGCCGATCCTGCTGACCGCACACAACCTGACCTACTACCAGCGGCTGATGGCCCAGTCGCGGCAGGCGATTACCGAGGATCGGTTCGCGGCCTTTTGCGAACAAAAGCTGGCGCGGTGGCGAGCGGTATCGAATGACCGCTCGCCGGGAGCGATTTGAGCCCGCAAATGCTGCCCTTGCCCGTTGTGGCGCAAGGCTTTATGATTTCTGGTTGGTGTTTCAGAACCGGCCCGAGCGAGCGGTTTTCCCCGGGCCGTTTTCCATTGGCCGCGTGCCGCTGAGCCCGGCGGGCCATAGCGTCCGCAAGTTGAGGGCGATCCCCTTGGATATTGCCACCCTGGTCGATTTGCTTCCGCTGCTTGCGCAACAGGAAAAAGGCGGCAACGGCGGCCCCGCATCTTCGCTGTGGTTTCAGCTCTGGCCGTTTCTGATCATCGGGGTGCTCTTTTACTTCATGCTGATTGCGCCCGAGCGGCGCAAGCGCAAGGAGATGGAGCAGCTGTTGGCGAATATCAAGAAAAACGATCAGGTGGTCACGATTGGCGGGATCTGCGGAACGGTGGTCAATGCCGCGCCCGGATCGGCAGTGGTGACCTTGCGGGTGGACGACGGAAACAACACCAAGATTAAAGTGTTGCGCAGCGCCATTTCCCGCGTCGGAAGTCCGGAAGAGGAAACCTCCGACGCCAAGGAATCGACTTGACGCTCTTAGCGCCGCTCAGGAATTTCTAGGTTCGTAATCGGCTGGAGAATCTACTGGTCCAGGCCAAGGAACGTTTTGCCATGTTGTCTGACAGTCTACTGCCGCTGGTTGCGGCCATCGATCAACTGCTCGAACCCAGTTTCAAGCAGTCGATTACCTTTTTCGGCATTCCGCCCGTCCTCTACGTATCTCTGGCCGCCATTTTGGTGAGCATTGCGCTGGGGTACTTACTGGCCAGTTCCATGCGGCTGAAAGGCTTTGGCTGGAAATTCAGTCTGATCCTGGCTTCCTGGGCCTTCTCGATCGCCATCATCGTATTCGGTGTGTTCAAGCTCGGCGCCGACCTGCGGGGGGGCGTGAATCTGGTCTACGAGGTGGATGAAGCGCGGACGGCTCTGCTCAACCCTCATGGAAAGGGTGATTACGACCTCAATTCCGTTATTGGAGTGCTGCGGCAGCGGCTCAATCCCAGCGGCGTCAAGGATCTGGTCATCCGCAAGGCCGGTCCCAAGCAAATCGAGATCATCGTCTCCGAGGTGGACAAGGCCCAGATCGACGACATCAAGGCCCGGGTCACCGCCACCGGCTCGCTGCGGTTCCTCATCGTCGCTGACAACGAGAGCAACGACGCCCAGATCCGCGAAGCGGCCCTAGAGCAGGAAAAGGATCCTGTCCGCAAAAAGTCGTATACCGTCAACGTCAGCGACGACAGCCCCGAAAAGGTCGAAAAGACGATCGGCATCTGGACGAAAGTCGCCCGCGAGGATCGGACCAAGCCCAATTCGCCGCTGCGTTATTCGCCGGCAGGTGGCGACATGGTCCGCAACTCCGCGACGGGTGAAATCCTCACGTTCACGCCTGACGAGATCGCACAATTCGACCACAGCGGCCAAGGCGCAGCCCGCGTGTTGGCCGCCCGCGAGATTCCCGATATCGAGGTCCTGCTGCGGGCGCCCGACAGCGACGACCTGGACGTGCGGGGAGAGGATCTGGCCTACGCCTGGCCGTCGCTGGAAGCCGATGGCTATCGCATCAACTTCACGATGAAGGGGGAAGGGATCGGCAAGATGGGGGCGCTGACGGGTCAGAATCTCCCGCCCCCCAGGCGGCAGCTTGCCGTCGTGTTTGACAGCGAGTTGATCTCGGCTCCCACGATCGAAGGGCAGATCACGGAGCAAGGCTACATTCACGGCCGCTTTACCGAGCCGGAAGTCCGCTTCATGTCGGAGCTGCTCAAGTCCGGCAGCATGCCGGTCGTCCTGTTTCCAACCCCGATCGCCGAGAACCTGATCGGCTCGATCCTGGGATTGGACACGATCATCAAAGGGAGCTGGTCGCTGGCGATTTCTCTGCTGGTGGTGCTGGTCCTGGTGGCGTTGTACTACCGGTTTGCCGGGATTACCGCCGCGCTGGCCCTGGTGCTGAACCTGCTGCTGACCGTGGCGATCATGATCATCATCCAGGCCCCGTTTACGCTGCCGGGGCTGGCGGGCCTGGTGCTCACGGTGGGCATGTCGATCGACGCCAACGTGCTGATTTTCGAGCGTATCCGCGAGGAAACGGAGCGTGGCGCCGCCCTGCGAATGGCCCTTCGCAACGGTTTCGATCGGGCTCTGTCCGCCATCATCGACGGCAACCTGACGACGTTTCTGACCGCCCTCGTACTTTATGTGATCGGCACTGATCAGCTCCGCGGTTTCGGCATTACGCTGATGCTGGGGAACGTGATCAGTATGTTCACCGCCATCTTTTGTGCCCGCGTGATCTTCGACGCTGGCGAGCGGACGCGCTGGCTCACCTCGATGTCGATGACGAAGTTTCTCACCCATCCCAATGTGGACTGGGTGAAGCTGTTCCCACCGATGACGATCGCATCGTGCTTGCTGATCTTCATCGGTCTGGTCGCAACCGTGTCGCGCGGGGCCGGCATTTTCGACATCGATCTCAAAGGCGGGTCCTCCGTGATTCCGATGCTGCGGCAAGCCATGAGCGCCGACAAAGTCCGTCTGGCGATGCGGGACCAGTTTGACGACGTGAAGGACCCCAAGACCAACTCCTCGGTGGACTATCAGGTCTACGAAATCTCGATTGCGGGAGAGGCGCCGGGCACGGTGCATAAGATCGACTCCTCGCTGGAGAAGGTGGCCGATCTGGAAAAACACGTCCAACAGGCGCTAAAGGATCCCAAGACGGGTGCGGATCGCATCCGCACGTACCACATGGAGTACAAGATCCTCGAGACGACCGGAGCTGCCCCGGCCGCCGGTGCTGCGGAAAGCGCTGCGCCGCCCGTGCAACCCGAGGAGAAGGGTGCCGCTGCCGGGGAAAAAGAAAAAGCAGCCGGCGAGAAGTCGTCGGACTGCGGCCAGGAGGAGAAAGCAGCAAAGTCGGAGGTTGAAAAGGCCAAGGATTCGCCAGTCGATGAAAAAGCTGCACCTGCGAAGGCTGAAGGGACAAAAGCTCCTCCCGCCGCGCCCGAGTCGTCCGCCGCCACGCCTCCCGCCGCAGAGACCAAACCGGCCGCGCCGAGCACACAAAAGACCGTTGTCGAAATCCGCTTCCCTGATAACCGGATCAGCGCCTACGCACTGCTGGAGCACATCCGCCAGGCCTCCGAAAGGGCAATCGCGCAGCACCCGTTCGTCGAGGTTGCCAACCCGCAGTGGGATGGCCGCGACAACGCACCCTTTGAAACGTGGAAGACGACCCTGCCGCTGGGCGAGGAGGCTGCCAAAGCGGTGCTGACGGAACTCAAGAAATCGATGGATGCCACGCCAGTCTGGCAGAACTCCAGCAGCGTCTCCGGACAAGTGACGCTCGACATGCAGCTCAAGGCCCTCTCAGCCGTCCTCGTGAGCCTACTCGGCATTGCCGCCTACATCTGGTTCCGCTTCCAGAAACTGAGCTGGGGCATTGCCGCAATCGCTTCGCTCGCGCACGACACGCTGGTGATGCTGGCGGGCATCGGCGCCAGTTACTACGTCGCCTCGGCCCTCGGATTCTTGGGAATTGAGGAATTCAAGATCAGCCTGACGGTCGTGGCCGGATTCCTGACGCTGATCGGTTACTCGATCAACGACACGATCGTGATCTTTGACCGCATTCGCGAGATCCGCGGCAAGAGCACGCTCATCTCTGCCCAGATGATCAACGACGCCATCAATCAGACTCTGAGCCGCACGCTGCTGACTGGCGGCTTGACGCTTCTGGTGGTGGTCATCCTTTACATCTGGGGGGGCGAGGGGATCCATACCTTCGCCTTCTGCATGCTCATCGGCGTGGTTTCCGGAACGTACAGCACCGTGTTCATCGCCGCTCCGATGCTACTGTGGCTGATGAAAACCAGCCCAACCGTGCCGCAGCGGGCCAAGGCTGCAGCGATCAAGGAGCCCGTGACCACAGCCGGCGGCAGGACCTGAGCCCACTCGCCTGGCATTTGCCAGCCGCTGGATTTTGCCCCACCGATCCTCTCACCGCCAAACGCCCAAACCGACCTTTGCCCGTCCCGGTGGACTTTCTCTGCGCTGAGGGCCGATGGTCGATGTAGAGGATTGTCTTGGCACCGGATGCCGCTTTCCACACACTCTCAGGGGGTAACTCCTGTGGGGAATCGGCGCATCTGGTGCGGTCTTTCCATCATGGCGGCCGGCTTCTGCGCGGCCTGGCCGTTTCGCAAGACCCTGCTGGAGGAGGACGATTTTCCCGCCTCCGTAGTCCCCGCGGCAGTGGCCACGTTAGCGGACCGACCTGCGCCGCCGAAGGTCGTGGATCAGCCTGCGGAAGTGTCGTCACCGGCGATTGAGCGATCGGTTCGTTCCCAGCACGGCCTGGAACCGCTGACTGCCGTGCTCGACCAGGGCGTGCCACGACGAAAGCTGGTCAAGGTCGATCAGACCGGGCCGCTTCCGCGGCTGCCAGCCAGCTACGCTTCCCAGTCCAGCGAGTCGCGTGCCAAGGCCGCGTCAACTGCGGCGATCGATTCGGAGTTGAATCGCTCGTCGGTCACCCCGCCAAGTCCGCCGCACGACAGGCGCTATTACCGAATTCGCCGGCACGACACGCTGGAAGACATCGCCGAGCGGATGCTCGGCTCGCGCGAGCACGCGGACAAGTTGCTGGCAGCCAATGCCGATGTGATTCTGGCCCGCGAGATTCTTCCCGTGGGGGCCGCGATCGTCATTCCCGATCTGCACGAGCCGACGGAGACGTTTGTCCGCGTTCCCGAGAAAGGGAATTGAGAGTGAATGCGCCGGCCGCTGCGACCTGCCGCTAATTCCCCAGCGGGTTGCGTCGCTCTTCCCAGGGGAAGTCGTCCATCTTCGCCACCAGCCGCAGGTTGACGAACGTGGCCAGGTCCCGCGGCGTCGTGAACGCCCGGTCCAAGAGCTGCGTCCCCTGAAGCTTGGTTTCCACCGAAACGAAAAATAGATCCTGCTTCTGAGCTGCGTCCTCGGCCGGCGGCGGCTTGCCATGAAATTTTTCGAACGTGGTGTGCATTCGGCGGGCCTCGGCCAGCGCCTTGGAGTCGTCGCCGCCGACGCAGATCATCTTGGAAATCGTCTTTTCGCGAATCACGGGGCTGTTGATTGCCGGCCTCGCGGTGCACCCTTTGAACGATTCAACGGGCGAAAGCAGTGCGATGCCTCGCACATCCTGCCCCTGCTTGTACGCGGGAAGCCGCTCTACGCTCCAGTCCAAAAAGGACCACTTCAGCGCAATAATCGCACCGAATTCGGCAGCGACCAGGCACAGCGCGGAAACATTAAGCTCGCCAGCGTTGTTCTTTTTGACCAGGAACTTTTTGCAGGCCTCCAGATCCAGGACCATCTTGTCCAGGTCGGTGTTGCGCATCTTCGCCGGGTCAATCTCCTTGAAATCGTTGTCCGGCTGGCGCTGCCGCGTGCTACCCCCGTGACCGCGCAGGTCCACCGTCATAATCGAATATCCCTCCTTCTGCTTTTGCAGAGAGAGGGCCATCAACCGGTACTCGTCCTGCTGTCCACCCCAGCCGTGGATCATCAGGATGGGAACAGATTTTTTCTTTGCCGTGCCACCGTAATACATCGCCTTGAGCTGAACGCCGTCCTTGGTTTCAAGCGAGACGGGTTCCGGTTCGGGAATCTTCGCCGGTTCGTCCTTCTTCGCCTGACCAAAGGCGGACGGGACCAGAACGCCGGCGGCAGTGGCCGCCAAGCCTCCTCCCAGCAAGGTGCGGCGGGTGATCAGCGCTGAGCCAGCGGTAGGCAGCATTTCGTGGGCCATGGTAAAGGCTTCTTTTCTCCGTCCAACTTGGGCGGGGTCTGAGCGCCCCTGGCGCCAGCTTCCGGACTCAATCCTAAATGCGCTGGGCTCAAGCGTCAATCAAGTTTTGCGACGAAGCTCCTGTGCCTCCAAGCACTTAGGTCGGCCTTCGGCTACGGCATCCCGGCCGGTGCCAAAGCCCCACCGCCGCCACTGATGGCGAGTACGATGGGCCGGCTCGTTCGCTTTAAGTAGGGATTGGTGAAGAACTTATTGTCCGGAGTTCATGCGCGGCTGAGAAAGTGCCGCGGCTGACCGATAGGGAAGGAATAACGTCGCTTTGTGGCGGCGAATCGAAGCGTTGCATTTGGCCCTGAATTCACTGACAATGCAGGGAGCTCCGTAACAACGGGGCTGGCAGCGAGCCAACTTGAGGGGGCGGATCGCTCGGCACCAAGAGCAAGCACCGAGAGGAGATCCACGTTGAGCGTCTTTCAGAGTTTGCGATATTGGTGGCATCAGGGAAGTGGGGACGACGTCCATCCGCTCGATCACGATACCTGGTCGTTTGCGATCAGCTTCGTCGTTCATATGGCGCTGCTGGTTGCCCTTGGTCTGCTCCCGACTTTCACGCCTGCCGAACCGGCGATCGTCCTGGTCAGTTCCCTGACGACGGTCGAGAAGGTCGAGCAGTTCAACGTCCCCGAGGAATTCTATTTCAGCAATCAGCCCAGCATCGAGGTGGGGGCCAATAGCGTCGGCGGCGAGGCCATGGCGCTGTCGGAAGCGCCCATCGTTTCGGAAGTCTCCGTCGTGCCGCAGCACGCCGACGTGACCGACACGCCCAATCCCGAGATTGAAATCAACAACATTGTCGCAGTCGCCTCGGGTCTGCACTTCAACAAGAACGTCGCCGTCAAGGGCGCCGCCGGAGAAGGGACGACGGGCGCCGCGGGCGCCATCGACCGCTTGACGCACGAAATCCTGCTTTCCCTCGAAGAGCGCAAGACCCTCGTCGTCTGGATGTTCGATCAGACCGCCAGCTTGATTCCGCAGCGGCAGGCGATACACGACCGTTTCGACAAGATTTACGAAGAGCTCGGGATCATCGAAGCGTCCGGCGCCAGCGCATTTGCCAAACATGAAGACGCGCCGCTCTTGTCTTCCGTGGTGGCCTTCGGCCAAAGCCTGACATTGATGACGAAAAAGCCGACCGACAGCCTGGACGAGCTCAAGCAGGCAGTCAAGTCGATCCCGAACGACAACAGCGGCGAAGAACACGTGTTCTCCGCCGTCCGGGAGATTGCCAAGACTTATGCCGAGTATCGCTACCAGACGCAATCGCAGGAGCCCGATCGCAACGTGATGATCGTAGTGTTCACGGATGAAGCCGGCTCCGACGAGCGGATGCTGGACGAGACGGTCAAAATGTGCCGCCGCTGGACGATGCCCGTGTACGTCGTCGGCGTGCCTGCCCCCTTCGGCCGGCGGGAGACGATGATGAAATGGGTCGATCCCGATCCGAATTACGACCAGTCGGCACAGTGGGGCGTGGTTGATCAAGGTCCGGAGTCGCTGATGCTCGAGCGGATCAAGCTGGGTTTCTCCGGCCAGCAGGAGGACGAGATCGCCATCGATTCAGGTTTTGGTCCCTACGCATTGACGCGGTTGTGCGTCGAAACCGGCGGGATCTACTTCGCCGTGCATCCCAATCGCGACGTTCGTCGGCGAGTTACACGCGGCGAAGTGGACGCTTTCTCCTCGCACCTGCAGTATTTCTTCGACCCCGAAACGATGCGGCCATATCGGCCGGAATATGTCTCGGCCCGGGAATACGTCGATCGCGTCAAGAAAAACGCCGCGCGGTCCTCGCTTGTCGAAGCGGCGTCGCGGTCGCAGATCGATCAGATGGCCGAGGCGCGGCTGCGGTTCGTGAAGCGCGAAGAAGGGGAATTTGCCGCCGCGCTGACCGAGGCCCAGCAGTCGGCCGCGGCACTAGAGCCGAAGATCAACACCCTGTTTGAGCTTCTCAAAAATGGCGAAGCGGACCGCGACAAAGAGGAGACGCCCCGCTGGCGGGCCGGCTACGATCTGGCGATGGGCCGGGTGCTGGCGGTCAAGGTCCGCACGGAAGGGTACAACCAGATCCTCGCGGCAGCCAAGCGCGGCCTGAAGTTCAAAGAGCCCAAGAACAACACCTGGGTGCTCGCGCCGTCGGAAGAGATCACGGTCGGCAGTCAGATGGTCAAGATGGCCGAGCGGGCCAAGATGTACTTGAACCGCGTGATCAAGGATCATCCCGGCACGCCCTGGGCGCTCTTGGCGGAGCGGGAGCTGAAGGACCCGCTGGGCTGGAAGTGGAAAGAAGAGTTCACTGATCTCAATCCGCCGCGGAATGCCGTGGCCGCCGTGAATAACAACGTTCCGGCCGCGGCCAACGACCGCAAGGCGATGCTCAACCGGCCGCCGCCCAAGCGGCCGCCGCCCAAGCTGTAGCACGCCGCGTGCAGTTGCGGCTCCGTTAATCGCCGATGTAGGTCGCGTCGCGGCCGAAATCGAGCGTGCGGTCGTGCGCGTAGAAGTCTTTCGTGATCTTGTCCGCCAGGATCCGCAGGAACATGACTCGGAAGTTGGCTTCGTTCTCGGTCACGTGGCGACCGCCATGCTCGGGGAATTCCATGACCGTCGGCGGCTTCTCATACACTGGCTCGTCGGGCCGCGACATGTCGAACACCTTGACGGCGATGTTTGCCTTCCCTTGGAGCAGCGTCCCCACGTCGCGGGTGCTGATCGAGTTCAGGTCGATGCCGATCACCATATCCGCCTTGACGCCGCGGCCGACGTTGCGGAAATCGACCAGCGCCTGGTCCTGCTGGTCGATCCAGTCGTGAATTTCCGACTGCTTGACCATCTTGATGTTCTTGACGTTCTGACTGAGCTGGGTGCTGACGCCGCGGGCCAGCAGATCGGCCTCGTCGCCCGGGCCGTACAGCGAGTTGACGTCGATGCATACGACGGCCACCCGCTTACCTTCCAGGCCGTTGAATTTGGCCGGCACGATCTCGTGCCCTTCGATGGCGCCAATTGTCTGCGCCACAAACGTGCAGCCGCCGGACGATGCCACGATTGCCATTAGTCCCAGCGCCGCCAGAAGCGAATGCCGCTTGCCCATGAGCAATCCTTTGCTTGAAAGGGCTTCGTTTCGTTACCATCCCATCGCCAGTCGCAGGCACCAGTCGGCCAGCGTCACCAGCACCACCGCGGCGGCCACGGCGAGCACCGCCAGCTCGTGCGGCGGACCCCACAGCCAGCGGCCCCGCAGGCCCGAGGCCACCAGCCACGGCCCGCTCAAAAGTGCCGTCAATCCTAGCAGCGTTCCGCCCGCATTGGCTTTGAGCGAGCCCAACAGGTTCCCTTCCATGAGGTGCGCCCAGCTCGTCGTCATGCCGCAGCTCGGGCACCGAATGTGGAACAAAAACCGCATCGTGCAGGGGGGCAAGCCCAACTGCTGATGGGTCCCCAGGCCCAGCGGACTGGGCTCCAGCCACGCGGCAATCCCCAGCAGCGTCACCAGGACGCCCCCCGCCACCAGCAGCGCGGCCCGCTCGTACCACAAGAGCACCCAGGGGTGCCCTGGCGGCGCGCGCACAGCCTCCGGCAGGGAAGGGGGCGAAGGATAATGCAAGGCGCGGGCTCCGGCAAGATGGAAATTTCATCCTAAGCGCGGCAAGCGCTCGTGGCTAGCACGCCTTCGTGCCGTCGTTTATGAACTGGGACGGGCGGCGCTTAAGGACGGGGCGAGGACTTGGACAGCCCTTGCCAGCGACTGGCGCAAGCTCGCTTTTCTCTGCGTCGCAGCGTTCGCTTGCGGCGCTTGCGGGCTGTACGACTTGTACCAGCAACCGATACAGCGGGCAGTCCACCGGTAAAACTCTCATGAAAGTGGGCCGTGAACTAGAGTTGCTAGTTCCTCGCCCGCACCTTGTGTCTGATCCGGAGCAGGCCCCATGTTGACTCGCCTGATCGTCTTCAAGTGTGTCTTGGCCTTCCTGGTCATCGGTTCGGCGCTCGGCCTGGCGATTCGCGACAGCGTGAATGAGTCGCTAAGCACTCATGACCCCCTCGGCCAGGGCGAAAGCGCCGCGTCGACAGTCCGCATCTTCCGCGGATATCCATTGTGGCTTGGTTGCGGCTGCGCAACGGTGGCGTTTTTGGCTGCATTTGGCGATTTGCTTTTGGTCGGCTGCCGCAAAGGGGCTTTGCCCACCTATACCGACGAAGAATTCGTGGCCAAGTTCGGCGGCAGTTCCGATGGTCAGCGAACCGGCGGGCAGGTTGGAACATGACATCCGAGCGTCACGGTTCGCTGGCTGGTGGCATGCCTCCCAGCTCTCCCTCCATTACTTTCAGTCGCCGAATCCCCGTCGCCCGGCCGGACTGCGGGTCGGCATCGACCACGGTGCCGCAAAGTCGCACGTCGCCAGTGGCCACGTCAAACTGCGTCGGCTGGAAGGTGAGCGTCGTCTCCATGACGCGGTCGATGCGGCGGCCGAGGATGCTCTCGTGCGGGCCTGTCATCCCGACGTCGCACTGAAAGGCCGTGCCACCGGGAAGAATTTGCTCGTCGGCTGTGGTCACGTGCGTGTGCGTTCCCAGGACGGCAGTCACCTTGCCGTCGAGATAGCGCCCCATGAGCTGCTTGTCGCTGGTAGCTTCGCCGTGAAAATCGACGATGCGAACTTTCACCTCTGCGGGAATTTCAGCCAGCACCCGATCAACCGCAGACCACGGGCAATCGACCGGCCGCATGAAGACGCGGCCGAGCAAACTAATCACGGCCACCGACGTGCCATCGGAAGCCTTCACCACCGTCCAGCCGCGGCCCGGCGCGGCCGCCGGATAATTGGCCGGCCGCAGGATGTTCGCTTCGCTCGCCAGCACCGGCGCGATTTCGCTGCGGCGATAGATGTGGTCCCCCAGGGTGATGCAATCGACCCCGGCGGCAATCAGCTTCTTATGGATGCTGGGGCTGATTCCCGAGCCGTCGGCCGAGTTTTCCCCGTTGGCAATCACCAGGTCGATGCGCTCCCTCTGCCGCATCGCGGCCAGCGACTCGGTGACGATCTTCACGCCGGGCTTGCCGACAATGTCGCCGATGAGCAGGATTCGCACCGCAGTCCCCCAAATAGGTAGTAGGCACACTCCGTGTGCCGTTAGCTTGCCGGACGGCACTCGGAGTGTGCCTGCTACTTGTCACCTCGCCACGTCCGTAAACCGCGATTCGCGCACGACGGTCACCTTGATCTCGCCTGGATATGTGAGCTGCTCCTCGAAAGCCTTGGCAATATCGCGGCAGATCTTGGCCGCCTTGGCGTCGTCGGTGTCCTTGGCGCTGGCGATCACTCGCAGCTCGCGGCCCGCCTGGATCGCAAACGCCTGTTCCACACCAGGAAAGCCGCAGGCGATCGTCTCCAGCTCCTCCATGCGCTTGATATATCGCTCTAGCGATTCGCGGCGGGCGCCCGGCCGCGACGCGCTGCACGCATCGGCGGTCGCCACGAGCATCGTGTAGGGATACTCGGTGATGATCTCGTCGTGGTGGCCGAGCGCCGCGTGGACAATTTCCGGCCGCTCGCCATGCCGCTTGAGGATGTCGGCGCCGATCTTGGGATGCCCCCCTTCCAGCTCGTGATCGGCCGCCTTGCCGATGTCATGCAGCAGGCCGCTGCGGCGCGCGATGTCGCCATTCAAACTCACCATCTCCGCCATCAGCCCCGACAGAAATGCCACTTCGATGCTGTGCCGCAGCACGTTTTGACTGTAGCTAGTCCGGAAGTGCAACCGCCCCAGCATGTACAGCACCTTCGGATTGATGCCGTGGATGTCCACTTCCTGCGCCGCTTCCTCCCCTTTCTTCTGGATGAAGGCTTCGATTTCCTTCTGCGTTGAATTGAAGATTTCCTCGATCCGCGTGGGGTGAATTCGGCCGTCGGCAATCAGCTTGTTGAGAGTCTGGCGGGCGACCTCGCGTCGGACTGGGTCGAAACCGCTGACGATCACCACGCCCGGCGTATCGTCGATGATCACATCCACACCGGTGACTTTCTCGAATGTGCGGATATTGCGTCCCTCGCGGCCGATGATCCGTCCTTTCATCTCGTCGTTGGGGATGTCCACCGTGCTGGTCGTGCTCTCGGCCGTGTGCGTGGCGGCATACCGCTGGAGGGCCGTAAGCAGCATGTCCCGCGACTTCTGTTCGACGACTTCGCCCATCCGCTTTTCGTGTCGCATGACGATCGAGCCCATTTCCTGCTGAAGCTCCTGCTCGAGCGAATCGAGCAGCCGCTTGGTCGCCTCGCCGGGCGAGAGCCCCGACAGGCTGTGGAGCGTCTGCCGCTGCATGTCGAGAAGTTTTCCCAGCTCTTCGTTGCGGCGGTTGGTGTCCTCGAGGCGGTCGGCCAGCCGCCGCTGAGTCGATTCCACGATCCGCTCCTGCTTGCGAATGTCGTCGGCCTGCTGCTCGAGCGTCTCCTGCCGCTTGTCGAGTGTCCGTTCGCGCTCGCGCAGCTCCTCGCGGATGACATTGAACTGCCGTTCGGCGTCCGACTTTTGTGCGAGGTCGCGCTCCTTGATGGCCAGCTCCGCTTCCTTGGACTTGGCGGCCGCTTCCTGATCCGCTTTGTGGACAATCTCCCGGGCCTGCGTCTCCGCGTCGATCTTGCGCAAGCGGTCCAGCAGCTTCAGGCCACCTACCGTCAGCGCAAAGGTGACCACCATACACACCACCAAAAGCCAGATCGGCACCATCACGGCTGCGTTCCTTGATCAGTCCGGCAGTCGTGGCAGCGAAGCGGCAGCGGCCCATAATTTGTCACTCGGCCCGGCGTCAAACCATCCGGACAAGCGACCAGGGCAAACAGCAGAACGGCCGTCGCGGGCTGAGCCCGGCAGCCTGAAGGATCGACTCAATCGTGGCCAGCAAGAAATACGACTAGCGCGTCCCCCGCGGTTCAATCGGTACCGGGGGGTGCGGTGCCGCGGACCAGTCCGCCCCCTGGCCTTTGGACCCAGCCCCTGGGGCGCGGCCGCCAGAATCGTATTCTCAGCCAGTCGGCACACCCCCTCAGCCAGTTCCACAGCCATTCCGCGCCGTGATGGCATTCAGTCCGGCCATCGGGGCGGACCGCCACTGGCAGCGGACGGGCAGAACCGTCCAGGTGCAGGCCAAACAATAACCGCAGGATCCACAGGATCAGGTGCATCGATCCGATTCTCCGGGTTCCAACCAGCTGACTACCACTTCCGCCTGCCGCTTGCCCGCGAGCGGGCGAGCAGCGAGCGGTGTCGTCAACGTGCATCAGGCCATTTCTGCTGCCGGCTGCAAACATCCGCCGGCACAACCAACCTTTGAATTCCAGTTGTACTCGTTAAGCGGGGGGGCGACATTGCCGGCCCCGACAGGTGTATGTTAGCAGAGACGGATGATACTGCAACCATTCGGCGCGGTGGTCGTTCTGTAGGACGGGCTTCGTTGCGCGTCTCATGTTTGGACGGTCCGGGAAGCCCGTCCTACGACACTCGATGAGCGATTTCCTCACCAAACTTAGCCACTCCTGGCCGCCGAAGCGCTGGGCCGACGTGACGGTGCTGGTGGCGGTATCGGGCGGGGCAGATAGCGTGGCCCTGCTCTTGGGGCTGTCGCAGCTTCGCGTCGCCAGCTCAGGCCGGCTCGTGGCCGCCCATTTCAACCACAAGCTCCGCGGCAGCGAGTCGGAACAGGACCAGGCCTTTGTCGAGGACCTGGCCCGCGAAGTCGGCGTCGAGTGCATCGTTGGCGCAGCGGACGGTGATCTGGGCGCTGCCCACGGCGGCCAGGGGCTGGAGGGGGTCGCCCGGCAGGCGCGATACGAGTTTCTGGCACGGGCGGCAAATCAATGCGGCGCTCGCTACGTGGCCACCGCCCACACCGCTGACGACCAGGTCGAGACGATCCTGCACCACATTCTCCGCGGCACTGCCCTGGCCGGTCTGGCCGGAATCCCCCGCACGCGGCAGCTCACCGAGGCGGCCACGCTGATCCGCCCGCTGCTGGATGTGACTCGCGGCGAGGTTCTCGACTACTTGAAGCTGCTCGACAAGATCTATCGCGAAGATTCGACTAACCGCCTCCTCGACTTGACGCGGAACCGCATCCGTCACGAGCTATTGCCGCTCCTAGAGCGGGACTATAGTCCGCACGTCCGCGCGGCCCTGCTGCGGCTGGCACGCATTGCGGACGAGGCCGACGAGCATTTTCGCCGGCACGCTTTGCACCTGGCGCGGCAGATTAGCCGGCCGATTGCCGGCGGCGTGGAGATATTCACCAAATCATTCGGCGGAGGAGGAGAACTCATCGAGCGCTACCTGCTGATCCATTTGTGGCAGGAGCAAGGCTGGCCGCTGGCCGACATGAGCTTTGAAAAGTGGGAGCAACTCCGCGCGCTGGCCTGCTTGGGCGCCAACGGCCCCGCGGCGCCGGCGCAAATGTTCCCCGGCGGCATTCGAGCCGAAAAACAGGGGGGCGTGTTGCGACTCACCCGCCCTGAGTGAACTTCGATTTCCGTAGGCGCGCGCGGGCCTAATGCCCGCCGGAATTTTTCACTTCGCCAATGTGCACAGGTTTGTAACCGCCGATGGCGGCGAAGTAGGCGAGCAGGCCGAGATAGATCACGGCCATCGCGCCAGGTATGAACGAGTCTGCCA
>DASRJP010000150.1:0-9889 GCA_035649415.1 Pirellulaceae bacterium | reverse complement strand
GAGTCTTTTTCCTGGCCGTGCAGCGTTGTGCCGAGGGCGAGACTGCCGGCGGCCAGTGCACCGAGTTTGAGCAAGGAACGGCGAGGCAGAGGGTCGGAATTCATGCAAGCACCAAGGATAGAGCTGGATGCAGCGGCGTAGCCCGGAATCATTCTGCGCACGCTTGACTGCGCGACGCAAGCGACGATGGCAACCAACTGGACGCAGGCCCGGAGGGCCGGCAGGCAATAGCCCGGCTCGTGAGAGCCGGGAAGGCGATGCAACTCAGAGGCGACGGTGAGGTCCGAAGGACCGACACTGGTCGGCCTCAGGTGCCGCACCTCCGGGGCTCCGGGATGTTGCGCCGTATGCATTCCCCGCCCTGACGGACGGGGCTACTTCTTGCCGGCCCTCCGGGCCTAAGAGAATTGCCTGCTACACAAACTTCGTCACCCCCGGTCTGGCCACCGGCGGCACGGGCATCGGCTGGTCCCAGGAGTAGCTGGGAGGCGTGAGGTCTTCTTGGGAGCTCATCGCCATCTCCCAGGTGATCACCTGGCCGGTGTAGGCGGCCATGCGGGCCATGATAGCCAGGAGGGTGCTCTTGGCCATGTACTCGCCATTGTTGATCGGCCGGCCGTTGCGGATCGAGGCGAACAGCTCGTCGTGTTCGGTCTGGTACATTTCGTTCTGCGGGCCATCGTACGTCCAGTCGCCAGATTTTTTCTTGATCGTGAGCCCCTTTTTCTTTTCCGAGAAGCGGGCGGTGCCGTCGGAGCCGATGACGAAGGCGCTCATGTCATTGGCGCAGTTCTGCTGCTGCCGGCAATTGGAAAGGAGCTGCGCGCCGTCGGCATATTCGTAGGTGATCGAAAAATGGTCGTAGATGTGGCCGAATTCTTCGCCGGTGCGGACCTGCCGGCCGCCGAGACCGACCGCCTTCACGGGATATTCCCCTTTGACCCACGAGCAGACGTCGAGGAAGTGGACGTGCTGCTCGACGTTGAAGTCGCCGGAGAGCCAGGTGAAGTAGTACCAGTTGCGCATCTGCCAGGTCATGTCGCTCCACTCGGGCTGGCGCGGCTTGACCCAAATGCCGCCGCGATAGTCGTTGGCTTGCAAGGCGAGCACTTGGCCGATCTCGCCATCGTGAATCCGCTTAGTTAGTTCGCGGAAGCCGTAGTCGTATCGCAGGCAGAGGCCGGAGACGACCGACAAGTTTTTCTTCTTGGCGTCTTCGCAGATTTCCAGTACGCGCCGTACCCCCGGCGCATCGACGGCCACCGGCTTTTCGGCAAAGACGTGCTTGCCCGCATCGACGGCGGCCCGCAGATGGAGCGGGCGAAACTGCGGTGGCGTTGCCAAGAGGACCACGTCGCAGCATTCAATGACGTGCTTGTACGCGTCGAAGCCCACGAACTGGCGATCACGCGGGACGTCGATTTTGGCGGCAATCTTCTCATCCTTCGACAGACTGCCGAGGCTGGTGGTCAGGCGGTCCTCGAAAGCATCCCCCATGGCCCACAGCTTGTTCTGGCTGTCGGCCTGGAGCGCCTGCTTGGCCGCCCCACTGCCGCGGCCGCCGCAGCCGATGAGGCCGACCTTGAGGTATTCACTCCCTTGGGCGTGAACGGCTGGCACAATCGCACCGCTGGCCAGAGTGCCGAGGGCGACGGCGGAGGAGGTTTTCAAAAACTCGCGGCGGTGGTGGGAAACGGTGGTTTTCATAAGGTGTTCTCGCTGTGGTCAGCGCAAGCGGAATTACGACGTGGTCTTAAGCGCCGCAGTCGACTGTTCAACGCAAAGGCGCAGAGTTCGCAAAGAAGAGGAAAGAGAAGAGACGATTTTCCTCACATCCCCCTCCAATCCCCTTTGCGATCTCTGCGTCTCAGCGCCTTTGCGTTAATAAGGACGGTCGGCGGGGCAACAAGTGCGGCATCGGTGGGCCGCTACGGTTTGACTGGTCCGATCTCAAACTTCCGAAACAGTATCTCAAATCCCTCCGTCTGAAGCAAAATCCGGCCGCCGGCGGGATACACATCGCGGCACTCGTTGACAGTCTCGCCGTTGACTTTGACGGTGATCTTACCCTCTGCGCAAATACACTCGACGCGGGTCCACTCGCCGACGGGGCTTTCCACGTCGTCCTTACCGCGCGTGTCGAGGAATTCTTTGAAGTCCCAGTCGTGCTTGTTCCACCACATCTGACCGCGGGTAGGGGGAAAGGTCTTCAGCTCACCGCCGGGCTTGAAGCGATGCCGCCGGCTGTCGGGCGCTAGCTCGGTTTCCGCCGATAGTTTGACCGGAATTTCTTTGCCACTCTCATCTTTGCCGCGGATGACAATGAAGTCGCCAACGCAGCCCTGCGCGAGCTGACACTCGATGCACGAAGGCCACGCGCCGCCGGCTCCGCCGTCGGGGCCGGTCGCGTGAAGGAGGATTCCGCTGTTGCGGACGTATTTGCCGCCGTCGGTCTTCTTGCCCCACTTGTACTCGACGGTCAGGTGGTAGTCGCGATACGCCTTATCGGTGGCGACGTAGCCCATTCCGTCGCCCGAAAGATGCAGAATGCCGTCCTTCACCGAGAAGACGCCGCGCGGATCGTCGCGCTTGGTGTCCTTGAGCCAGGTGATCAGGCCGCTGAGGTCTTTGCCGTTGAAAAGCTGGACGACCTCGCGCGGCGCGACAGGCTCGGGATCAGCGGCGGCGGCAGTCTGCAAAGAGACCGCGACAAATAGGAACGAAGCGGCAATCGGCAGTCGGTTCATGCTCAATAGTTGAACCGGCCCGAGTGCCGATCGCAAGCATCAAGCTCCCTCGATGGCTCACTCCGCAATCCGCAATAAAAAAACCGCGGCCCGGGTCGTCTTGGCCCGGGCCGCGGTCAGTCGTCAAAAGAACCTTCGGCGTGATTGCGACTATGCGGAGTCGCTGGGAGAGTGGCGCGGGTCAGGCGTGCTATGGCACATGCCTTTTGGCGACCCGGGCCATCCCGGAATTATTGGTCCAGCAGTCGGAATACTTGCCGAAGGTTTTTTTCGAGTGGTTCCGTCGTCGCATCCTCCGTGACGCGGCGGCAAACGTATTTATCGGTTTGGGGCGTGCGCCTGTTGACTGGTTTCGCGTGAAATATCGAACAAGCCGCGACACCAATCCGGCACGCCATTCGCCTTTCGGAAGAACCGTCGCTCCGGTTCTCGCCGACGCTCTGCAATCCTATGCCGCCGGAGGGCACTTGCCAAGCTTGCGACTGCGGCGGCTAATGCGAATTCGACGAATTTTCGCACGACCAATCGGCAAACGCGGATGGTTCGATGCCCAATCGACTGGCAAGCGAGACGAGCCCTTACCTGCTCCAGCATCGGGAAAATCCGGTGGACTGGTACCCGTGGGGGGCCGAAGCGCTGGAAAAGTCCAAGGGGGAAAATAGGCCGATTTTTCTGTCGATCGGCTATTCCGCCTGCCACTGGTGCCACGTGATGGAGCACGAGAGTTTTGAGAGCGAGCGGATCGCGGCGGTCCTCAACGAGCACTTTGTGCCCATCAAGGTCGATCGCGAGGAGCGGCCCGACCTCGACCAGATCTACATGAATGCCGTCCAGCTCATGACGGGGCGCGGCGGCTGGCCGATGTCGGTCTTTCTCACGCCCGATCTGAAGCCCTTCTTCGGTGGCACGTACTGGCCGCCGACCGACCGGATGGGAATGCCGGGGTTCGAGCGGATTCTGCACGCGGTGATCGACGCCTGGCAAAACCGGCGGGAGGCGGCCGTCGCCCAGGCGGAGGAGCTGACGCGCCATTTGCAGGCGGTCGGCCGTGAGGAGGGAGTCCATCAAGGGCTGCGGCGCGACCTGATCGACGTGGCGGAGGCCCAACTGCGGCGGTCGTTCGACTTCACCCACGGCGGCTTTGGCACCGCGCCGAAGTTTCCGCATCCCATGGACGTGAAGCTTCTCCTGCGCCAATGGCACCGCCATCAAAACGACGGCCGCGGCACGCAGAACCTGGAGATGGTGACGCTGACGCTCGACAAGATGGCTGCCGGCGGCATTTACGACCATCTGGGCGGCGGCTTTGCCCGCTACAGCGTCGATGAGCGGTGGCTGGTGCCGCACTTCGAGAAGATGCTGTATGACAACGCGCTGCTGGTGGGGGCGTATCTGGATGCTTATCTCGTAGGACAGGTTTCCAACCTGTCCCAAGATTCTGGACAGGTTGGAAACCTGTCCTACGAGGAGGTGATCCGCCAGACGTGCGACTACATCCTCCGCGACATGACCGACGAGGCGGGAGGATTTCACAGCACCGAAGATGCCGACAGCGAAGGAGAGGAAGGGAAATTCTACGTCTGGACGCCGCGGGAGATCGAGGAAGTGCTGGGGCACGACGCAGCGGTGCAGTTCTGCTACGTCTACGACGTCAGCGATCAGGGGAACTTCGAGCACGGCAAAAGCATTCTCAATTTGCCCAAGACAATCGAGCAGTGTGCAAAGCTGCATCAGCTCGACCCGGCGCAGCTTGCGGCAGAATTGAAGGAGTCGCGCGAGAAACTGCTGGCCGCCCGCAACGAGCGGGTTCGCCCCGCCAAGGACGACAAAATCCTGGTGAACTGGAACGGCCTGATGATCGACTCGCTGGCGCTGGCCGGCGTCATTCTGCGAGCGCCGCAGTATCTCGAAGCGGCCGCGAAAGCCGCGACTTTCATTCTGGAGAAGATGACTCGCCCGGACGGGCGGCTGCTGCACACCTACCGCCACGGCCAGGCGCGGCTCGACGCCTATCTCGACGACTACGCCTGCTTCATCAATTCGCTCGTCACGCTCTACGAGACAACGTTTGACGAAGGCTGGATCGATCACGCGGTCCGTCTGGCCGACATCATGGTCGCTCGCTTTGCCGACAAGGATCAAGGCGGGTTCTTCTTCACGGCCGACGACTACGAGCAGCTCATCACGCGGACCAAGGACCTGCACGATAGCTCCGTCCCCAGCGGCAATGCGATGGCGGCCACCGCCCTTGTTCGCCTCGGAAAACTCACTGGCCGGCAGGATTACTTGGGCGCGGCCGAGGATGCGCTCCATGCCGGTCTGGCCGTGATGGAGCGCTCGCCCACTGCCGCAGGGCAAATGCTGATTGCGCTCGACAGGTTCCTCGGCCCCATGCCGGAGATTGTCGTGCTGGGCAATCCGGCGGGCAAGGAAACTCAGGAGGCGATCTCCACGCTGCATCGCTGTTATATTCCCGGCCGCGTCGTGGCATGCCGCGATCCGGCCGGCAATCGCTATCGCTCGCCACACCTGGAATCGATCTTTGCCGGCAAGACCGCGGGACCAAGCGAGCCGACGGTCTTTGTCTGCCGCGATTTCACGTGTCAGGCTCCGGTGACGGGAGCGGAGGAAGTCGGCAAACTGCTGAGGTCGCTAGGGGCGGGTGAGGCGTGAGACAACGGGGTCGTGAGTCGTTTTCGGCCAAACCGCATTGTCCATGGAAAAGTCTTCCGCCGAAAACGACTCCCGACCCCTTCGCTCGCATTGCTCAGCAGGCGCTTCTACAATCGAGGACATCCTGTTGCTCGAGCGCTCAAAGCGGAGCTCTACATGACGCGGACTTTGTCAGGGTTGAGCGGAATTCTCGCACTGCTGCTCGCCGTTCCCTCCTGGTCGGCTGAAGAAATGCCGCCGGCGACAGTGGCCGAGTTGGCCCGCCAGGCGCGGCCCAGCGTGGTGGTCATCAGCGTCGCGGGGCGCGACGGCACGCAGCAGGGTTTGGGGACCGGTTTCGTCATCGCTCCCGAAGGGCTCATCGCCACGAATCTGCACGTCATCGGGGAGGCGCGGCCGATCACCGTGCAGACTGCCGACGGCAAGTCGCTCCGCGTCAGCGGGATTCGCGCCTGGGACCGGACGCTCGACCTGGCCGTGGTTGAGGTGGAAGCCAAGGACCTGCCTGCACTCAAGCTCGGCGACTCCGACAAGCCACAGCAGGGGGACTCCATCGTGGTGATGGGAAATCCCTTCGGCCTCAAGCACAGCGTTGTCAGCGGCGTCCTTTCCGAGCAGCGCGACATCGACGGCCGCAAGATGCTGCAGATTGCCTTTCCCGTCGAGCCGGGCAACAGCGGCGGACCAGTGCTCGACGCTCAGGGGAAGGTGCTCGGCATCGTCACCATGAAATCGCGCGTCACGGAGAACCTCGGCTTTGCCGTGCCGATCAACGCGCTCAAGCCACTGCTTGAAAAGCCAAATCCGGTGGCGATCGAGAAGTGGCTCACGATCGGCGCCATCGACCGCAGCGTGTGGCTGCCTCTGTTCGGCGCTTCCTGGCAGCAGCGCGGTGGACGAATCATGGTCAGCGGCAGTGGCCAAGGCTTTGGCGGGCGCTCGCTGTGCCTGCTCGATCGCCAGCCGCCGGAACTTCCGTACGAGGTGGGTGTGGCCGTGAAGCTCGACGACGAGGCGGGGGCGGCGGGGCTGGTGTTTCACGCCGACGGCCAGGACGTGCATTACGGGTTTTATCCTTCCGCGGGCAAGCTGCGGCTGAGCCGTTTTGAAGGTCCCGACGTCTTTAGCTGGAAGGTGCTCGAAGAGAAGCCGAGCGACCACTACCGTCCCGGAGAGTGGAACTTTCTCAAGGTGCGGGTCGAAAAGGACAAGCTCCAGTGTTTCGTCAACGACGAGCTGGCCATCGAGTCCACCGACCGCGCGCTGGGCAGCGGCAAGGTGGGCCTGGCCAAGTTCCGGCAGACCCAGGCGCAATTCAAACAATTCCAACTGGCTGCCAGCATTCCTCCCCGGTCGCTGCCCGACGAAAAGGCCCAGCAGATTGCCGCCGCCGTGGAGAAGCTGCCGAGCATTGAGCATCTGACGGACCAATCGCTGGCCCCGCTGGCGGAGGCGTCCAGTGCCGGCGTGGACGCGCTGCGGAAGCGCTCGCAGGAGCTGCGGCGGCGGGCGGAGGAGTTGGAGCGGATGGCGGCGGAGGTTCAGGCCCGTGCGGCAGTGGCCGAATTGGCCCGCCTGGCGGGGCCCGAGGCCGAGAAGGTCGATTTGCTGCGGGCGGCGCTGACCATTGCCCGGCTGGACGAAGAGGAAGTCGATATCGAGGCCTATGTCCAGCAGGTGGAGCGGATCGCCAAAGACATTCGCGCGAAGCTGCCGGAGAAGGCGGACGACGCGGCCAGGCTGTCGGCACTCAGTCAGCACCTGTTTACGGAGAGCGGATTTCACGGCAGCCGATTCGATTACTACAACCGGGCCAACAGCTATCTCAACCGGGTCATCGACGACCGCGAGGGGCTGCCGATCACGCTCTCGGTGCTGTACCTGGAGCTGGCCGCGCGGCTCGATCTCAAGATGGAAGGAGTGGGATTGCCGGGGCATTTCGTCGTGCGGCAGATTCGCGTGGACGGCGAGCCGCAGCTCATCGACGTGTTTGAAGGTGGCAGGCTGATGAGCCGCGAAGACGCAGAGAAAAGAATCCGCGAATCGACCGGCGAGCCGGCGGCCGAGGAGCATTTCCGGCCGGTGACCGAGCGGCAGATTCTCGTGAGGATGCTACAGAACCTGCTGGGAGTCGCGCAGGGGAAGCAGGACAAGGAGGCGATGCTGCGTTACCTCGAAGCCATGATCGCCATCGATCCGGAACTGGCCCGCGAGCGGGGTCTGCGGGCGATCGTGCAGTTCGAGACGGGGCGACGAGACGCGGCAGTGACGGGGCTCGAATGGTTCTTTGAGAAAAAGCCGGCGGGGGTCGATCTCGACCAGGTGCGGGAGATGCGGGAATATTTTCGGACGGGAAAGCCGGGGGAGTGAGGAAGGGTCAGGGGACAGGAGTCAGGGGTCAGAAATTCCGCCGCTACGGGATCGGCTTGAGGCTTTCCCCCTCGAGCATCGCTTTCATCAGGGCCGGCACGGCTGGCGCCGCGTCGGGACCGATGCGGCCGAGCGCGGTCGCGGCCATCTTACGCAGCTCCGGGTCCGCGTCCTCCAGAAGCAAGACGAGCTCTGGCACCGCCTCTTTCGCGTCGGGCCCCATCCGCATCAGCACTGCGCAGGCCTGGCGGCGGACCTCCTGGTTGGAGCTGCGAAGCGCATCCACGAGCATCGGCACGGCCGGCGGTCCAATTCGGCTGAGGGCTTCGGCTGCCAGCGACTGCTCGCTGCGAGGCGCCGGAGCGGGCACGGCGGCCGGTACCAGAAGCGTCGCCGGCTTGACACTGTCGTCGCGAATGACCGCTGTCGGGAGTTCCGCCGGCGGCGAAGTTTCGGCCGCGGCGAGTTTCGCAGCGGACGACACCTGCCGCGATGGCGTTGGCGGCGTGCGACCACAGCCGGCGACCGCAACCGCCACGCTGGCCAGCATCGCCGTCCCCATGGCGCATCGCCAAACGTCAGACGGTCGCTTGGAAAAGCGGATCATCGAAAACTCTCTGGCTGGCAATGCACGGCGGACCAATCCTCAGGATCATCCATCCACAGCCCTGTGTCCAGACTGGCGGAATGCGAATGCCGGAAATGACGTTTATGCCTCGCAAAGCGTGCGGCCGAAAGACTGGCTCGTGGACGGTAGCTCTCGGACAAAACCGCAGGACTGACGCAAGCTAGGCTTGCGCAGAGCGGCGCCGTCATCATGGCCGGCAGCAACGGCGCCGGCGGCCGGCAATCAGGATTCAAGCATGTTCTCGTTCACTGAGTTCCAGGGTCAATCATCCCAGGACAAGCACGGCGGCATTCGCCTGAACACCACGTATCAGACCGTGAAAAAGCCGGTTTGGCTGGTGCTGCTGAAGCTTACCGCATTGACGGGAATGGTGGCCATGGCGGCGGTGGTCATCACGCCCGCGCTCGCGCAATGGCTGCCGATGTGGAAGGCGACGCTGGCGACGATCGGCACCCTGCTGATCTACATCGGCATCGCGTTTTTCTTCCGGCCGGAAGCCAACACGGACAACATGGGCTGGTTCGGCGGTTTCGGGAATGACCCCTTCCAGTATTCGGACAACCTCAACCGATTCCTGTTCAAGCTCCACATGCTGCTGGGGCCGGGGCGTTTTGCCGCCGAAACGATGCTCGATGCTTGTGCGCTGATCGGTCTGGCCAAGGGACCTGAGGTCATCGAGGAGGAAGAATCCACTCCGGCCGTGCTGATTGACCCGGCGTCCTATTCCCAGACGACCCAGCAGGTGGCCCCGCCGGCCATCGACCCCCTACCGCTGCGGGCCGATCGGTTCAACATGCCGCAGGGACAAGTGCCGCGGCCGCTGTGAGAATCGCTACAGCACCGGCGGCTCGTGCGTGACGGAAAAGATTTCCCAGTCGGCGCCGCGAAGGTGGTTCTTGTAGGTCCGGCGGACGCTGATCCAAAAGGGGACCGGCTCCTGGGGCGTTTCCAACTCGTATTTGAGCACGACTTCGTCCGCCAGCGAGTCGTGCGACTGAAGGGCGAATTCGACGAAGTGGTAGCGCACGGAGGGACCAGCGGCGCGGAATCGCTCCAATGCCGGATTGTAGTAGAAAGAGGTGAAGCTGGATCCGGCCTCCTGATTGGTCTCGTACACCGTGTTCATCTGCGACTGCGGATCGAGCCGGTACTCTTTCGCGATGTGCAGTTGATGCGCGCGGTGCAGATCGCCGCTGGCGAGGATTTGCAGCCAGTCATCGGCGAATTCCCGGGCCTGACGGCGGATCGTGGCCTGATGATGGAGGTTCGCGGCCACTCCCCAGCCGAGAAACAGCGTCGCCAGACAGAGCCCCGTGACGGCCAGGCTGCGTCCCGTCACCTGGCGAGATGACGCCGCGATCGCACGCAAAGCCAGCGTGGCCAGCACGATGGCGGCTAGCGGCACCACCGCCAGCAGGGGATGGATCAGCGCGGCGGCGGAAGCAAGTCCCGTCAGCAGGGCGACCACCGC
>DASRJP010000149.1:0-10945 GCA_035649415.1 Pirellulaceae bacterium | reverse complement strand
GGGACCTTTGGCGGTCAGGCGGCCTTGCGGGTCGAAAAAGGACCAGTCGCCGTCCTGCTGGTTGTCTTTGTACGTTCCTGCGAATTTGAGCTGGCCCGTTTGGTGCCAGGCCTTGGCGGGGCCTTCGCGGGAGCAGTAGCAGACGACGTGCGGATCAACGACCTTTTCCGGGTGAACGCCACTCAGGCCGATTCCCGGTCCAATCCATTTTCTGTAATCGCTGTAGACCTGCTCGCGCTCCACCGGCTTGTCCGCATACGTCACCTCGCTGGCCGGCGTACCGTCTTCGTACCACGTCCGCCACAGGCCGACCTTGACGCCGTGGAGCATCTTGCCTTCGGTCGCCTTGTTGCCGGTCGGATAGTAGGTGGCCCAGTTGCCCGACTCTTCATCGTCGGCAAACTGGCCACGGGAGAGGACGAAATCGTCGCGGTCGAGGAGCGTGTAGTGGCCGTGGTTGACGAGTACCGGATCCGAGGGGGTACCGGGAATGCCCATAGTGGGCGGGCCAACCGTATGAAATTCCACCGGCACCGGCTGGACTAGCTTCATCTGCCGCCGCACGCGGAGGTCCTTGCCCGCCAGCTCCTCCTCGTGATACTTGGGCTGGAAGTACCAGTTGCAGAAGACGGCGACGGCAGCCGTGGCCAGCAGGAGCGTCCGCAGGCTGAACTGATAGAGAAAGCGGAAGGGGCGGCGGGGAGTGCCGGTAGATTCGCTCATGAGGCGCGAGCCAGCGTGGTGAGTCCCCTGTCCTTTATACTGTAGTTTACCCATCTCCATGAAGGCAATGCGACGGAATGCAAAATGACCAGTGCAAAATGCAAAAGTCAAAATGAAGGAGCATCCCTGCTGACTTTTGCACTTTGCATTTTGCATTGATCATTTTGCATTTCCTCCCTGGCTCCTGAACCCCCACCGCCGGGTCACAGCCCGGCGGCGCACTATGTCCCGCATCGTTCTAGCTATGTCCGGCGGCGTTGATAGTAGCGTCGCTGCGCACCTGCTGCGCGAGGCGGGTCACGAGGTGATCGGCGTCTTCATGCGGCACGGCGAGGAGGCCCAGGAGGCGTGTGCCGTCGATTCGCCGGGGCTGGTGCTGCCGATCTTCAATTCTCGCGCGGACCACAAACAAGGATGCTGCTCCGCCAGCGATGCCGAGGACGCCCGCCGCGTGGCCGACAAGCTCGACATACCGTTTTATGCGCTGAATCTCCAAGCGGAGTTCCGGCAGATCATCGACTATTTCGTGGACGAGTACACTCGCGGCCGGACGCCCAACCCGTGCGTGCAGTGCAACAACTGGATCAAGTTCGGCAAGTTGTTCGACTATGCCGACAGCGTGGGAGCGGAGTTTGTAGCCACGGGGCACTATGCCCGCTTACGTAGTAGGCACACTCCGTGTGCCGTTGCCGGCGGAGAGCAGGACGGCACACGGAGTGTGCCTGCTACGGAGCTGCTTCGCGGCATTGACCACACCAAGGACCAGTCGTACGTCCTGTTCGGCATCAAGCGGGAGCTGCTCGCACGGATGCTGCTGCCGATCGGCGGCTACAAGAAGAGCCAGATTCGCGAAATGGCGGCCAAGATTGGCCTGCGGGTCGCCGACAAGAAAGACAGCCAGGAGATCTGCTTCGTCACCAGCGGCAAGCACGACGAGTTCGTGCGTCAGCGGCGGAGGCACATCGACATGTCGGGCGAAATCGTGACCACCGACGGCCGCGTGGTCGGCACGCACCCCGGCATTGAGCGGTTTACGATCGGCCAGCGGAAGGGATTGCGGGTGGCGATGGGGGAGCCGTATTTCGTCGTGCGGATCGAGCCGGAGACACGGCGAGTCGTGATCGGCAAGCCCGAGGAGCTGGCGCAGAAGGAGCTGACGGCGCGGGATTGCAATTGGCTTGCGCCGTTCAGCGGCGACGGCACACGGAGTGTGCCTGCTACGTTTCGTTGCCAGGCCAAAATCCGCTACAACAGCCCGCCGGCAGATGCTTCCGCGGAGATTCTCGGCGGCGGCCGACTGCGCGTCGTCTTCGACCAGCCGCGGCACGGCGTTGCGGCGGGACAGGCGGTCGTTCTGTACGACGGCGATCGAGTCCTCGGCGGCGGCTGGATCGAGTAACGGTTACAGCAGTCCCCACACTGGCTCGCCGCTGCACGCGTGCAGCGGCCGCCCCGTGCGATCGTGCAACTCCATGTCCCGCGGCACAGCCATCAAGTGCAGCATCGTGGCGATCAGATCGGCCGGCGAGACCGGCTTCTCGGCGGGATAAGCTCCCTGCTTGTCGGACGCACCGTACACGCTGCCGCCGGGAATGCCGGCCCCGGCGAGCAGGATCGACTGCACGTGGGGCCAGTGGTCGCGGCCCCCTTTGCCATTTATTTTCGGCGTGCGGCCGAACTCCCCCATCACAACGACGAGCGTTTCATCCAGCAGCCCACGCTGGTGGAGATCGGACAGCAGTGCGGCGGCAGCCTGGTCGGTCGGCGGAGCCAGTCGCTGCCGCAGGTGCGGAAAATTATTCCAGTGCGTGTCCCAGACGGGCGAATCCTCTGGCCCTTCGTAGTGCCAGTAGACGGTCACCAGCTCGACGCCGGCTTCGATCAGCCGCCGGGCCAGGAGGCAACCTTGCCCAAAGAGGTGCGTGCCGTACTCGTCGCGGAGCTTCGTCGGCTCCTGGTCGAGGGCGAATGCGCTTCCCAGCGACGACGATGCCAGTAAGTCCAGTGCCCGCTGGTAATGCCCGTCGAGGTCCTTCATCGGCGCCGTTGCCACTAGGTCGTTGATCTGGCGCCGCAGGAAAGATCGCTCCGAAAGCCGCTGGCCGGTGACATCGGCGGGGAGAACGAGTGCTGGCGGGTCGAACGCCGTCCGCTCCTTGTTGGCCTCGATGCGGACCGGATCGAACGCCTTGCCGAGAAATCCGCCCCCCTGGCCGGGAAACTCGTTGACGGCCGCGTCCTTGATCACTTCCGGCAAGGAGATGAACGGCGGCGGTCCGCTGCGGCCCTGTCGATGCAGGGCCAAGAGCGATCCGACGTGCGGGTGGTCGTCGGGCGTGGGGCGGGCCATGCTGGAGCTTTCGACCCCCGCCTTGGGATGCAGCACGCCGGAAAGCATCGTGTACCCGGCCGACGTATGTGCCGTGTCGCCGTGCGAAACGGAGCGAACGATGCAGAACTTGTCAGCCTGCTGCGCCAGCTTGGGGAATAGCTCGGAGACTTGAATGCCCGAGACGCTGGTGGCAATCGGCTTGAGTTCGCCGCGGATTTCGGCTGGTGCCTCGGGCTTGCAATCGAATGTGTCGTGCTGCGGCGGCCCACCGGTGAGGAATAACAGGATGCAGCGTTTGGCGCGGCCAAAGGACGTTTCTTTTCCTGGTTCGCCGCTGAATGCTGCGGCTGGCAGCGCCGCCGCCAGCGAACCGAGCATCCCCAAGCGCAGAAAATCACGCCGCGGAAGTCCGTCGCAGGCTCGGTATCGGCGTCCCAGGATTTGAAGCATGGCAAACAGTCGCCGGCCAATTGGCTTTCAGAAGCTGCCGTTCATCTTACAATAACCGCTGCCTTCAATCCGCACTCCGCAAACCCCAATCCGCAATGAAAAAGATCCTCATGCCGCTCGGCGACGCCACCGAGGCGCTCGACACGTTTTATCCATATTTTCGGCTGCGGGAGGACGGCTATGAGGCGGTGATTGCCGGCCCGGAGGCGCGGCTCTATCACACTGTGCTGCACGAAATTCCGCCGGATTCAGCCATCCCCTGGGATATCACGCAAGAGCGGCCGGGCTATTTCATCAAGGCCACGGTCGCCTTCCGAGATTGCACAGCCGCGGACTATGCCGGCATGTTCATTTCCGGCGGGCGAGCGCCAGAATACCTCCGCTACAACCAGGACCTGCTGCGGGTGACCAGAGAGATTGCGGCATCCGGCAAGCCGATTGCCTGCGTGTGCCACGGGATCGAGATTCTCACGGCCGCCGACATCATCGCCGGTAAGACCGTGACGACCGTCGCCAAATGCAAGCTGGACGCCGAGCAAGGGGGCGGGAAATACGTCGATCGCGAAGTGGTCGTGGACGGCAACATCATCACGTCACGGGTGTGGATGGACAACCCGCCGCTGATGCGCGAGTTTCTGAAGCTGCTGAAATCGCAGAACAAATAGCGAAGGTGCCGGCGCGGCCGTCACTCGACCGGCTGCCCGTCGGCCAGTTCGAACAAGGCCAGCGCCCGCTGCACCTGAGGCGGCTCTCCCATCAGGACGATGGTATCTCCCGGCTCAAAGCGCAGCTCGGGCTCAGGATTGATCAGGACGTCGCGGCCGCGGCGCACGGCCAGCAGCGTCGCACCGGAACGCGCGCGAAGGTTGAACTCCCCCAGCGTCTGCCCAGTAGCGGGCGACGACGCGTGGAGCAGGCACGTCTCGATGTGCACCTTTTGCAGGATGTCCAGGTGCGGCAGCACCACCTGCATTGCCGGCAGGTTGGTGTCGCGCAGCACCTCGTAGTGGTCGCCCCGCACGCGCTCGATCAGGTCCGAAATCAGATTTCGCGGCACGTCGTAAGCCCGCAACACCTGGGCGAAAATCTCTACCGAGGTCTCGAACTCCTCGGGGATAATCACGTCGGCCCCTAACTTCCGCAGCTCGGTCACTTCAGCCAGGTAGCGGGTCCGCACGATGATGTGCAGCCCCGGCTTCATCTGGCGGGCCATTTGCACCGTCCGCCGCGTGCTGGCCGGATCGGAAATGGCGACGACGAGCAACCGCGCCCGGCGGATTCCCAAATGCTCGAGGACCGCCGGCCGGGCGGCATCGCCGTAATACAGCGGCTCGCCGCGCTGGCGCATCTTCCGCACCGTCTCGGGGTTGAGGTCCAAAATGACGTGCGAGATGTCCACGGCCTGGAGCACCCGGGCCAGGTTGCGCCCATTCAGCCCGTACCCAACAATAATGACGTGATCGTTGAGCAAAACTTCGTCGCCGCTCTTGGCGGTCCCTTGTCTGGCCGCCCAGCTTTTAGCCAGCGCCAATTCTGACAGCAGATCGGCCAGTCGCGGCGCCAGCGCCATCAGCAGCGGCGTCAGCGTAATCGTCAGCACGGCTGCCGCCAGAAATATCTGATAGTTGCCGCGGGTGAGGATTCCCAGCGCCAGCGCGCGGTCGGCCAGGATGAATGAAAATTCCCCGATCTGGGCCAATGCCGCCCCCGCCAACACCGCCGTCCGCAGCGGATACCCGGCCAATAGTGCCGGCAGTGCCGCAGCCGCAAACTTCAGCACCATCAAAGCCACGACCGTGGCCAGCACCAGCGGCAGATTGCTCCACAGGACGGACAGGTCCAGGAGCATGCCCACGGAAATGAAGAACAAGCTGGAAAGCGTGTCGCGAAAGGGAAGCGCTTCGGCCAGAGTCTGCGTGGCATACTCCGACTCCGAAAGGGCCAGGCCCGCAATAAAGGCGCCTAGCGCCAGCGACCAGCCCATCGACGCAGTCAAATACGCACTCCCCAGGCAGAGGAGCACGAGCAGCATCAAGAACAGCTCCCGATTCTGCGTGCGAACCACCTGGAATAGCAGCGCTGGCACAACGAAGCGTCCGACCACCAGGAGCGCCGCGACCACCACGGTGCCCATCACCAGCGACTGCCACAGGGAAGGGCCGGCTCCCCTTTGCCCAGTCGTCAGCACGGGCAGCAGCACCATGCACACCACGACAAGGAGATCCTGGAATAGCAGCACCGCCGCCGCGATATTTCCGTGCGGCGCTCCCAATTCGCCCCGATCCGTTAGCAGTTTGAACGCGACCGCCGTGCTCGACATGGCCACCAGCATGCCGACCACGATGGCGGGGCGCAAGTCGTCGAAATACCACCACGTCGCCGCCACCGCCGAGATGCCGCACACCAGGACCTGAGGCAGACCGATCTGAACCATCAGACGTCCCATGCCCACCAGACGCGGCAGCGAAAACTCGAGGCCCACGGCGAAGAGCAAGACGACGATGCCGACCTCCGACAGCGTGCGGACATGCTCATCGTTGCGGATCAAACTCAACCCGGAAGGCCCGATCAACACGCCAGCCACGAGCAGTCCAACAACGGCGGGGATCCGCAGCCGGTGAAACAAAAACACGACTGCCGCCGCCACGGCGAAGACCATCAGCAAATCGCGAAGGAAAATGACAGGTTCCAAGTGGCCGGCTCCGATACCAAGCGCCCATTCAAAAAAATCGTCGCTGCTCTAGGTTGGGCGCGGGTCTCCCGACCCCGCCCATACGGCGACCGACGGTCTGCCGGCCTCGCCGATGACCACGCCTCAGCATCGCAAGACCGGCGGTCGGGCCTTTCGGCGGGGTCAGGAGACCCGCGCCGAACACGGGGTCAGGAGACCCGCGCCGAACGTTGCTTGCGCCCGCGGCGCTCCGTCCAACCTTACGCCATCAAACGCCGCAAGGCGTCGCGCTTGGTCAGAGGGAGCGGCGCGAGCGCCGGCAGGTTCTCCAGCTCCGCGACGGCCGCCCCCAGATCGACCGCCTTCCATCGCCCGCCGCCGGTCGATTCCACCAGCCGCAGCCGCCGCAGCTTTTCGAGTGCGTCGAGGATTTCGAAATCGACTCCCAGCTCGAGCGCCCGGCGCAAAAACCGCTCCACGGCCCGGTCCACCTGCCGCGCCGTCCAGCCATCGCGCCCGTGCCGCCAGAGAACCCACCAGGCCAGCACCGTCTCGCGAAAATCCTGCTCCTCCGCCTCATCGAGCAAACGGAACAGCACGCCGGCGTTACTGTCGAGATTCTGAAAGTAAAGGCTCCGCGTCAACTTGAGCTGGTGCTTGTCCTTCGTGGTCGAATACGAAAAGAAGGTTTTCACGCCGTAGCCAATGGCGCCAGCCGCCAGGCTGTAAAGCGCCGCCAGCGACCACAAGCTGGCCAAGGTGAGCATCGCGCCGGCCCCGATAAGTTTGTAAATCACCAGACCGAAGCCCGTCACGGTCGGTACCCAGATCCGTCCCTGATCCCACAGCGACATCGTCACCCGCGAACCGGGGAGCAGTATCTCCACGTCCGCCTTGGGGATGTTCTTGAACAGCTTCAGCACGATCGGCCGGACCGTGGCCGGGCTCTCATCCAGCCGCGCTCCCGGCTGCAAGCGGAAGATGACCGCCAGTCGCTGGTACGTCGGCACTTCGATTTCCACGGTCCGCCACGGCCTGTGCCACTTCCTAACCGTTTGCTTGCCGATCACGTCCCCGCGGGCAAAGACCTCCAGCCGCTCGAAAATCGAAAAGTCAATCTTCAGCCTGAAACCCCACTGGCTGGCGGAGCGGATGGCCGCCTCGATTTCCTCCTGCGGCAAGCGGCGAAAATTGGCCCGCTCCAGGAGCGACACGAATTGTCCAAAGACGGCACTGGCGCGGGCATTCAGCTCCTCGGCACTCAACGACGCTCGCGGAGCGGCGTCGGCATCCGGATCGAAGGGGGCGTACGCCTCCTTGAGCATTTGCAGCCGATCGTGATATGCCGCGTGCAACGCGGTCTCGATCAGCAGGCAGAGACGGCGAAACTGTTCTTCGTCTGCGGACGAGAGCGACTGACGATCGGCCAGCAGCTGGATCAGGTCCGCCTTGCGCAGCGGGATAAAATGCTCGCCGCGGCGGGCCACTTCATCGGGCGAAAGCTCTTCCGCCGCCGATGCCGCCGCCTGGATTTCGTGGTCGAGAGAGTCCATCCCGCTATCGTAGGTGAGGTTCTTCAAGTGTCCAAGCCGAACTTTGCTGCTGGACTGGCGGAAAACGGCGCCTGAGCGCAGCCGTCAAGGCCCCGTTTGCACGCCGCCGCGCGGTATTTAAGATCGAAATCAGCGTCGCATTTCGGACACCACACTCGGCATCAGCAATCCGCATTGAATCCGCAATCTGCAATCCGCAACGCGCAATCGCCCCGCGCCGTCGTCTTCGACCTCGACGGGCTGATGTTCAACACCGAGGAGTTGTATATCGACGTCGGCAGCGAGATCCTGCGCCGCCGCGGCAAGGCGTTCACCAGGGAGCTGCTCGACAAGATGATGGGGCGGCCGAGCGCCGTCGCTCTGCAGTTCATGATCGACGAACACGCCTTGCAAGCCACCGTCGAGGAACTCCTGGCCGAAACCGATGACATTTTTCCCGAAATCCTGCGGACCCGCCTGGCAACCATGCCGGGGCTGATGGAGCTGCTGGCGGCACTTGAAGGTAAAGGCATACCCAAGGCGATCGCCACCAGCAGTCGCCGGTCTTTCGTGGACCGCGTCTTGACGCCATTTCATCTCCATCCGCGGTTCGCGTTCATCCTCGCTTCCGAGGACATCACGCACGGCAAGCCGCACCCGGAGATTTACCTGAAGGCCGCCCAGCGACACGGCGTTTTGCCGCAGGAGATGCTCGTTTTTGAAGACAGCGCCAACGGCTGCCGGGCCGCCTTGGCGGCCGGGGCCATGACCGTGGCTGTCCCGGGCGATCACAGCCGGGGGCACGACTTTTCCGGTTCAGTGCTCGTGGCGGATTCGCTCGCGGATGAGAGGATTTATCGGCTGCTGGAGATTGAAGTCCGCTGAGCGGAAAGCGGCTGGCGGCGGCGGGGAGTATTACAAATCTTTCATCTAGCTCCGCCCCAAGTGACGTTGCCTCTTGTCGCAGCGTAGAACGCTGAGAGTAGCCCAAAAGGTCCCGATCGGATGGGGAGCCGCGAAGGGATTGCCCGCTCCCCCGAGGCGACCGTCGGCGAAGGAAGCGTCCTCATCCGCGCGGGATTGCCAAAGGTTTCTGGTTTTCACTATGAGGAGAAGGAACATGTCGCGACTTGTACTTTCTTTGCTGCTCGTGGCTGCCTTTGTGATCTCAACCGGCGCCGCCGCCCTGGCGGCGGACACGGAGACGCACGATGGCAAGATCACCAAGGTGGACAAGGGGAATGTCACGATTCAGGGCACGGACAAGAAGGACACCGTGGTGTCCGTAGGTGACGCCACCAAGGTGAAAGTGGACGGCAAGGAAGCCAAAGTGGCCGACCTGAAAGTGGGAATGAAGGCCAAGGCAACTTGCAAGAAGGAGGGGACCAAACACGTTGCCGTGAGTATCGACGCCAGCAAGGCCTAGCGCCTGTTGACGTGTTTTTTGCGCGGGGGAGCGGACCGAACGGTTGACGCCGACCGCTGAGAAAAGCGGCCGGCGTTTGTTTTTGCGCAAGTAGGACAGGTTCTCAACCTGTCCTGACGCACAATGTTTTTGACAGGTTGAAAACCTGTCCTAAGCCAGAATCTCCGTCATCACCTGCCCATGATCCACTTCCAGCCGCTTGCGGCCCGGGATTTCGAGGCGGCGGCCGTCGAGGCCCAACAGGTGCAGGACAGTGGCGTGGATGTCGGTGACGTAGTGAGCGTGCTCGATGGCGTGGAATCCCAGCTCGTCGGTTGCGCCGTGGACGAAGCCCCGCTTGACGCCAGCGCCGGCGAAGAAGATCGAAAAGCCGTGCGGGTGATGGTCGCGGCCGGTGGATGGTGCGTTGAACATGCCACCCCCCTCGACGGCCGGCGTGCGGCCGAACTCGGTACACCAGACGACCAGCGTGTCATTGAACATCCCGCGGCGCTTGAGGTCATTGATCAGCCCGGCAATCGGTTTATCGATCCGCTCGCACGACCGCGAGTGGTTCTTCTTCAGCTCCTGGTGCGAATCCCACTCGCCGTAGTCCGACAGATAGCAGAGCGTAAACCGCACGCCGCGCTCGGCTAGTCTTCGCGCTGCGAGCAGCCGCCGCCCGTAAACCTCCGTCGTCTTGTTGTCGATGCCGTAGAGCGCAAGAGTCTCGGCTGACTCCTGGGACATGTCGAGCGCCTCGGGGACCGACATCTGCATCCGATAGGCCAGCTCGTAGGCCTGAATGCGGGCCGCCAGTTCTTGATCGTCCGGATACTCCGCGGCAGTCAACCGGTTGAGGCGGTTGATGTAGTCAAATTCGTTCCTCTGCTCCTCGGCCAGGATGCTTTTGTCCCGCGCCGCGAACGGCAGTGGCGCCGCCGGATCGAGCGCGAGCTGAATGCCGTTGTGCTTGGGTCCGAGATAGTTGGCGTCGAAATTCATCTTCACCCGGTTGTCCGAGAATTGTCCCAGGAAGACGAACTGCGGCAGGTTCTCGTTGAGCGACCCCAGGCCGTAGTGAATCCACGAGCCGATCACCGGCTGCTTTTCATCGAGGGCGTGGCGGCCAGTATGCATCTGGAACTCGGCCGCGTGGTCGTTGTCGGTGGTGTACATCGAGCGGACGAGGCACAGGTCATCCACGCACGACGCCAGATGCGGCAGCCAGTCGCTGACTTCAATGCCGCTCTGGCCGTGCTTCTGAAATCCGACCTGGAGCGGGAAGATCTTGTTGAAAATCTGGCGGTCGAAGCCGACGACCGAGCGAGAGCGCTCCAAATACATCGGCAGCTTTTGCGGGTTAGGTAGCCCCGTCTCGTCGTACGTTTTTCCTTCGTACTTGGACAGCGCCGGCTTGGGATCCACGGTCTCCATGTGGCTGACGCCGCCGGAGAGGAAAATCCAGATGACGTTTTTCGCCTTGGGCGCAAAATGCGGTTGGCCCGTCGGCGGCGACCAATCCTCGGGAGCATTCGCACGGGCAATGCCGTCCTGCCAGAGCAGAGAACCAAGAGCCAGGCCGGCGCAGCCAAAGCCGAGGTCGGCGAGGAAGGCCCGTCGGTTATGCGCCTTGCATGGACGATTTGCGTCGTGAGGCATGGATAGGTCCTTAAGGTGGAAATGCAAAATGTCCAATGCAAAGTGCAAAAGTCAAAACAGTTTGGTAAGTGCCAGTCACTTGCATCCCTCGTTGGCCTTCGCCGTCACGATCGATTTGGCCAGAATTGCACTGAGTTGTTGACCTTCATCCAAAATACTTGCCATTCGCT
>DASRJP010000148.1:0-13145 GCA_035649415.1 Pirellulaceae bacterium | reverse complement strand
TGTCCATGCCCCAAGCGCACGCCCTCGGATTACCAAAACGGTTTCGCAGCACAAACATCCTGAACTCCGGTGGGTGAATACGTGCGTGGTAACCCTACCCTCCTAAGCACGAAAATTGCCTTAAGTGGACGGAATTATGTAGGGTATTTCGCAAATTGGCGCGATGTCGCACCGCTCTTCCGTCGCGGATCGTTCAAAACGACCCGGCACAGGCGGTCCGATTCCGAATCGCCGCGAACTGCGGAGAACGGCTGCGGCATAGCCGGGTGTCATTCAACACGACGGATTGCGAAGCGTTGTTCAGCCACGGCCTTCATAAGCGTAGCTGGTGGCCGCGCGCACCAAGAATTTTTCAAACGGCGACGAATTGCCGCACGCCAAAATCCGACAAGGCAGGCGAGACGCCTGCCCCACGTTAGGCAATCAGCGCGTCGATGACCGTGCCGTGCACGTCGGTCAGACGGAAGTCGCGGCCGGCGTAGCGGTAGGTGAGCCGCGTGTGGTCGAAGCCGAGGAGTTTTAGAATCGTCGCGTGCAGGTCGTGGACGTGGACCGGATTTTCCACGGCTTTGAAGCCGAATTCGTCGGTCGCGCCGTAGGTCTGGCCTCCTTTGACGCCGCCACCGGCCAGCCACGTCGTGAAGCCCCAGTGGTTGTGGTCCCGGCCGTTGATCTTGCCGGCATTCGCGCCGGCCTGCGGCAGTTCGACGGTGGGCGTGCGGCCGAACTCGCCCCCCCAGATGATCAGCGTCTCCTCGAAGAGTCCCAGCCGCTTGAGGTCGGCGATGAGTGCGCCGATCGCCCGGTCGCACTGGCCGGCCAGGCGGGCGTGGTTCTCCTTCAGGTCGTCGTGGTTGTCCCACGGCTGCCCCTCGCCGTGCCACACTTGCACGAAGCGAACGCCCCGCTCGATGAGGCGGCGGGAAATCAAGATCTGGCGGGCCTGAGTGCCGCGGCCGTAGGCGTCGAGGACGTGCTGCGGCTCGCGCGACACGTCGAATGCTTCGGCCGCCTCGCGCTGCATGCGGAAGGCGAGCTCGAAGCTATGGATGCGGGCTTCGAGCGCGGGGTCGCCGCCACGGGCGGCGAGGTGTTTTTGATTGAGGGCGGCGAGCGCGTCGAGCTGGCGGCGCTGGGCCTTTTCGGGAAGCCATTGGCTCTTGACGTTTTCGACGAGCTTGTCCACCGACTGGTGCTCGGTGTTGACGTGCGTCCCCTGGAAGACGCCGGGGAGAAATGCCGACTGCCAGTTCTGCGTTTCCTGGATGGGGTAACCGCCGGGGCACATGGCGATGAAGCCAGGGAGGTTCTGGTTTTCGGTCCCCAGGCCGTAGGTGAGCCAGGAGCCCATGCTGGGGCGTACGAGGCGCGACTCTCCGCAGTTCATCAGTAGCAGCGACGGCTCGTGGTTCGGCACGTCGGCGTGCATCGAGCGGATGACGGCAATGTCGTCGATGTGCTGGGCCGTGTGGTGGAACAGCTCGCTGACCTCGATGCCGGACTGGCCGTACTTCTGCCACTTGTATGGCGAAGGGAAGGCCGCGCCGGTCTTGCGTTCGGTTGCCAGGTTTTCCATCGGCAGCGGTTTGCCGGCGTACTTGTCGAGGCTCGTCTTGCGGTCGAACGTATCGACGTGGCTGGGGCCGCCGTTCATGAACAGGTGGATGACCCGCTTGGCCTTGACGGCAAAGTGGGGCGGCCTTTCAGCCAGCGGGTTCTGGTAGCCGCCAGCGGGAGCGTCGGTGGCGGACGCGCTGCTTCCTAATAGTCCGCCGTCAGCCAGGACGCCGGCCAGGCCGAGCATCCCCAGGCCGATGCCGCTGCGGCGGAGCAGCTCGCGGCGATTGAGAGGCAGATTATGTTCGTTAGTCCACATACATCCCCTCATTCGTCAGCAGCAGCAAATGGGCATATTGCTCGATGGGCGTGAGCTTGATTTCGCTGGACATTTCGGCTTCGGCGGCGGCAAGGAACTGAACGCCGATGTCGAGTTCGTCGCTGGTCGCGGGGCGCTGAAAGAGTTGCCGGTAGAGAGCCTGGATGCGGGCCGGCGGATCGGCCGCAGCAGTGACCTCCCGTAATGCCGCCAGCGACTTGGCACGCTCGACGACGAACGGCGAGTTCATGAAGTACAGCGCCTGTTGCGGGACCGTTGTCTGCGGCCGGCGGGGGCTGCTCTGGTCGGGACTGGCGATATCGAACACGCGATAGAAGTTCGGCAGGTCCTGGCGGTCGATGAAGCCGTAGACCGCGCGGCGGCGCGAATACGGGGTCTTCGTCATCTCCACCGAGCGGCCGCCAGTCGTCAGGTCGAGCTCGCCGCTGACACACAGCAGCGAGTCTCGCATTGCCTCAAGTTCCAGCCGGCGGCGGTTCATGCGCCAGAGCAGACGGTTTTCGGGATCGACGGCGGAAGGTGAGAGAGTGTGCGAGTGTGAGGGTGCGAGGGTGAGGGAGTCGGACCCTCCCACCCGCATACTCTCATACCCCGACACCTGGCGGTAAGTGCTGGACCCGACCATCCGCCGGTGCAGGTCTTTCAGCGACCAGCCGCTGTCGAGCAGCCGCATGGCCAGCCAGTCGAGCAATTCCGGGTGTGTCGGCGGCGCGGTGCGAATGCCGAAGTCACTGGGAGAGAGGACCAGCGGCTCGCCAAAGTGGTGCATCCAGAGGCGGTTGACAATCACGCGCCGCGTGAGCGGGTTGTCGCGCGAGACGATCGCGCGGGCCAATTCCAGCCGGCCACCGTCGGCAAATGGGTGACGCTGCTCCCCTTCGACGACGGCCGGCATCTGCCGCGGGACTTGTTTTCCCGGCCGGGCCGGATTGCCGCGGATGAAGACGACGGGATCGTTAGGTTGCGGATTATCCTGAAGCACCATGGCCCGCGGCGGCGCGACCGGGGAGTTCGCGGTGAACGAATCGATCTTCTTCTGGATGTCGCGCCGCTTCTGGCGCTCGTCGCGGGTCACATAGTCGCCCACCTGCTCGCGGGCAATGTCGGTCGGCGAGCCGGGGCCGAGGAGGATTTCCGCCAGCTGCCGCCACTGGGGGCTCAGCTTGCCTGGTGCTTCAGCATTCGCGCCGGCATTTCGCCACTGGACGTATGCCTCGGAAAAGACCTTGCCGTAGATGCGGGCAACCTCGAATCGGTTGGTCGGCATCTCGGCAGCGAATGCCGCCTTGACGTGCGGATTGGCTTGCTGCGGCTGGGTGCCGTCCGGACGAGCAGAAAAACGGGCGATTGCGTCCTTCGCTTTCTCCGCAAAGCCGTCCCCTTCGACGGGCGACAGCTCGGCCCACAGGCCGAGCACTGCGTGCTCGGGCTTGCTCTCGCGGGTGAGATAATCGCGCCAGCGTTCGACCAGTCGCCGCCGCACGTCGCCGACGGGGACTTTCAAAAACTCAATTGCGCGGCCGAAGAACGAACCCCGCTCGCGACGCAGCAGCGACAAGGCCATGTAGTCGCCCGCCTGCTGCCGCACCTGGTCCAGGATTTCACCATGTTTCGTCGCGTCGAATTGTGTCAGCTCCTCCTGCCGCTTCTTCAGCTCCTCTTCGAATTTGCGATACTCCTCCCCTTCGCGCGGCGAGCCGATGAGCGGTAATTCCTCGGGCATCTTGCTGCTGTTGAAGACGCCGTGGAGCGAATAATAATCCTCGGTCGGAATCGCATCATATTTATGGTCGTGGCAGCGGGCGCAGGCGACGGTTAAGCCAAGCAGGCCGCGCGTGACGACGTCGATCTGGTCGTCGATGTCGTTATGGATGTCGTTGAACTTGCGGCCAGTCGTGAGAAAGCCCATGGCTGCCAGCGGCGTATTGTCCACGCCCAGTGGCAGCTTATCGGCGGCGAGCTGCTCGATCACGAACTGGTCGTACGGCTTGTCAGCATTCAGAGCAGCAATGACGTAATCGCGGTAGGTGTACGCGTACGGATACCGCCGCTCCTGCATGAACGCATAGCCCTTCGTGTCGCCGTAGCGGGCCACGTCGAGCCAGTGGCGCCCCCAGCGCTCGCCAAAGCGCGGCGACGCGAGCAGCCGATCGACGCGCCGCTCGTAAGCGTCGGGAGAGTCGTCGGCTACAAACTCGTCAACGGCGTCCGCAGTCGGCGGCAATCCGATCAGATCGAAGCTCACCCGGCGCAGCAGAGTCCGCCGGTCCGCGGGCGGCGACGGCGCGAGCTGCTTCTCGGCAAGCTTCTGCCAGATAAATGCGTCGATTGGATTTTCGACCTCTGACCTCTGACTTCTGACTTCTTCGGGACGGGCTAAGAAGCCCGTCCTACATTCCGGCACCTCCGGCCGCGCCACCGGCTTCAGCGCCCAGTGGTTATGCCGGTCGATCTCGACGCGCTCCGCCGCCGATAGCCCGATTTCGCTTTGGCCCGACTTCGGCCACGGCGACCCCATCTCCACCCATTTTGTAAGTGCCGCGATCTGGTCGTCGGTGAGCTTGCCAGTGGGCGGCATTTGGATGTCGCCCTTGTGCTTGACGGCAGAAATCAGCAAGCTTTCGTCCGGCTTGCCGGGAATAACTGCCGGCGAACCGCTATCCCCCCCGAGCATGACCGTCGCCCGCGAATCGAGTCGCAGACCCGATTCCTGTTTCTTGTCGCCATGGCATTCCAGGCACTTGGCGGCCAGCAGCGGCCGAACTTGCGTTTCGAAGAATTGTTCCTGCTCAGCAGTGGCGGCGTCGTCTCCCCAGCCTACGCCAGCCGCGGCGCACGATGCCGCCAGGGCGCACAGGAATGCGAGGCGGTTTAGAGCCGAGCGAGTCATGCCAAGAACCGAGCTGGTGGGACGAATCTGGCGGGAGAGGGGGCAGGCGCTTGTTACCGCAGCCGCGCCGCCACCTCCAATACCAGTAGATACCAAAGCCTTCCATCAAACAAGTCGAACGAGCCCAGGCGGCGACTTGACCTAACCGAAGCCGGGCCGCAAAGTAAATGACCAATGACCAAACGCCGACGGCGGAATGGCCAATGTCCAAGTCCCAATGACCAATGAGGCCTTTTGCCAACCATTGGTTATTAGAGCCTTATGGCGAATTCCAAGCACATCCTGGTCGTCGAGGACGAACGGCATCTGGCCGTGGGGATCAAGTTCAACCTCGAAGCGGAAGGGCATCGAGTCACGACGGTCGCCGACGGACCGAGCGCCCTCCGAACGTTCGAAGAGGCGAGCGAGCCGATCGATCTGGTGATTCTCGACTTGATGTTGCCGGGGATGAGCGGCTATGCGGTCTGCCAGTCGCTCCGGGAGGCGGGCAACGACGTGCCGATCCTGATGCTTTCGGCCCGCACCCTGGCGGAGGACCGCACGCGCGGTTTCGACGTGGGAGCCAATCAATACCTTTCCAAGCCGTTCGACTTGGGAGAGCTGATCAGCCGGGTCAAAAACCTGCTCACGCACTATACGCGGCGTCACGAAATCGGCCGCGCCACGCGCAGCGAATTGACGAGCTACGAGTTCAATGACGCCAAAATCAATTTTGCCGAGTACGAGCTGGTAGTCGGCGGCAAACCGGTACAGCTCACCAAGCGCGAATGGGAACTGCTTCAGTTCTTTGTGGAAAATGAAGGTCGGCTCATCGCGCGACAGGAATTACTGGAACAGGTCTGGCAAATGCCGGGGCACATCACGACGCGAGCGCCTGACCAGTTCATCCTGCGGCTGAGAAAGATCTTCGAGACCGATCCGGCCAATCCGCGGCATTTCCTCACGGTCCGCGACATGGGCTACCGCTTTATAGCGCGGCCGGAAGCGGTCGAGAATCCGTAGCCCAGCAGAAATTCAACGTCCCAAAGACTGCTGCCCAGCGCCAGCGATTACATTGGACGCCGGCAGCTACTGGCTACTTGGGGGGTGGTCGTCTTCCGGGCGGCAAATCGAACTCGCAGGAGGTTGAACATGCAAATGCTGACTGCCTCCAGTGGCAATTGCGCCATAACTTCAGTGCCGAGCGAAATGAACCAGCCGTCGTGGTCCGGCGGCGGCAGACGGGCGGCCAAACCGCGGGACGGTTTCACGCTGGCCGAGCTGTTGGTCTCGATGGCTCTGATCGTGCTGGTCATGTCCGTCATCAGCCAGGCATTCGTTGAGGGACTGGAATCCTTCCGGCATCTCAAGGCCGTGGGGGATCTGGCCGAACGGTTGCGGGAAGCGTCGGTGAAGTTGAATGCCGATATCCTGGCGACGAATGAGGAGGCGCGGGACTTCATACAAGCTGGATTGCTGACCGGTGCGGTGGACCGAGCCCAAGCCGCCGAGTTGGCGGCGCGCTACGAGGCGATCTGCCGGAATGCGGACGAACTTCAGGGACAGTTTCGGGCGATAAAGACCGACCGCCGGGAAGTGATCCGGGCGATCGCGCGGGCCGCTGAGTCGCTGGAGCGCCTCAAGATATCGGCCAAGCTCATGATCGAGCTGCTGGCGCTCATCAATCCTCCCACCGACTAGCCCGCATGTGCACTTTCCCCGGCTGGGGGCCATCGTCACCTGGGCAGATCTTCCTGTAACATGTCGTGCGGTTGGCAGGAGAAAAGTTCCACGAATTGATGCAAAGGAATGGGCAAATGCGCAACTGGCTTCGAGGAGCTCTACTGGTAATCACGCTTGAATCCGGCATGCGGTCGCTGCTCGGTACTGCGTCCTGGGGCGCGCCACCGCCGCAGTTCGACGGGCTGGGGACGCACCAGCGGCGTGTGACGACGAACTCGCCAGAAGCGCAAACGTATTTCAATCAGGGGCTGGCATTCCTGTACGCCTTCAACCACGACGAGGCGATCCGCTCTTTCGAGCAAGCGGCAAAACTCGATCCGAACTGCGCCATGGCCTGGTGGGGCGTCGCTCTGGCCAATGGTCCGCACATTAACAATCCGATAGTGCCCGAGTTGCGGGCCAAAGCCGCCTGGGAAGCGCTTGCCAAAGCGAAGTTCGCTGCCGCCGGAGCGAGTGCGGTCGAGAAGGACCTCATCGCGGCACTCGAGAAGCGTTACGCGGAAGAGCAACCGGCCGATCGCAAGCCGCTGGACGAGGCCTTCGCTGCGGCGATGCGGCAAGTCTGGAAAAAATATCCCAGCGACATCGACATCGGCGCGCTGTTCGCCGAGTCGATGATGGACTTGCGGCCGTGGGACCTGTGGACACTCGATTACCAGCCGCAGCCTGGGACCGAGGAGCTCGTCGCGGCGCTGGAAGCCGTGCTGAAGCTCGATCCTAAGCACCCGCTAGCGCTGCACCTTTATATCCACGCCGTGGAAGCGTCGGCCCATCCTGAGAAAGCCGCCGCGCCGGCCGATCGCTTGCGCGACTTAGCGCCGGGGCTGGGCCATCTCGTCCACATGCCCTCGCACATCGACGTCCGTTTGGGCCAGTGGAAGAAGGCATCGGTCGCCAACGAGAAGGCCATCGTGGCTGACGATGCCTATCGGAAAAAATCGCCGCGGCAGGACTTTTACCAGGTCTACATGGCCCACAACCGTCACATGCTCGCATACGCCTGCATCATGCGCGGCGAAAGCCGGAAGGCAATCGACACGATCAACGAGATGGCAGCCGCCATTCCGCCCGAGTGGGTCAAGGAGAATGCCGCGGTCGTGGACGGCTTCACCGCCATTCCGCTGGAAATCCTCGTCCGCTTCGGCAAATGGGACGAAGTATTGGCCGCGCCAGAGCCTTCCGACTATCTGCCGATCGCCCGCGCCATGCGGCACTGTGCGCGCGGCGTCGCGTTTGCCGCCAAGGGGGACGTAGCTTCGGCGACGAAAGAGCAGTCGGCATTCCTGGCAGCCAAGGCCAAAGTGCCCGAAGAAGCAGTGTTCAGCAACAACAAGGGACACGATTTGCTCGGCGTGGCGGAGAAACTGCTGGCCGGCGAGATCCTCATTCGTCAGGGAAAGGCTCAGGAATCCATCGCGGCACTGAGGGAAGCGATCTCCCGTGAGGACAAGTTACGGTATGCCGAGCCGCCGGACTGGCTGCGGCCCGTGCGACATACACTGGGTGCGGTGCTCGTGGCCGAGGGGCGGGCTGCGGAAGCGGAGAAAGTTTATCGCGAGGACTTGAAAAGATATCCGCACAACGGCTGGTCGCTTTATGGCCTGGCCCGCAGCCTGGAGATGAGCGGAAACAAGTCGGAGGCCGCCGAGGCGCTAGCGGAGTTCAACAAGGTCTGGGCGGACGGCGATTTTGAGTTGACCAGCTCTTGCTTGTGCTTGCCGGGCAAGAAGTAGCCGCGCTGCCCTTGGCCCCTTACAATGGACGGCACAGGGGTTCCAGCGGCAAGGCACTCGCCGTGTTTCCAGCACGCCATCTCTTCGGGGCGTTCGTTGTTTCCTTTTCGTTGGCCTTCGCAGGGCGACCGCTCGCCTGCGCTCAGGAGGACGATCCGCCCCCCGGCGCGGCCACGACGGTGCAACTCCCCACGTTCGGAGTTGCCATCGATGCCGAAGGAGTGCTGTCGCTCAAGACTTTTCCCGATCCTGGCGGGCGGCTGCGGGCTGAGCGGATCGCGGCCGCCAAAAAGTCTTTGCCGCCGGATCTGAGCAAAGCAGCCAGACTGCGAAAGGTCTCGCTGCGGCGGTTGGAAGCGGCCGTCGCCGAGCGGCTGCGCGCGGGAATGCCGCTGGAGGAAGTGGAGCGGCATCTGGCGGGGCTGACGCGCGTGCAGTTTGTCTTTGCCTTTGAGGCGGAGGGGGATGAGCCGGGGGACATTGTGCTGGCCGGTCCGGCGGAGCCGTGGATTTTCGATCCATCGGCGCGGCCAGTTGGCATGACGAGCGGGCGGCCTGTGCTACTGCTAGAAGACCTGGCAGTGGCCTTGCGGGCATTCGCGCCGCCGCCCGCTGGCAAGCGGCCCGACCGGCCGTTTCTCGGCTGCACGATCGATCCAACGCCAGACGGCCTGGCGAGCTTGATGAAATACCAGCGGACCATTCCCCGCGCAATTCCCGTTGCCGGCCGCGACGCGGCGGCAGTCGAGATCGCGCAGGGCGTTCGCGACAGTCTGGGCATGGCCACCATCCGTGTGTTCGGCATTTCACCACGCACGCACTTCGCCCAGATCCTGGTCGAGGCCGATTACCGGATGAAACGAATCGCCATCGGCATCGAGCCGCCGCCCGTGAAGATGGCGACTTTTCTGTCGGCCCTCGATTCGCCGCGCGAGGCGACGCTCCAGCGGTGGTGGTTCACGCCCGAGTACGACGGCATTCGCATCGCCGACGATGCGCTGGCGATGGAAATGGTTGGCCAGGGAGTGAAGCTCCAGGCCGAGGACATTCGCATCGGTCCAGATGGGGCGCTCGCCGCCGCGGGCGAGAAGCCGAGCAAGGCCAGCCAGCTCTTCTGCTCAGCGTTTACGAAGAAATATCCCGATATTGCCGCGGCCAGCCCGGTTTACGCGCAGCTTCGCAATATGATGGACCTGGCGATCGTCGCTGCGTTCTTGCGGCGGCACGATATGTATGCCCGGTCTGGCTGGACCGCCGACGTGCTGCGCGATGAAGGGCGGCTGCCGTGCGAGGCGCTGCCCGTGCCCAAGCAGGTCGCCTGCGTGGTGAACTGGCAATGGAAAGGCGCCCGGCTGCTGACGCCGGCCGGCGGCGGCGTATCGATCGACGCGGAGGCGGCGCTCGAGCCCGGTCGGCTGCTGGCCGACGAAAATGGCCGGCTAGAGGATCAGCGGAAACAACTGCCGCGCGGCGGGGACGACCGCTGGTGGTGGGATTAAGGACGCCGCACCCCTTGGCTGTCCGTCAGCGGCGGTACATTTTCCTGCGGCATTATCGTGCGCGAGCCATCGTGCCGAAAACGACGATGGGCCTTTGCCTGCGCCTTTGTCAAACTGTGCCGATTCTGCCGCCGATAGCGCACAAGGAGAATGTCATGGCTCGAAACACAAATCTACTTGCGGCGATTCTGGTACTGGGGATGGTCGCTTCCGCCGAAGCCCAGTGGGGCTTTTCGATCGGCGGCGGCGGAGCCGGATTTTCCATCGGCCGCGGAGGCTACTACGGTCCCGGGTCCTATGGACCGGGCTACGGTCCGGGATACTACGGCCGTAGCGGCGTCGGCGGCATCGGCTACTACGACCACGATTACTATGGCGACCGTTACTACTACGTGCGGCCGCGGGCCAGGACGGTTTACGTCCTGCCCAACAATGCTGTCGCACCCTCACAGAGCCTGCTGCTTCCGAGCAACAAGGTGGCGGCCGCTCGGCCGGCAATTAAGGACGGAGACATTTTGCTGCGCAGCCCGCCCGATGCTCCCGGCCCCGTCGGCTATGGCATCAACGAGCAATGGATCTACACGATGAAGCCGGGCCAGAAGCAGACGCTCGCCGCCGGCAGTCGCTGGACCATCGAGTTCGACCGCGGCATCGAAGGGCCAGAGCCGGCCCGGTACGAGCTTTCGCCGGGCGTCTACGATTTCAGCTTCTCGGAAGAGACCGGCTGGGACCTAAGCCTCGTGGAAGACCGCGAGCTGCCCCCACCCCCAGAAGCGCCGCCGACAGAAGAGACTTCCGACCAGAGCGCGGCGGGAGAAGATGGCAAGCCATCGGGCGAAGATGTCGAACTGCCGCTCGAAGCGGCAATCAAGTAATTCATTACTCAGCATTCGAGCTATCCCGCCCCCACCCCCCGATCAAACTGATCCTGGTCCCGCTGGCTGAGCGCCAAGGTCGATTCGAACATGCCGGGGGAAATTTTCCACACGGGACTCTCATCCGTGTGGGCGTTACAGTGGCTGACGATCGACCGGTAGAGGAATTTGAACAGTCGCCGCGGCACTCGTAGCGTGCGGAAGGCTTCGATCAATCGCTGATTGGTGATGCTCGAATCAAACAAGTCGCGGAGGTTCGGATTCTCCGCCTCGGCGGCACAGGCGCGGACGCGGGCGGTCGCCACGTCGAACAGCGCCTCGCCGGTCCACTCGAAGCTCGGCACCATGTTCTGCTTGTCGAGCCGCGCCCGCTGGTAAAAATCCCGCTCCTCGCGCTCGATGAACCGCGTCAGCTCCAGCGGCAGCATCAGCTTGATCCCCAGGCCGGGATGCTTGAGGAACTTGTTGTCGAGCATCGGCCACAAGAGGGCCTTCATCAGCTCGGCCGAGCCGTTGATCAGGTGCGGCTCATCGACCCGGTCCACCAGCACAATAATGCCGCGGTAGCCGAGCGACTGCAAAATGCCCTGGAGCTTGAGCAGGAACTCATAGCGGTCGTCGGTGCTGTCCTTGTTGGGGAGGGGCTGGCCGGAAAGCTCGGGGGCGGAAAAGTGCATCAGCACCTGCCGCAGGGCGTTGGTCTCGCGGTTGCCCACCCGCATGCGGCGGAGAATGCCACGGGCCAGCCAGAAGTTTTTCCACGCTTTCCAGGCCCAGGGGAGAAAGCCGGCCAGGCCGATCAGCGGGTGGACCCACCAGGGATTGGGGATCCAGGCCTTCATATCGCTGAGGTAGAGCACCAAGAGCAGCGTGACATAGAGCACCAACCACGCCCATCCCAGCACGTGCGGCCAGAACGAGAGCAGCGTGTTGTATTTCAACCTGCGCCGGAGCTTGTGCCAGCGCCCCTTGAACGTCTCGGCAGTCGATTGGTCGTAGCACGCCGCGAGCAAGAGCAGGTCGCGGGCCTGGTGCTTGTCGAGCTTTTCGGCGTGCGTGGGATTGACGTCGCATTCGATGGCCTGGCTCGGCTGTTTGACGTCGAGCAGCCGATCGACAAGCCCCGTGATTCCGATCGCCAGGATCGAATCCATGTGGTCCCACAGCTTCCACTGGGCCAGCACGCGGTCGGCCCGCCGCTGGCGCCCCCCCAGCCGATCGCGGAAGCGGTCCAAAAACGGATTGAAGTCCTCGTAGTGGATGACGAATACGCCGCGGCCGCGGTGCTGCTGGTTGAAGCGCTCCAGTTGCTTGGCCAACTGGAGCCGCATGGCCGTCTTCCCCGACCCCTTCTCGCCAAACACGATAGCGCTGGCCGGCTCTCCCGGATCGCCGTACACCTTATCCCACGTCGGGTGGTACGTGCTGTCGATGCAGTGTTCCTTGAACACTGGGTCGGTCTGCGCGTCCTCCTCGGCAAACGGGTTGCGCTTGATGCCGTGGTGGTCGAGGAATTGCTGGACGTTCATAGAGGGGTGGCGAGCGGGGCGGCGTTAGCCCCCCGGAGGTCAGAGGTCAGACGACACGAGACAGGGGTCAGAAGACAGCACGCATCCTAGATCGTGATCGGACCTCCCCGGACCGGCAAGGGCTCCGTGTGCTTCGACGCTGCTAAACCGTAGGTTGTGCCTCTCGCTCTGGTCGCCGCCACCACGTCATCCACCCCTGATTGCGGCAGATCGCGCCGCTGGGAACTTGAAATAGAATTAGCAGCGCGCCCAGCAGGTCGCCGCAGGCGAAGAGGGCATTCAGGATCGTGAGCAGCGCCAGCCAGGTCGGCTTCCACCCGATGAGGATGCACACGGCCGGCACCAGCACGCTGATGACCAGCAGCGGCATCAGGAACACCAGCAGGAAGCGGCCCTTCGTCAGCTCCCCTTCGTGGTGGGCGTAAAACATGCCGTGCGATGGCCAGACGCCGATGATCGTTCGCCGCGACAACCCAAAGTCGGGCATTATCGCGGCGTGCAGTAGTTCGTGAATGACAATCAGCGCAAGCACGACAGCCAAGCCAATCCCTAGTGCCGCAAAGACCTGCCCGATCGAGCGAGTCTGGATGCTGACCCCAGGCTGCACGTCCCCGAGGGCGACCCAGGCCCAACCCACCAGCACCGCGGCGAGAATACCCAGCGGCAATGAGAGCCACATCATCAGCCACGGCTGTGGTTCCTTGAGCTTCGTCCAGCCGGTTTCCTCGGGATGAAAATCACTGCTGGTGGGAATGCCGCCGTAATGTAACCGCATACTGGCCTACCGCTTCTCCGCCCACACCTTCACCAGCTCCACCAGCATTTCGCACGCTTGGGCCATTTCTTCCAGGCAGGTCCATTCCAGCGGCGAATGGGGATTGTGCTCGCCCGTCGAGAGGTTTGGCGTCGGCAGGCCGCGCTCGGTGAGCTGTGAGCCGTCGGTGCCGCCGCGGATGATCGTCAGCTTCGGCTCGCGCCCCAGCCGCCGCAGGGCCTCCTC
>DASRJP010000147.1:0-9942 GCA_035649415.1 Pirellulaceae bacterium | reverse complement strand
TTTCTAAGCCAAAATCTCCTCCACCACCCGCGACTCTCCCGGTCCTGTCAGCCGCTCGTCGAGGCCATTGTGGAAGAACGACAGCGCGTGATGATCCAGGCCCAGCAGGTGCAAGAGCGTTGCGTGGAAGTCGTGGATGTGGACCTTGTTTTCGGCCGCACGCAGGCCGACGGCATCAGTCGCGCCGTAACTCATGCCGCCGCGAATGCCGCCGCCGGCCAGCCAGACGCTGTATCCCCACGGGTTGTGGTCGCGACCTTTACCTTGCTCGCTCATCGGCATGCGTCCGAACTCTCCACCCCAGATCACGAGCGTGTCGTTCCACAGGCCGCGGCGCTTGAGATCGGTCAGCAAGCCGGCAATTGGCCCGTCGCTCGCGCGGCAGAGCTTGCCGTGATTGTCCAGCACGTCGTTGTGAGCATCCCAGCCGTTGGTGTCGCCGCTGTAGACCTGCACGAACCGCACTCCCCGTTCGATCATCCGCCGCGCCAGCAAACACCGCTGGCCGAACTCGGACGTCGTTTTCTCATCGAGGCCATAAAGCTGACGCGTCTCCTGGCTTTCGCTGGCGAGATCAACGAGGTCGGGCGCGGCGGCCTGCATTCGAAACGCCAGCTCATACGCGGCTATCCGTGCCGACAGCTCATCATCGCCGCCGCGGGCCGCCAGATGCTCGCGGTTGAGTTGCTGCACCAGGCCGAGCGTCTGCCGCTGCTGCGCCGCGCTGATCTGCGGCGGCGGCTTGAGATGCAAGATCGGCGTCACACCAGGTCGCATCGTCACGCCCTGGAAAGTCGCCGGCAAAAAGCCGCTCCCCCACGCCGGCGGGCCACCCTTAACGCCGCCGCCCGGATCGGGCAGGACGACGAATGCGGGCAGGTCGCGGTTTTCGCTCCCCAGGCCATAGGCCAGCCAGCTTCCCACGCTCGGCCGCCCCATGAGGATGCTGCCCGTGTTCATCTGGTAGACCGACTGCGGATGATTCACGCTGTCGCCATGCAGACTGCGGATCACGCACAGCTCGTCGGCATGCCTGGCGACTTCCGGCATGAAGTCGCTGATCTCGAGCCCCGACTGGCCGCGCGGCGCAAAAGGCTTGATCGGTCCCAGCAGTGGATTGGTCGCCACCTTCCGTCGCGTCATCACCAGGCCAAAACTTTCGGGCAATGGTTCGCCGGCGAGCTTTCTAAGATCGGGCTTGGGATCGAACAGATCGACGTGACTCGGTCCACCGTGCATGAAGAGCCAGATAACTCTCTTCACGCGGGGCTCGTGGTGCGGCGACTTGCCGTTATCGCGGCTGATGTCACCTGCCTGCGCGCGGCGACTCTCCTCCGCCCACAACGACGCCAGAGCGACTAGACCGGCGCCGCCGCCAGCCTGAGCCAAAAACCGGCGTCGATCGAGCGCCCCGCGGTAAGTGCCGCTGGAAAACATGCCCCTGAGTATACCCGCGCCCGGCTCCAGGGCGAAGGCTTTTCGCGGCGCAACTTCAGCGGTCAGGCTGGCCATTCCTCTTGGCGCGCTGGGGTATTGCAACCCACACTGAAACCATGACGCGCTCCAGCCTGACGATCCCGCAAGTCGACCACGCGCCGGCCACGCAGTCCCAGTGGCCGCTTGCAGTGCATTCGCTGGTGATTGGTTCGCTAGTCATCGATCCGCCGATTCTCCAGGCTCCGATGGCGGGGTACACGAACTACGCCTTTCGCCAAATCGTCCGCGAGTATGGCGGCGTCGGACTCCAGGCGACGGAGATGGTCTCCGCCCGCAGCTTCGTCTGGCTCGATGCCAACGAGTGCGAGTCGCCGGATCGCCTCTGGGGCGTGAAGGAAGAGGCCCGCCCGCTCGCCGTGCAGATGTGGGACAACGACCCAGAGACGCTCGCCCGCGTCGGCCAGCGGCTTTCCCAAGAGTACGGCGTGAGCATTGTCGACATCAACTTCGGCTGCCCGGTGAAGGATGTCACCGAGCGGGCCCACAGCGGCTCGTACTTGCTCCGCTTTCCCGAGCGGATCGGCCAGATCGTCGAACGAGTCGTCAAAGCTTGCGCGCCGACGCCGGTCACGGCCAAGATTCGCCTCGGCTGCTCGCGCGACCGGATCAACGCCATCGAAGTCGCCAAGACCGTCGAATCGGCAGGCGCCGCGGCACTCACCGTCCACGGACGCACAGCCGCCGACTTTTTCAAAGGAAATGCCGACTGGGAGCGGATTGCCGAGATCAAGCCGCACCTGACGCGAATGCCGCTGATTGGCAATGGGGACCTCGATACGCCGCAGAAGGTGGTGACGGCATTTGCCCGCTACGGCGTCGATGGGGTGATGATCGCCCGGGCCTGCCTCGGCCGACCGTGGCTGTTTGCTCAATCGGCCGCGGCGCTCCGTGGCGATCCGATACCGCCAGATCCGACCCTCGACGAGCAGCGGCAGTGCCTCCTCCGCCACTACGAGTTGGTATGCCAGCGGTTCGGCGATGAGAAAGGGACGCTGCTGATGCGCAAGTTTGCCTGCAACTATGCCACCGGCATGCCCGGTGCACGCTTCTTCCGCACGCACGCGGCCAAGGTCAGCACGCGGGAGGAGCTCTTGCAGGTCGTGGAAGTCTATTTCCCACGCCAGGCCCCCACCGTAGCCGCCGAAGCGGTCTAGTATCGCGTTCATTCTGCGCTTGACGCTGCAAGTGCCGCGAAGATACTTAGGGCACTTTCCGCCACCATTTCCGCGGCCCCCCGCTCGTTCCGAACCCGGAGGACTGGATGCCAAGTCAACTCTTTGCCCGCAAGTCGCTGGACACGCTGCTGGCGGACATGCACAGCGACAATCGGCTGAAGAGGGCTCTGGGGCCGATCAACCTGACGGCTCTGGGCGTGGGCGCGGTTATCGGTGCTGGGATTTTCGTTGCCACCGGCGCGGCCGCTCACAACGTCGCTGGCCCGGCACTGATGCTCTCGTACGTCGTCGCCGGCGTCACTTGCATCTTCGCGGCCCTCTGTTATGCGGAGTTCGCTTCGATGGCGCCGGTGGCAGGTAGCGCCTACACGTACGCCTACACAACGATGGGCGAACTATTCGCCTGGATCATCGGCTGGGATCTCATTCTCGAATACGCGGTCGGCGCGGCGACGGTGGCTAACGGCTGGTCGGGATATTTTCAGAGCGTGCTCGTTAAGCTCGGAATTGTTGTGCCAATGGCGCTCTCCGGTGCGCCGTACAAATACGACCACGGCTATTACCTCCCCAACGTGAAGGCGACGTACGAAGGGGATGTCGTTACGCAGCATGCCATCAAGCTGACGGATCGCGCTGGGGGCGAGGTCGCGAAGGTCTCCAAGCCCGAGTATGCCGTTCACTGGGTGCGCGACAAGGACGGTACGTCGGTGGGCGCCGTTGGCGATTTGGTTGTGGAAGGGAAACTGCAAAACATCGAACGGGCGTACGTCAACCTTCCAGCGATCATTATCGTCGCGATCGTGACCACCGTCCTCGTCAAGGGGATATCCGAGAGTGCCGGGTTCAATTCGTTGATGGTGTTCATCAAATTGGCCGCCGTCGTTTTTGTCATCCTGGTCGGAGCCTATTTCGTCAAGCCGCACAATTGGGTTCCCTTCGCACCCTATGGCTGGACGGGAGTCAGCTTTTTCGGCATTCCGCTCGTGGGTCAGACGAATGCCGGCGGCGAGCCAGTGGGCATGCTCGCGGGCGCCGCGATCATTTTCTTCGCCTACATTGGTTTCGATTCCGTTTCTACCCACGCGGAAGAAGCAAAGGAGCCGCAGCGGGACGTGCCGATCGGGATCATCGCGTCGCTGGTGATTTGCACCGTTCTGTACATCGGCGTCGTCGCCGTACTCACCGGCATGGTGAAGTACGACCAGCTCGATACGAATGCCGGCGTATCGGATGCGTTCAAGAAGGCGGGCTTGCCGTGGGCCGAATTCATCATTGCCGCGGCGGGCGTGGCAGGGATTACGTCCGTGCTGCTCGTGATGATGCTCAGTGCGCCGCGCGTCTTTCTGGCGATGGCCCGCGACGGCTTGGTGCCCAAGCGGATTTTTGCCGATGTGCATCCGACGTTTAAGACTCCCTGGATCAGCACGATTCTCATCGGCTTCTTCGTCACGATCCTGGCCGGATGGCTCCCCATCGATGCGCTCTTGCACCTGACGAATATCGGCACCCTGTTCGCCTTTGTGATCGTATGCGGCGCTGTGCTAATCATGCGACAAACGAACCCGCAGGCGCACCGACCATTTCGCTGCCCCTTTGTGCCCGTGGTCCCCATTTTGGGCATCGCGAGTTGTTTGCTGTTGATGTTGTCGCTCCCCGCCGAGAATTGGTACCGCCTGTTCGGCTGGCTCGCCATCGGCCTGGTCATTTACTTCTGTTACGGCATTTACCACAGCACACTCGGCAAGGAACTGCGGGGCGAGAAGCCCGCTACCACTTAGCCAACAGCCGCGCCGGGATGCATCGCAGCACAAACCGCGCGAATGATACACCCGTCGCCATCGCCGATGGATTCCGAAACTCAATCTGCCGACGCCGGCTTTCGTCGCCACTTAGGTTTGTTCGACGCCACGATGCTTGTGGCCGGGGCGATGATCGGTTCGGGCATCTTCATTGTCTCGGCCGACATCTCCCGCGACGTGGGGGGCGCCGGTTGGCTGATGGCGGTCTGGGCGCTGGCCGGCGTGATGACGGTGCTGGGCGCACTGAGTTATGCCGAGCTGGCTGCCATGATGCCCCGTGCGGGCGGACAGTACGTCTACCTGCGCGAAGCGTACGGCCCCTTGAGTGGATTTCTCTACGGCTGGACCCTGTTTCTGGTGATTCAGACGGGGACGATTGCCGCGGTTGCCGTGGCGTTTGCGAAGTTTCTGGGGGTACTGGTCCCCAATTTGGGAACCGAAAATGTCCTGCTACGCGTCGCAGATCTGAACTGGCGGATTGTGATTCCCGTGCCGTGGCACGAGCCGCTGGTAGTCTGGGAACTCAAGCAGTTCACGATTTCCGCGGGACAACTTGTGGGGACTGCGATCGTCGTCTTGCTGACCGTCATCAATTGCCTGGGGGTCGTCGCCGGAAAGTGGGTGCAGAACGTTTTCACCGTCGCCAAGACCCTGGCATTGATCGTACTGATCGTCGTCGGGCTCACGCTCGCTGCCGACAGCGACGTGATTCGCTCCAATTGGCAAAACTTGTGGACCGGCATTGACCAGACGCCGCGGTTTGAAGCTGCTCGTCAATGGGCTGCGTGGAGTTCGGGCCTGGCCGCGCTGATGGTAGTCGGCGGCGCGCTGGTCGGCGCGCTCTTCTCGTCCGACGCCTGGAACAACGTCACGTTCATCGCCGGGGAAATTGATGAGCCGCAGAAGAACATCCCGCGCGCGATGGCGCTGGGCACCGGCCTGGTGATCGTACTCTACCTGCTGGCCAATGTGGCGTACCTCTGTGCCTTGCCGGTCGATGGCGATCCGCAAGGGACGACACCGATCGAGCGTGGCATCGCCCACGCCAAGGACGATCGCGTCGGCACTGCCGTCCTGGAAATCGTGTCTCCACGATTCGGCGTCCCCGCAATGGCCGTCGCGATCATGATCTCCACGTTCGGCTGCGTGAATGGGCTGATTCTGGCAGGGGCGCGGCTCTATTATGCGATGGCACAGGACGGACTCTTTTTCCGCTCGGTCGGCGAGCTGAATTCGCGCCGCGTGCCGGCAATCGGGCTCGTCCTGCAAGGAGTCTGGTCCACGCTGCTCATCTTCTCCGGCACCTATGGCCAACTCCTGGACTACGTCATTTTCGCGGCACTCCTCTTCTACGTCCTGACCGTGGGCGGTCTCTTTGTCTTACGGGTCCGCGATCCGGGTGCCCACCGACCGTACCGCACGTTTTTCTATCCGTGGCTTCCGGCGGCATACGTGCTCCTGTGCACGCTCGTGATGCTTGATTTGCTGGTAGTGCGGCCACTCTACACTTGGCCGGGCCTGCTGATCGTGCTGGCGGGGATTCCGGTTTATATCATTTGGGCTTCGCGGCGGCCGGTCGTCAAGAACTAGCCGTAAGTCGTGTGGTGGCAACGTCTTGCAAAATGACACGACCGAGTCACTATTTTTGACATAATCCCTTGTCAAAAGTGTGAAAAGCGGTACGATGATAGCAGTTAAGGCTTTAGTGCGGACGACAATCGATGGACGCTAATTCGCCAACCTCCGACCAGGGCTTGCTCGACTTACTTCGCAAGGCGGGGCCGATGTCGGTCGCTGAGTTGGCCACGCAAACGAAGGTTACCGCGACTGCTGTCCGGCAGCGGTTGACGCGGCTGCTGGCCCAAGGAGACATCGAGCGAAAGGCGGAGAAGGCGGCGCGAGGCCGTCCGTCACATCGCTATGGGCTGACCGATCAAGGGCGGAAGAAAAGCGGTAGCAACTTCGCCGATCTGGCGATGGTCTTGTGGCAGGAAGTACGGGAAATCAAGGACCCGGAAGTGCGGCGGGGGCTGCTCACGCGGCTTTCCCAGCGGCTGGCCGGATTATATGCCGGGCAAATTCGCGGATCGAATACTGTCGAGCGGATGGAGTCGCTGGCCGAAGTATTTGGCGAGCGGCAAGTGCCGCTGGAAGTGGACAAAACGCACGAGTTGCCGGTGTTGACCGTCGTTGCGTGCCCCTATCCGGAACTGGCCGAACAGGACCGGGGGGTGTGCTCGATGGAGAAGCAGATGTTTGCCGAGTTGCTCGGGGAGAACGTGCATTTGAGCCAGTGCCGGCTGGACGGCGGCAATTGCTGCACGTTCGAGCCGAAGTAGGACAGGTTTCCAACCTGTCCAAAGATTGCAGGACAGGTTGGAAACCTGTCCTACGAAGCGACGAGAAGTTGAGTTACGATAGCGAGTTTCGCCGGAAGTGTCCGGCCAGGCACGCATGGAGAAAGCAATGAGTCCGCAAATCACCGCACCGCCGACGCAGCCGTGGATCGAAGGCCGTTTCGAGGAGAATGTGATCACCTCCACGCTCGAGCAAGCGATCAACTGGGCCCGCCAGTCGAGTCTGTGGCCGATGACGTTCGGCCTGGCCTGCTGTGCGATCGAGATGATGGCCACCGGGGCCAGCCGCTACGACATAGACCGCTTTGGTGCCGGTGCCTTCCGCGCCACGCCGCGGCAATCGGACCTGATGATCGTCGCCGGCACGGTGACCTACAAAATGGCTAGTCGCGTGCGGCGCCTCTACAACATGATGCCCGACCCGAAGTTCGTGATCGCGATGGGCGCTTGCACGGTCGGCGGCGGGCCGTACTTCAAGTGGGGCTACCACGTCGTCAAGGGCGTGGACCTGGTGGTGCCGGTGGATGTGTACGTTCCCGGCTGCCCGCCGCGTCCGGAAGCACTGCTGGAAGGGCTGATGCGAATCCAGGATAAGGTTCGCGGGCACAAGATCGCCCGCAAGGCCAACGGCGAAGCACAGTCGTTCGGCCAGCTTGGCCACAAGATGGATGACGAACTCCCAATTCCGCACCACAGCGGCTATGTGGCCGCCCCGGCGGACCTGGAGCCACTTTACGATCACCAGAAGGTCACGGGGTAAGGAAATGACCAATGACCAAGTCCCAATGACCAATGAGGGGACTTGGAACCAACCGCCGGCATTGGTCATCGGTGCTTGGTCATTGGTCATTCAAAAGATAACCGTCACATGACAGATACGCTTGAGATTAAGAACCTGCACGTCTCCGTCGAGGAGAAGCCGATCCTCCGTGGCGTCAATCTGACGATTCGCCGCGGGGAGACGCACGCCCTGATGGGACCCAACGGGTCCGGCAAGAGCACGCTGGGCCTGGTCATCATGGGGCATCCGAAGTACGAGGTGACCCAGGGCTCGATCACGCTCAACGGCGAGGACTTGCTGGAGAAGGAGCCCGACGAGCGGGCCCGGCTCGGATTGTTCTACGCCTTCCAGCGGCCGATCGCGATTCCCGGCGTCAAGCTGGCCGACTTCCTGCGGCATGCGGCGACCAACGTCCGCAACCCCGCTCGCAAGGAAGGCGAAGAGCTGATGCCGATGAAGGATTTTCGCCGCGAGCTGAAGGGGAAGATGGAGCAGCTCCGGATGGACAGCGAGTTTGCCCGGCGGTACGTCAACGACGGCTTTTCCGGCGGCGAGATGAAGCGGGCCGAGATTTTGCAGCTCGCAATGCTGCAGCCGAAGATTGCGATTCTCGACGAGACCGACAGTGGACTGGATGCCGATGCCGTGCGTCTGGCCAGCCAGAGCATTGCTGAGATTGGCCGCGAGAAGATGGGCCTGCTCATCATCACGCACCACGACAAGCTGCTGGAGCACAACAAGCCCGACTTCACGCACGTGATGCTTGGCGGCCGGATCGTCGAGACTGGCGGCGTGGAATTGGCCGACGAATTGCACACGCAAGGTTACGACCGGATTCGCCGGGCCTATCCCGATGCGGACGCCGAGAACCGGGCGATGACGGCGAAGGAGGAGCCGGCGGCGGCGTAGCGATCAACGAATAAAGAAACTCATGTGAAGAAAGAATGACCAATGACCAAGCCCCAATGACCAATGTTCGCCAGTGACCTCATTGGTCATTGGGGCTTGGTCATTGGTCATTTCCCCAAGATATGGCTACTGACATCACCACGCTCGACACCCACGCCGACCCGGTCGGGGAAATCAACAAGTACGATTTCCGCACCGAATCGAAGGCGTTTTTCAAGGCCCGCAAGGGGCTCGACGCCCAGATCGTGCACCAAATCTCGGATATGAAGAACGAGCCGGAATGGATGCGCGAGTTCCGGCTCAAGTCGCTCGAGATCTTTCAGTCCAAGCCGATGCCCAAGTGGGGCGGCAAGGTCGCGTTGAATTTTCAGGACATCTACTACTACCTCAAGCCGACCGACCACCAGGGACGCACCTGGGACGACGTCCCCAAGGAAATCAAGGACACGTTCGACCGCCTCGGCATTCCTGAGGCCGAAAAGAAATTCCTCTCCGGCGTGAAGGCCCAGTTCGAAAGCGAAGTCGTCTACGGCTCGCTGAAGGAAGACCTCACCAAGCAGGGGGTGATCTTCACTGACACCGATACGGCAGTCCGCGAGCACTCGGACCTGGTGCGTGAATACTTCGCCAAGATCATTCCGCCGGACGACAACAAGTTCGCGGCACTCAACTCGGCCGTCTGGTCGGGCGGATCGTTTATTTACGTTCCCAAGGGGGTCAAGATCGACTTCCCGCTCCAGGCCTACTTCCGCATCAACGCGGAGAACATGGGGCAGTTCGAGCGGACGCTGATCATCGTCGATGAAGGGGCATCGGTTCATTACGTCGAAGGCTGCACCGCCCCGATGTACAGCACCGAGAGCCTCCACTCGGCCGTCGTCGAGATCATGGTCAAGCGCGGGGCCCGCTGCCGTTACACGACGATCCAGAATTGGGCCAACAACATCTACAACCTGGTCACCAAGCGGGCCATGGCTTACGGCGACGCCACGATGGAGTGGATCGACGGCAACCTCGGCAGCCGGCTGACGATGAAGTACCCGTCGGTCTACATGATGGAGCCGGGGGCCCGCGGCGAAATCCTGTCGATCGCCTTTGCCGGCGCTGGCCAGCATCAGGACGCTGGGGCCAAGCTGGTCCACTGTGCGCCCAATACGACCGGCCAGATCATCAGCAAGTCGATCAGCAAGAACGGCGGCCGGGCCAGCTACCGCGGCCTGGTGCGTGTCGAGAAGGGGGCCAAGGGGGCCAAGACGAACGTCGTCTGCGATGCCCTGATCCTTGACAGCAAGAGCCGCAGCGACACCTATCCGTACATCGAGATTGCCGAGCAGGACGTTTCGGTGGGCCACGAGGCGAGCGTCAGCCGCATCGGCGAGGAGCAGCTCTTTTACATGATGAGCCGCGGCCTGACCGAGGCGGAG
>DASRJP010000146.1:0-4419 GCA_035649415.1 Pirellulaceae bacterium | reverse complement strand
GGGCTGATCTACAACGTTGATCTGGTGCCGCAGGATGATGGCAAGACGAACGTCAAGATCGACATGACGATGACCAGCCCCATGTGCCCCGCCGGCCCGCAGCTCATCGCCAACAGCAAGCAGGTCATCTCGCAGCTCCCGCCGGTTGGCAACGTTGAGGTGAAGATCGTCCTCGATCCGCCGTGGACGCCCGACAAAATGACTGATGAGGCGCGGGATCAGCTCGGGATCTTTTAGTGCGCCACAGCGTTCACACGGTGGCCTGTCTGTCTTAGAGCTGTTCCGCCGGCGCTTCGCACCTGGCCGGTGAAGCTTTTTTCCACGGCGTGTACTTGACCAGAAATGCACTAGTGTATAGATTTATAGAACATGCCTGCCTCTTTACCAGGCTGGGCTCGTTCATTGACAACCAACAATCTTCAGCAGCGGCCGGTTGCCGCCGTGCGGTGACCGTCAGCCACCCGGTGGGGGGAGTTTTGCACCAAATTGCGAGCAAAACGCTCTTTGTGGTGCGAAACTCGGCCTCTTATTGAGATTTGCCCAGGCCCGGCTCAGGCAACGGGATGTCACAAGTCGGCGGTGGCCGCTACTTTCCGCCCAAGCGTCCCTCCCCTTGTTGATACGCTGGGCCGTCTTTGCCCCTGAGTTTTGCACCACGGCCTGCTCTGCTGGTGAGACAGCCAGCGGCCCAGTTGCTTACCAGTGAGAGGTCGCTGATTCCGGGAAGTTACAGCGGCGCCGGCAGATCCCGCTTCTGAAATACGACCGCTGCCGCCGCGTAGCATCCCAGCCCGATCCCTAAGAGGATCAGGTTGTACCCCAGCGGGCCGACGTCGAGCATGGTCCCCTGCGAATCGCGCAGTACGAGGCTCCAGGTGTTGGCCGCGTCATGCACCGCCGTGGCGATGAATTTCTGCGGCTCGTACGCAGAAAACAGCGACAGTTTTTTCAGCCATGCGGCCTCGCTAATCGCCACGCCGGCAATCTTGAGGATCGTCTCCACCACATAAAAACCCACGACTAGGCCAATCGTCCGCCAGCGGTAGCGGTCAAACGCCGATGCCAGCGAGCTGATCCCGGCCAGGCATATGCCGAGCGCCCCGAGGTTCACGGCCCCGGGAATGAAGTTTTGCGGCTCGACCTTGCTGCCCATGGGCACGCGGATCTTCTCTGGCTTCTTGAGCGACAATGGAATCGAGAGCCCAATTCCGGGGATCCTGAGTTCTGGCCGCGGCACTTCCTCCTGCACGGTGTTCGTCATGATTCCGGCGAGGGTTCCCAGCCACGCGGTCAGAGACAAGAGCACGATGCCGGCGACGGTCACTAGCGCCTGGCTTAGCAGCACCTGCCAGCGGCTAACCGGCTGGGCGAGCAGCAGCTCCATCGTCCCCCGGTTGAGCTCGCCGCTGACGACGTCGCTGCCGCGGGCGATGGCGAACACCGACACGCACAAGACGACGATCGGCTCGTCAAACGTGACAGCAATCCGCCCCGAATACGACAGAAGCTGGCTTAGCGACACGGGCCAGTAGTCGGCCCACTTGTCCCACAGCTTTTCGACGATCTGGGAAAAAGTCTCCAAATCGACGCGGCTGATGATGTAGATCCGCACCCAGCAGAAGGCGAACAGGCCGATCGCACAGGCGGCAAAGAGCAGCCGGGCTTCGACGATGCACTTTTGCAGCACGGCGCGGTTCATGGTGCGGCCTCCGCAATCTCGTGCGAAACCGCAGGCTCATGCGGCTGATCGGTCAATGGCAGGCCAGACGCCTGCCCAACGTGGAACCGGTCGTACACCGCTCGCAGCCCCACCGGCTCGATGCGAATATCCGCCAGCGGCAAGGTCGCCAGCCACCCCAACAGCGGCGACAGTTCGCCGGCCGTCTCGATCGTCACCCGCGATCCCTGGCAAACGACCTGCGTGCCGTCTCTGACTCCGGCCGGCACCGGCGGCATAGGCCCCTGCAGCTCCGCCAGAATGCGATGCTGCGACCGCAGCTCGGCCACAACCTGCGTGTGCACGAGCTGCCCGGCCCGCAGGATCACGACTCTGTCGCACGCCTCCTCCACCTCCGGCAGCACGTGCGACGAAAACATCACCGTTCGCCCCGCGCGCTTGAGATCGGCCACCATCGCCAGCACCGTCGCCCGCACGTTTGGGTCGAGGTTCGAAGTCGGCTCGTCGAGGATATAGAGCGGCACGTCGGCCGCGAGTGCCGCCGCCAGCGCCAATTTCTGCTTCATGCCCGTGGACATGTAGCTGACGCGGCGATTCAGCTCGGCCAGCTCGAGCCTCTGGGCGCAATCGAGGTAGCGCTGAAATCTGCCGCCGGGGCGCACCTCGCAGAAGAACCGCAGCACGTCGGTGGCCCGCATGTGTGGAAACAATGCTGCTTCGGCCGGCAGGTACGAGACCTGCTTTCGCACCTGCACCGACTGCCGCCGGCAATCGAGCCCCGCCACGCTTGCGTCCCCGGCCGTCGGCCGCAGAAACCCGAGCAGCAGGCGAATGAGCGTCGTTTTTCCAGCGCCATTCGGCCCAAGCAATCCGAAGACCTCGCCGGTCTGCACCCCCAGCGAGCAGGAGTCGAGTGCCATCACCGCGCCGTAGGCCTTGGTCAACTTGCGGGTGACGACGATCACGCGGCGTCCTTTCGGTGAAAATTTGGTCCACTCGCTCCGTGAGTGGAACGGCACATTAAACCATTGTTGGCAGGGGCCCCAGTCGCGACAACGGCCCCTGGGAAGCTAGAATCCTCGACATTCCCTCCTGTCTGGCCATTTGCACTCCGTGGTGTTTGAACTATGAACCGCGAGCGATTTCTGGGATTGACGACCCTGCTCCTGCTGCTTGGCGCTAGCGCATGGGCAGTTGACGACGAACCACGGCGACTGCTGATCGTCGCCCAAGGCCCCGACGGACATCCACCGGGCGCGCACGAGTATGTGCCTCAGCAGAAGCTACTGGCGGAGCTATTGGCGCCGGTGAAGGAGATCGCGATCACAAGTGTGCGCGCCGATCAAGAGGGAACCGATGTCCCTGAAGCCATCCGCAAGGCTGATGGCGTGGTGCTGCTCGTGGCCGAAGGAGGAAAATGGATCGACGCCGATCCACGGCGCAAGGCGGCTCTCGCGGAGCTGGCCGAGCGCGGCGGCGGCATCAGCGCCATTCACTGGGCCACCGGCAGCCGCGAGGCAGAGCATATCGACGCTGTAACTTCGCTGGTGGGCGCGTGTCACGGCGGGCCGGACCGCAAGTACAAGGTGCTGACGACAGGCGTTCATGTGGCCGCCGATCATCCGATCACCGCCGGGCTGAAAGACTTTCGCATCCACGATGAGTTCTACTACCAGCTCAAGCGGCCAAAAGAGCAAACCGGCTTCACGCCGCTCATGGAGGCCGATATCGATGGCCAGCGTCATGCGTTTTGTTGGTGCTGGGAGCGGGCCGGCGGCGGGCGCTCATTTGGCTGCTCTAGCGGCCACTTCCTCGACAATTGGAATCGGCCGGAATACCAGCGCCTATTCGTCCAAGGCATCCTGTGGACACTCAGATTCGATCCGCCCAAGGAAAACTTCCCGCCGCAGGTCGCAGTAGATGATTCGCCGCAAAAGGTGACCGGCACGATCATCGATGCTGACACGGGCCAGCCAATTGCCGCCCGGGTTTATCTCCAGGCTGACAGCAAGCGGAGGCATTTCCCTCAGTCGCAGTCGAAAACCGAGACGGCGGTACTCTATCAGCGCGAATATCCGGCCACCAATAGCGTCGAAATGCATGCGGCAGTGCCGGCCGCGCCCTTCCAGGTAGAGTTGCCGCGCGGGAAGTACACGCTCACCATCGAGCGCGGCAAGGAGTATGTGCCGCTGACCAAGGACTTCACGATTGACGACAAGCCAGTGGACCTCGGTGATTTGAAACTTGATCGCTTCGCACATCTGGCGAAGCACGGCTGGTACTCCGCCGACACGCACGTGCACCGCAAGCTCGGTGAGATGCCAGTTGTCGTGCAAGCCGAGGACCTGAATATCGCCTTTCCGCTGACGTATTGGGTAACGACGGCGGAGTCGATCCCCGCTTCGCAAGGGAACCGGGCCGAGGGCTGGCGCGAGCCGCCAGCGCCGCACAAAGTCACGCCCGAGAATTGGCTCTATCCGCTCAATACGGAGTACGAGATCTTCTCCGTCGGCGGCAAGCAGCACACGCTCGGGGCATTCTTGCTGATCGGTCACAAGACGCCGCTGGACATCACATCGCCGCCGCTGACCGCCGCTGCCGAGTGGGCCCATCGCGAAGGGGGGCTGATCGACCTCGAAAAGCACTCCTGGCCCTGGTCGGTTCTGCTCGTGCCGGTGATGAAGCCGGACCTCTTCGAGCTGGCCAACAACCACTGCTGGCGGACCGAATTTGGCTTCCCC
>DASRJP010000145.1:0-66197 GCA_035649415.1 Pirellulaceae bacterium | reverse complement strand
AACGACGCCAAGGCGGACCTCGGCAATTTTGGCGACGACCTGTTGATAGCTGACCTGGACATCGTGCACGGGCGCGTCGAGCGGCTGAAGGACCAGCTCAAAAAGCCCCGGCCTGATCGCGAGAAAGAGCAGGCGGAGCTGGCGTCGCTGGAGCCGATTCTGGCCGAGCTGGAAGCAGGACGTCCGCTGCACCAGTTTCCGATGACGCCCGATCAGAAAAAGGCCATCAAGTCGTTTCAGCTCTTTTCTGACAAGCCGCGGCTGATCGTCGTCAACCTGGCGGACGACGACACCGATCCCAGTCGATTCCAAAGGGCCGCGCCCGAAGGGACCGAGCTGCACGCCTTTTCGATCCAGCTTCAGATGGACCTGGCTGGCATGGCGCCGGCGGAGCGCGACGAGTTTTGCCGCGAAATGGGAGTCCAGCCGTTCGATCGCGACCAACTCGTCCGCCGGATCATGGATGTCTCGGGTCAGATGCTCTTTTTCACGGCCGGCGAGAAAGAAGTCCGTACCTGGATGATCCGCCAGGGGGGAACGGCGCTGGAAGCCGCCGCCGGTGTTCACACCGACCTGGCCCGCGGCTTCATCCGGGCCGAGACGATGTCTCACGCCGACCTCGTTCGCCTCGGGAGCGAGCGCGAAGTGAAGGCGGCGGGCCTGATGCGGCAGGAGCCGAAAGATTACGTGATCCAGGACGGGGACATCATCACGATCAAGCACAATTGACGCTCGGATCAACGCGACAAATAGAGTTGGGCAATTCCACGGTAGACGCCGGATAGTCCGTGGACCACCGTCCCCGCCCAAATGCCGCCGGTCATTTCACGCAGATAGCCGTAGAGCAGACCGGAAGCAAATGCCGCTGCGCCCCACCATGGGTCAAACTTCCATTGCCCGTGATACCACAGCGTCGGGTTGGCAACGTGAATCAGGCCGAATAAGAACGCCGATATGAACAACCCCGCTCCGAAGGAGATTCCAGCCAGGCGCAGCGGCCGGCCAAAGACTGCATTCAGCCGACAGAGGACGTAACCACGAAAAAACAGTTCTTCGCCAAACGCCGTAAAGCAGGCGAGCGAAATCGCGCGCGACAGCACTTCTCCACCCGGAGCGCCTCGCCAGATGGCAACAGCAATGGGCAGGACAAGGATTGTGATCAATAGCGGTATGGTCCATTTCGGCCCTAGGCTGGCAATCAGCGACCGCCGCGCTACCCAGAATGCGAAAATTGACAGGCTCAGGTAGTAGGCCAATCGCAGCGTGGTCACAAGTGGCTTGTGCTCCGGTAGGCCGATGACCGCGTATTCCAGAATGCCCGCCGCGAGCAAGACGAGGCTCAGCACGAGTCCCTGGGCGAGCCCTTGCTGCCAGTTGACGCCGAACAGGTCCCGCCAGCGCAGATCGGGCCGCCAGAATACGACTACCACTGTGGCGGCGATCATCACCAGGCCAGGGGAGTAATTGTGTCCCCAGGGTTCGACGAGCTTGAGCGCTTTGTAGGCGAAGTGCACGGCGGCGGTGACCACAGTGACTTCGACCACGGCCAGCAGTTGCTTTTGAAGCATCGTATGTTCCGTCCTCCCGGAGAATTCGCCGCGGCGTGGTGACTCTTGCCGCTGGGAGGCGACTTGCTTTCCCCGACCAACTGCCCCGGTTACACTACTGCCGAGGGTTCCCATCGAGATTTTCCGGAGGATGCCGACCATGATTCGCTTCCTGTTCGCTTCGCTGGCCGTGCTGGCCGTTTCCTACACCGCCGCATTAGCTGCCGAGCCAAAGCTCAAGGCCCTGATCGTCGATGGGCAGAACAACCACGGCAATTGGCCGACGACGACCAAGATGATGAAGAATTATCTCGAAGAGACGGGACTCTTTACCGTCGATGTGGCCACGACCGCCAAAGAGGGGACCGACGCGAACTTCAAGCCCGATTTTGGCAAGTACCAGGTCGTCGTTTCCAACTACAACGGCGCGGACTGGCCCAAGGAGACGCAGGAGGCGTTTATAAAGTACGTGGCCGGCGGCGGCGGTTTCGTCGTCGTCCATGCGGCGAATAACTCGTTCGGCAATTGGAAGGAGTACAACCAGATCATTGGCCTGGGCGGCTGGGGAGGGCGGAACGAGAAGAGCGGGCCGTATGTCTACCTGGATGCCGCGGGGAAGCTGGTTCGCGACGAATCGGCGGGGGGCGGCGGGCACCACGGGCCGCAGCATCCGTTTCAGATCATCGTCCGCGACGGCGAGCACCCGGTGACGAAGGGAATGCCGCGGGAGTGGCTGCACGTCAATGACGAGCTGTATGACTTGCTCCGCGGTCCGGCGGAGAACATGCACGTTTTGGCGACGGCATTTGCTGCGAAGGAAAAAGGGGGCTCGGGGCGGCATGAGCCGATGATCTTCACCGTCGAGTACGGCAAGGGGCGCGTGTTTCACACGCCGATGGGTCACGGCAACGACTCCCAGGAATGCGTCGGCTTCATCACGACGCTCCAGCGGGGCGCCGAGTGGGCAGCGACGGGCAAGGTGACGACGAAAATTCCCAGCGATTTTCCTGCCGCGGACAAGACGAGTTCGCGGAAGTTCAAAGAGTAGATTTCTTAGCCGGAAGCTAACAGCTTCCGGGATACGCACTGTTCATCCATTACACCACGTCCATTCCGGAAGACGTTTTCCTCCGGCTAGGAAACATGTTAAGTCGCCCCTTCGTGCCGCTGGTGTGTTTCGTGGTGCTATCCCTTGGCGCGAGGCTCGCTAGTGCGCAAGTCGTCTACAACGGCACAGACGGCCCCGGAAAAGGGAAGCACGTCGTCCTGGTCGCTGGCGACGACGAGTACCGGTCCGAGGAAGCACTGCCGCAGCTCGGCAAGATTCTCGCTGTGCGGCACGGATTCAAGTGCACCGTCTTGTTCCCGATCGACCCGGCTGACGGGACGATCAAACCCGACTACCAGCAGAACATTCCCGGCCTGGATGCGCTGACGACTGCCGATTTGCTCGTGATGGGGCTGCGGTTTCGCGACCTGCCCGACGAGCAGATGAAGCACCTGGTCGATTACATCGAGTCGGGGCGGCCGATCGTGGCGCTGCGGACGAGCACGCACGCCTTCGACATCCGCACCAGCATGACTTACTCGAAATACACCTGGACGAGCAAGGAACCTGGCTATGAGGGTGGCTTCGGAAAACAGGTCCTCGGCGAAACGTGGGTTGCTCACCATGGGGCGCACGGCTCGGAAGCGACCCGCGGCATTCTCGCCAAGGGACAAGAGCAGCACCCGATCCTCCGCGGGATCAAGGACGGCGACATTTTCGGGCTAACTGACGTCTACGCGGTGAACCTGCCGCTGCCGGGAGACAGCCAGCCGCTGGTGCTGGGGCAAGTCGTCGCCGGCATGAAGTTCGACGATCCGCCCGCTTCCGGCGAGCGAGCGGCGAAAAACGAGCCGATGATGCCGGTGGCCTGGATGAAGTCGTACAAGGGTTCGTCCGGCAAGACGGCCCGCATCTTCACGACCACGATGGGGGCCTCGCAGGATTTGTCCTACGAGGGAACGCGGCGAATGCTGGTGAATTCCTGCTACTGGGCGCTGGGAATGGAGGACAAGATAGTCGCGAAGACAAGCGTCGAGCTTGTTGGCAAGTATGAGCCGACAAAGTTCAGCTTTGGCGACTATCAGAAGGGGATCAAGCCGTCGGAGCATGAGCTGAAGTAGTTTTTTCTATCGAAGAGCGGGACGATGCTCCCCGTCATGGTCGGCGATAAGTCGAGCAGCTATGGCCGCCGCGAGCTACTGCGCATCGGCGGCCTGAGCCTGCTCGGCCTATCCGCAGTCGAGCTCCAGCAGCTCCGCGCCCAGCAGCCGGCCACACCGCAGCGGGCCAAATCGTGCGTCTTTTTGTTCCTCTTCGGCGGGCCGAGCCAGGTCGATCTGTGGGACATGAAGCCATCAGCGCCGCCGGAAATCCGCGGCGAGTTCAAGCCTGCGACGACGAAGGTCCCTGGCATTCAGATCTGCGAGCATCTGCCGCTCTTGGCACAGCAGATGGACAAGATTTGTCTGCTCAGGTCAATGACGCATCGGATGAACGTGCACGGACCGGCGTGCAGCGAGGTGTTTTCCGGTCGCGAGTATTTTCAAGCGCCCACGACCGACCAGGCGAGCCGCGAAGACTGGCCTTCGCTATCGAGCCTGGTCATGCGCTACGGCTCGTCAGCCAGCGGGCTAGCTCCGTCGGTCGTTCTGCCGTGGTATTTGCAATTCCCCGGACAAGCGAAGCGGATTGCCGGCCAGACCGGCGCGCGGATGGGAGAGCTTCACAACGCGCTGCTCGTGCAGGGGGACGTCGGCAAGGCGGACTACGAAATCACCGGACTGGCGCTGCGGGATGATCTGCCGATCCAGCGGCTGCGTGAGCGGCGCGGGCTCCTCGGGACGATCGACTACGGCGATGCCGGCCGTGCCGGCATCGGCGAGGCGCTGTCGATGCTCGACGCCAACCGCTCGCGAGCCTGGTCGCTCCTGGAAAACCGGGCGGGCGACGTGCTCGACCTGAAGCGCGAGCCACAGCACGTCCGCGAGCGGTACGGCCAGACGACGGTCGGACAGTCGCTGCTGATGGCCCGGCGGCTGGTCGAGGCCGGAGTGCCGCTGGTCACGGTCAATTGGCAGGACGAGACGCACATCGACGGCGTGAACACCTGCTGGGACACGCACCAGAACAATTTTCCGAAGCTCAAGGAGTTGCTCTGTCCGCTGTTCGACCGGGCGTTTTCCACGTTCGTAGCGGACCTCGCCGAGCGGGGGCTCTTGGAATCAACGCTCGTCGTCGCCCTCGGCGAATTCGGCCGCACGCCGCGGATGGGTCAGTTCTCGCAAAGCGCCAACACGCAGAAGACCGGCCGCGACCACTGGCCGCACGCGTTCACGGCAGTCCTGGCCGGCGGCGGAATTCGCGGCGGCCAGGTTTACGGCGCGACCAATGAAAACGGCGGCTACGTCATCGACAAGCCCGTTTCGCCGGCCGACCTGACCGCGACGATCCTATCGCACTTGGGCATCGACCCCTCTCAGACCTACCACGACGAGTTCCAGAAGCTGCCGCGGAAACTGAGCGAGGGGAAGGTGGTCAAGGATCTCGGATAGACGACCAGGCCATGAAATCCCACCGCGTCGAGCTCACCTTCAATCTTCCGGCCCGCATGGCGTTTGTGAATATCACGCCGCAGGTGGAGGAGGCTGTCGCTGACAGCGGAATTCGTGAAGGCCTGTGCCTCGTGAATGCCATGCACATCACCGCCAGCGTATTCATCAACGACGACGAGCGCGGGCTGCACGAAGATTATCAGAAATGGCTGGAGCAGCTCGCGCCGTTTGATCCGTCGCCCAACCGCTACGCCCACAACCGCACGGGCGAGGACAATGCGGACGCACACATGAAGCGACAGATCATGGGGCGGGAGGTCGTGGTGGCGATCACGGACGGCAAACTCGATTTCGGTCCGTGGGAGCAGATTTTCTACGGCGAGTTCGACGGGCGGCGGCCGAAGCGCGTGCTAGTGAAGATCATCGGGGAGTAGCCGCCGGGTCGGGCGATTCGTTTCGCCGAGCGGATTTCGCGTCCGGCTTGGCAGCCGGCTGGGGCTCTCGCGTCTCGTCGAGCGGGGAGGAAGAAAGCACCAGGCTGTCGATGAGTTCCTGGTCGATGTGCCCGAACCGCTCGACCAGCCTGGCTTCCATCGTAAAGACGACCGAGGCTCGCTGTCCCTTGGCGCTCGAGACGTGATAGTAGACCCACTGAATAGGCAACTCGGATGCCGTGCCGGAGACGACGACGCGCAAGACGCGCAGGCCGCCAGCGGTTTGCGACTGGCCCGCCTCGACGATCTGCCCGCGGTTCTGCCCCAGCGTCTGCTCGACGTCCGTCTGAAAGGACGATAGCGATAGCTGCTCCCCTTTGGGCAGCGGCGGCAGCCGCGTGATGTTGCACTGGGCGATCAGGTCGCCCCGATCGACGAGCCGCAGGATGACGGTGTCGAAGCGGTCCACCATCACTTGCCAACGGCGATCGTGGAGGAATTCGATCCCGGCTTTTTCGGCGTTGAACTCCAGCAGGGATTGACCGGCGTCCGCTTTCGTTGCCAGGCCGCCGATCGCGGCATCGGCCAGTTCGGGCGGCAAGGAAGCCGGTTCGGTCCGCACGCGGACTCGAACCGTGGCGTCGTAACCTGGCTGAGCATGGCCAATTGCCCGCTTCTCCTCGTATTGCAGCGCCAGCCAGGAGATGGTCTTCCGCTGGAGGTGATAGTTGGCTTTCCCTTGCAGATCGATTTCCGTGGAGACGCCCCCGACAGCCCCGGACACTTTGCCGCGAAGGTCGATAATCGCCAGGCCGTCTTCAACTTTCGTTAGCGAGGCAATCACATCCTGCTGGCCGATTGCTTCCAGACCTAGCAGCGGCCCCACGGCGGCATCGGGCAGATTCCATTTCCCGCCGACGGCAACCGATTTGCCAGGCAATAGCAGATCGAGGCTGGCGCTGGCGCCGGGGGTCTCGACAAGATCCAGTTCCTCGCGCGTTAGTGGGCCCGAGGGGGAGTGCAGGCTGGTAACGTTCCGTAATTTGGCCACCATCAACCGCCGATCGGGACGCAGCGATTGCTTGAGAGGTGTCTCTTGAATTCGAATGTCCGCTTCGGCCTGTGAGTAATGGCGGATCGTCGTCACGGATGCGCCAGTGGCCGGCGGCAAAAACTTCTCCGCATAGCGCAGCTCCGCCTTGGCTTCCATGGGGAGGCGGCGAACATCCTGGCCATCGGGATTGACGGTCAACTTACCGCGGACTTCGACGACCGTTGTCACCTGCTGAACTTGTCCGTTACGGCGACCTGCCGACAGATCCAGCTCGCCAGTCGCCGCAGCAGCGTGGCGATGACCAGTGGCTGACGCCGCGAGTAACGCCAGGAGTGAAACGAGCTTAACGGCAATTTGAAATGATCGATTCAGTGCCCTCCGACTGCTCGTGCGAGCGACCAGAAAGGGGGGATTTAGGGTGTCCATGCGGGTGCTCCATCCCAGCCAAATTGGCAGGACTTTTGTCTAACGTGTCTCATTCTGATACGTCATCGGCTGGATCAGTTAGCAGGCAGGAGAAAGCCTGCGAGTGCACTCCTTGGCTGCCAGAACTCAGCCCAAATGAGGGCCGCCCAATTTTGTTTCCGACCGGCAGGCGTGACAAGGCAGTTACGAGTGTCGATTTTGACGGATGATTCGACGCAAGCATATAAATGGTAAGTAGTTGCAACAATTAATCCAGCCACAAACGTACTCTTGGCACGATATTTCCCCTTTGACCTTGGGAAGTAGCGCGAACCTGGCAAGATCGCATGGGGACTTACTACGTAGAAATGGTAAACTTGAAAAGGATGGCAGAATTGACATTGGCACGCCGCCTGCGTCTGGGTGCCATCAAGTCGTTGGCCAATGGGCGGTTAGGGCAACGAATAACCTGATGGGAGAAAGAACCAGCTACTGCAAAAAGCCGTAAAGATTGGCGTTGCGGCGGCCCATTGGCTGTCGCTGAGGGTACTCCATGAGGGGGACCCCTTCACGGAACGAGGCAGCTGCCGGGCGATCGGAGTCGCAGGGAACACCGGCGGTTGCAAGCAGCAGAGAAGAGATGGCAATGCATACCACCTACATGAACTCGGTACTCAAGCAGCTTTGCGACCAGCAGGTTCGCTTTGCGCCGCGGGAGAAGAAACTCGAGCAAGCCAATCGGGCCGAACGGCTATTGGCGGAGCTCGACAAATCGCGGGATTACTCCTACGAGTACCTGTGCTACCGAATCACCGACTATCGCCCGGAAGCTTCGCCCAAGGTGACGATGAGCGGCCAGGAGGCGATTCACGACCTGCGTCTGTTTGTGGAGGACGTGTGGGACGCGGCCAACGTGCACGTCGAGGACGTTGGGGAGCCCGTCCACACGGTGGATGAGCTCAGCAAAATGTTCAACGTCTCCACCAAGACCATCTCGCGGTGGCGGGAGCAGGGGCTTGTCAGCCGGCGGTTCATATTCGATGGCCGTCGCAAGCGCGTCGGTTTTCTGCGCAGCAGCGTCGATCGTTTTGTATCGCAGAACCGCGAGCGCGTGGAGCGTGGCGAACGGTTCCGCTTGCTGACGGAAGACGAGCGCCGCGAAATCGTCGATCGCGCCCGGCGGATGGCCCAGGCTGGTGGTTGCCCCAGCGAGATCGCCCGCCGTATCGCGCAGCACATGAATCGCAGCGTGGAGACGGTGCGCTACACGCTCAAGCAGTTCGACCGCAGCCATCCCGAGCAGGCTGTGTTCCCGGAGCAGATGGGGGTCCTCAACGAGGAAGTGCGACGGAAGATCTATCAGCAGTCCCGCCGCGGCGATTCCGTCGAGGCTCTCGCCAAGCGCTACTGCCGCACGCGAACGACCATTTACCGCATCATCAACGAGATGCGGGCCAAGCGGATTTTCGAGCTGCCGCTGGACTACATTCCGCACCATAGCTTTTCGAAGGCCGGGATCGAGAAAACAATCCTGACCCCGCTGCCGATGCCGGAGAATCTCCAGGCCCGCAAGACGCGCGTGCCCGCCGGATTGCCGCCGTACCTGGCGTCGCTGTATGAAGTGCCGCTGCTGACGCGGGAGCAGGAATATCACCTGTTCCGCAAGTTCAACTTTTTGAAGTACAAGGCGAGCGAGCTGCGGCGGACGCTTGATCCCGCGCGGGCCCGCTCGAGTGTCATGGACGAGATTGAGCGCCTGTACGAAGAGGCGGTCAAAATCAAGAACCAGATCGTGCAGGCCAACCTGCGCCTCGTGGTCTCGATCGCCAAGCGGCACATTACCGGCACCGAAGACTTCTTCAGCCTGGTGAGCGACGGCAATATGTCGCTAATCCGGGCGGCCGAGAAGTTCGACTTTTCGCGGGGAAACAAATTCAGCACGTATGCGAGCTGGGCGATCATGAAGAACTTCGCCCGCACGATTCCCGAGGAGTACAAGCATCGCGACCGCTTCCGCGTCACTCCCGACGAGCTGTTTGCCGCTCACGAGGACACCCGCGGCGGCGAGACTGGGCAAGAGACAGCTCAACAGATGCGCGAGGGTCAGGTGGAGAAGATCCTCTCCCGCCTCGACGAGCGGGAACAGCAGATCATCATCAGCCGCTTTGGCCTGGATCACAGCCAGGAGCCGCAGACGCTCAAGGAAGTTGGCCAGGATATGGGCGTGACCAAGGAGCGCATCCGCCAGATCGAGGCCCGGGCCATGAACAAGCTCCGGCAGGCAGCCCAGGACGAGCACATCGAGCTGCCGGATTAACGAGCACCCTTTCCGACGCTAACTGCCGGAAGATTACTCAGTCCCCTCTAACGAGGGGACTGTCTTTTTGCCGTGACTGACGGAGCGAGCGGTGGTGCGGAAGCGAACCAACGGACACCGCGAGGCGTCGTATCTTGTTGCCAGGTCGAATTCTGGAGGCGGTCGCCTTGCGTGATGGCAGGGGATCACTATATTAACTGGTTTTCCACGCGGCGCGGAGTTTGTGCTGGGATGCCAGCGTAGCTCAACTGGCAGAGCAGCTGATTTGTAATCAGCAGGTTAAGGGTTCGAGTCCCTTCGCTGGCTCTGTCAGGTGCGCCTTGGTCGCCGGGAACTCGCCGCGCGGAACCAGAAAAACAAGGAATTGGGGAGTTTCCCGAGCGGTCAAAGGGGACAGACTGTAAATCTGTTGGCTTACGCCTTCGTAGGTTCGAATCCTACACTCCCCACTCAGCATCCACGGGAGATGAACCCCTTGGGAGCTGGGAGCGTTGGCAGTCGGGAGCGTAACGCGAACCGCGGGTGTAGCTCAATGGTAGAGCACCTGCCTTCCAAGCAGGACACGAGGGTTCGATTCCCTTCACCCGCTCTGGATCCATTCACCTTTGCCTGCCAGGAGATGTTGCCCACGAGTGTGAACGATCGCCAACATCACCAGCGAGCGGCGGATGGCGCCAGCGACTGGCTGCTGTAGCTCAGCCGGTAGAGCACGTCCTTGGTAAGGACGAGGTCATGGGTTCGATTCCCATCAGCAGCTCCTTGAGTTGGCAAGGGCAGCAAGTAGACGCCAGAACGTACCTATTGATTTTCGCTTCCCAACATTTTCAGGGTGTAACAGACCTATGGCCAAGGAACAATTCGTGCGGTCCAAGCCGCACTGCAACGTTGGCACAATCGGCCACATCGACCATGGCAAGACCACGCTGACTGGCGCCATCCTGGCGGTCCAGGCGGCCAAGGGGCTGGCGCAATTCAAATCGTATGCTGACATCGCCAAGGGTGGCACCGTCCGGGACGCGTCCAAGACCGTGACCATCGCCGTGGCTCACGTCGAGTATGCCACCGAGAAGCGCCACTACGCTCACATCGACTGCCCAGGGCACGCCGACTTCATCAAGAACATGATCACCGGCGCTGCCCAGATGGACGGCGCCATCCTGGTGGTCTCGGCTGCCGACGGTCCGATGCCTCAGACTCGCGAACACGTGCTGCTGGCCCGCCAGGTGGCGGTGCCGGCCATTTGCGTCTTCCTCAACAAGATTGACCTGGTGGACGATCCGGAGCTCTTGGACCTCGTGGAAATCGAGATCCGCGAGCTGCTGAGCAAATACGGCTTCCCGGGAGACGAAATTCCCATTATCCGGGGATCGTCATTGCCGGCGTACCAGAATCCGAAGGATGCGGCCGCCAACAAGTGCATCGGCGAACTGCTGGATGCCGTGGACGCGTACATCCCGCAGCCGAAGCGCGAAGAGGACAAGCCGTTTTTGATGGCCATCGAGGACGTGTTCTCGATCGAAGGCCGCGGCACCGTGGCCACCGGGCGTATCGAGCGCGGCATGGTCAAAGTCGGCGAGGAAGTGCAGATCGTCGGCCTGAACAAGGAACCGATGAAGACGATCGTGACGGGAGTGGAGATGTTCCGCAAGGAACTGACCGAAGGGCGGGCGGGCGACAACGTCGGCTGCCTGCTCCGCGGCGTCAAGCGCGAGGAAATCGAGCGCGGCCAGGTGCTGGCCAAGCCGGGCTCGATCACGCCGCACACCAAGTTCGAGGCGGAGGTCTACTGCCTGTCGAAGGAAGAGGGGGGCCGTCACACCCCGTTCTTCAGCGGCTACCGCCCTCAGTTCTACTTCCGCACGACCGACGTTACCGGCACGGCCAACCTGGTCGGCGCGGAAATGTGCATGCCTGGGGACAACGTCAAGATCTCCTGCGAGCTGCACAAGCCAATCGCGATGGACGACGGCGTCCGCTTCGCCATTCGGGAAGGTGGTCGCACGGTCGGCTCGGGCGTCGTGACCAAGGTAATCGAATAGGATCGCTATGCGGGGGTTGCAAAGGCTGCTCCCGCAAAATGACCAATGACCAAATCCCAATGACCAATGGGACCAGCGGCATTGGTCATTGGGATTTGGTCATTGGTCATTCGTAGAATGAAGGCGTAGCAAGACATTAGGGGTGCGTACGGGCGTAGCTCAATTGGCAGAGCACTGGTTTCCAAAACCAGGGGTTGTGGGTTCGATTCCTACCGCCCGTGCTTGCGGCGGCGTGAGTCAGGTGTCGACGGCTTGCTGAAAAGAGCAGTCCAGGGAAAGGCCGCACGGATCGCGGACACAACCTATGTCGAAGGATAAAGCCATGGCGCCAGGTGCGCTTGGGATGTTCGTTCAGGAACTGGGTCAGCTTGGCATCTACAAGCGGACCCAGGGACGACTGACGCGGCAGTTCACCTGCCTGGCGGTGTGGGTTGGTTTCGCGCTAGCGGCGTGGCGGATGTATTCCACGGTGACCTGGGGCTTTGCGGACGATTGGTTTCCGAATCTCGCAATTTCGATCGCCAACGTCCTGCGGTACACAGTGCCCACCGTCCTGCTGGTGGCCGGGGTCTGGTTTGGCTTCCGGCTGGTGAACTACCCGCCGTTTGCGGACTTCCTGATTGCCGTCGAGGCAGAGATGAACAAGGTGACCTGGCCTTCGCGTACGGAAATGGTCCGCAGCGCGATCGTGGTCATCGTGATCATGTTTGGGTTGACGATCGTGATTTTCGTCTACGACGGGGTGCTGCGTTTCATTTTGCGGCTGCTCAATATCGTGGACTAACTGGCAATCGCAAATCGCGTGGAAGTTATGGGAGAACTGGGTGTGAGTAGCGAGCCGAAAAGCTCCGACCCGCGGGACGTAAACGATCCCGGGGCGCCGGCGCCCCCGCCGGTCCCGGCCGATGCCGCGGCTTCTCCTCCCGCGCCGGCCCCAGTGACGCCTGCACCGGGCGAATCGTACAGTCCGCTGGATAAGACGCAGCCCTTTCCGCTGCCGCCCGGCAATGAAGGTGCGTCAGGCCATGCCGCGGCGGGCGCGGATGATCAGGCGGACCCGCCCGAAATCGAAGAACCCGAGATCGAAGAACCCGAGATCGAAGAACCCGAGATTGAAGAGCCGTTCGTCCCCGCCGAGCCGCTGGAATTCATTGACGAGTCGCAGGAGCAGGAAGACCTCAGGTTCGACTGGTACATCCTCAAGGTGCAAGTCAACCGCGAGGATTCGATCAAGGACGCGCTGCTGCGCCGCGTCAAGATGGAAGACAAGGAAAGGTTCTTCCGGGAAATCGTAGTTCCCACCGAGGACATGGCCGAGTTCACCAAGACCGGCAAGCGGAAGATTGTCAAGAAAAAGATTTATCCCGGCTACATCCTGGTCAACATGGCGATCAATGACGAGACCTGGTTTCTCGTCCGCGAGACGCCCGGCATCGGCGACTTTACCGGCTCGGCCGGCAAGCCCACCCCGATGCTCCAGCACGACGTCGATCGCATCCTGCGGACGAGCAAGGTGATCGAGGACGAGGCCGGACAGGTGCGGACGGCAATTCCGTTCAAGTCTGGCGACCGCGTCCGCGTCAAGGAAGGCTACTTCCAGAATTTCGAAGGAGACGTGGACGCCATCGACCAGGCTAACGGCCGGGTCACCGTCATGATCAATATCTTCGGCCGGTCCACGCCGGTCGAACTCGAACACTGGCAGATTGAAAAGGTGTAACGACGGCGAGTGGGCAGGCGCCAGTCGCCCGCTCCCACAGAAGAACAAAGCCACATGGCAAAAGCAAAACAAAAAACCGGCGAAGCGAAGTTCCAAGTCCCCGGCGGACAGGCCACCCCGGCGCCACCGGTCGGCACTTCGCTCGGCAAATTCGGCATCAACCTGGGTCAGTTCGTTTCCCAGTTCAACGACCGGACGCGGGAGTACAACGGCATCCCGATTCCTGTCGTGGTCACTGTGTTCAGCGACCGCTCGTTCGAGTTCATCACCAAGAGCCCGCCGGCGTCGGCCCTGCTCAAGATCGCCGCCGGGATCGCCAAGGGCTCGGGCGTGCCGAACAAGGAGAAGGTCGGCAAAGTGACGAAGTCGCAGGTCGAGGACATCTGCAAAAAGAAGATGGCTGACCTCAACGCCCGCGATCTGGCGCACGCCGCACGGATGGTGGAAGGGACGGCGCGGAGCATGGGGATCACGGTGGAAGGGTAGAGAGCAGAGAGCAGAGGTCAGAAAGAGCAAACAATCATGGCCCAGCATTCCAAACGTTATCGATCGCTTGCCGGAAAAGGTCCCTCGAAGGAAACCGTTCCACTGGCGACGGCGGTCGAGAAGCTCAAAAAATTCGGCAATACAAAGTTCGATCAGACGGTCGAGATCCACATGCGACTGGGCATCGATCCCAAGCAGGCGGATCAGATCGTCCGCGGCTCGGTGGTGCTGCCGAACGGCATCGGCAAGTCGCAGCGGGTGGTGGTATTTGCCAAAGGGGACCTGGTCGAGCAGGCCAAGGCGGCCGGCGCCGACGTGGTGGGTCAGGAGGATCTCGCACAGAAAATCAAAGACGGATGGACCGAGTTCGACGTGTGCATTGCCGCTCCCGACATGATGGGGCTTGTGGGTCCCTTGGGAAAGGTACTTGGCCCGCGCGGCCTGATGCCGTCGCCCCGTGCCGGCACGGTCACTCCCGAGGTGGCCAAGGTCGTGAAAGAATACAAGGCGGGCAAAGTCGAGTTCCGCAACGACAACGGCGGGATCATCCACGCGGTCGTGGGGAAAACCAGCTTCGACGCCAAGCAGCTTCAGGAAAACATCGAGACCTTTGTGCACTTCGTGCTGGGGCTCAAGCCGGCCTCGGTGAAGGGACAATACGTCAAGAGCGTGGCCTTGTGCGCCACGATGAGCCCCTCCGTGAGAATTGCCGTTTAACCGCGACCATCGATCCAGAACGAGTGCCGTCATGAGCAAGCAACTGAAAAGTCTTACTGTCGCGGAGTACAGCCGACGACTCAGCGGCGTCAACGACGCCCTGCTGGTCAACGTGATCGGGCTGAACTCGCTGAACACGTACCTGCTGCGCAAAGAACTGCGCAGCAAAAAACTGAACCTGCTGGTGGTCAAAACCAGCCTTGCGCAACGGGCGACCGAAGGGACCAAGCTGGCCGCGGCATTCGGCGGCGGCGAAGGAAGCCTGGCAATCGTCTGGGGTGGCGAGGACTTCGTTTCGCTGGCCAAGGAGATCGTGGAGCTTTCCAGACGGCCGGAGTTCGAAAAATTTCAGACGCGCGGCGGCGTCATGGACGGGGAGCCGCTCAGCAAAGAGAAGGTGGCCGAAGTCAGCAAGTGGCCGAGCCGCACGCAGCAAATCGGCATCCTGATGGGACAGATTCTGGCGCCCGGAGCCAATCTTTTGTCCCAGATCAAAGCCCCTGGAGGCCTGCTGCTGAGCCAGATCAAGAAGAAATCCGAGGAGGCGGCCCCAGCTTAGTCCCTTGGCGGCGGGATGCGGACTCCTGCTACGCTCAAAAGGGGGGTTGCCGTGGCTGGCAATTTGTGCTCCCGGGCTGGCATGATTGACGGAAATACTTTAATTTAATCTGTTTGCGGACTTAGCGACTTGCGGGAAGGTGCTCAAGGCCGCGGCGAAGAAAGGACCCAGATTCTATGGCTGACGTTGCAGTTGCGCCTGAACTGAAGAAGCTTGGCGACGAAATCGCCGGGCTCACGCTGAAGCAGGCGAAAGAGCTTTCGGACTACATCAAAGAAGCGTACGGGATTGAGCCCGCTGCAGGCGGCGGCGTGATCGTACAGCAAGGGGGCGGTGGCGGGGGCCCGGCGGCGGCTGTCGAGCAGACCGAGTTTGACGTAGTCCTGACCTCGTTTGGCGAGAAGAAGCTGGACGTCGTCAAAGTGGTCAAGAACATCACGGGCGCTTCGCTGATGGATGCCAAGAAGCTCGTGGAAGGCGTTCCCGCCAAGATCAAGGAAAAGGTCTCTAAGGAAGAGGCCAACAAGGTCAAGGGCGAACTGGAAGCGGTCGGAGCTGTGATCGAACTCAAGTGAGCCGATCGGGCGCGCTGTCTTTCTACGTTTCGTTGGTTCCTTCGTATCGTCTCCGCGCAGCCCTGTGGCGACGATGCAGGCAGGCACGAATTGATTTGCACCCCGATCCGATCCAGCGGTCATTTGCTTCTGGACTGGCCCGGGGTGTCCTTGCGCGCCGAGGACCCCTCGGCCAAGTAGCCGCTGTCACAGCGGCGTTCCTTCTTCCGGTACGTGTCGATCACGGATGACGTCGGCGTCAAGGCGTTCTTTTTTCCTGGAGCACGATCAGCATGGCCATCCCCGCACAACGGCGTCTCAACCCGAAAGAGGTTCGGCGCTTCGGCAGCGGTCGCGAGGCGCAGCCCATCCCCGAGCTGACGACCATTCAGACACACGGCTACCACGCCTTCCTTCAGGACGATGCCTCGCCCGAGAAGCGCAAGGACCAGGGGCTCGAGTCGGTGCTGCGGGAGATATTTCCGATCGAGAGCTACGACAAGTCGATCAAGCTCGACTACCTGCGGTACGAACTGGGCAAACCGCGTTACACACCCGAGGAATGCCGGCAATTGCGGCTCACCTACGGCCGCCCGTTTCGCATCTGGCTGCGGCTGAACAAAGACCAGCCGATCGAGGAGGAGGTTTATCTCGGCGACATTCCGATCATGCTGGGCGGCGGCGAGTTCATCATCAACGGCGCCGAGCGCGTCGTGGTCAGTCAGCTCCACCGCAGCCCGGGCGTGGATTTCGTGATGGAGGAAGAAGGGACCACGGACCGCAAGCTGCCGAGCTGCCGCATCATTCCGGAGCGCGGGAGCTGGATCGAGGTCAACGTCACCAAGCGCGACACCCTCAGCGTTCGCATCGACCAGAGCGGAAAATTCTCCGCCATCACGCTCCTGCGGGCAATGAGCCCCAAGTACGGCACCGACTCTGATCTGATCCGCGCCTTCTATCCCACGACGACCGAAAAGATTCACGACGGCCGCAGCGTCGCCAAGATCGAGGGGAAGGTCTCCGTGGACGACGTCTGCTATCCCAGCGGCAACGAACGGGCCGGCGAGATCATCGTCGAGGCGGGACATCGAATCAGCAAGAACGTTGCCGAGACGATCGTCACCGCGGGGGTGACCAAGGTCGAGGTCGTCGCTTCCCCGAAGGTGCCGCTGATCTTCAACAGCCTCACGGAAGACACGACCAGCAGCCACGAAGAGGCCCTGCTGCGGATTTATCAGCGGCTGCGCCCCGGCAATCCGCCGCAGCTCGAAAAAGCCCGCACGCTGTTTGCGGAAAAATTCTTCGACGTCAATCGCTACCGGCTGGGGCGCGTCGGCCGTTTCCGCATCAATCGCAAGTTGAAGCTGGACGTCTCCGACAAGGAAATGACTCTCCGCCCCGAGGACCTGATCGCGTCGATCTCCTACCTCATCGACCTGATGGAAGGGAGGGAAACGGCCCATGTAGACGACATCGACCACCTGGAAAATCGCCGGCTGCGGACGATTGACGAACTGGCCAGCGACGAGCTTCGCAAAGGCTTCCTTAAGTTGCGCCGCACGGTCCAGGAGCGGATGAGCCTCAAGGACCTCGAGGACATGACGCCTCGCAGCCTCGTCAATCCCAAGAGCATCTCGGCGGCGATAGAGTACTTCTTTGGCCGCGGCGAGCTGTCGCAGGTCGTGGATCAGACCAACCCGCTGTCCCAGCTTACGCACGAGCGGCGTCTGTCGGCACTCGGCCCGGGCGGTCTGAACCGCAAGCGGGCGGGCTTCGAGGTGCGCGACGTACACATTTCCCACTACGGCCGCATCTGCCCGATCGAGACGCCGGAAGGTACGAACATCGGCCTGATCTCCAGCCTGGCGATCTACGCGGGGGTGGATGAGTACGGGTTCCTGGTGGCTCCGTACCGCAAGGTTCACAAAGGAAAGCTGACGGACGAGATCGTCTGGCTGCAGGCCGGCGAAGAGGCGAGCGCGTATGTCGCGCCGGCCGACACCCAGGTGCACGACGGGAAGATCGTTTCCAGCGTCAGCCTGATCGCCCGCCATCGCAGCGATTTTGAGATCGTCGCCCCCGAGCAGATTCAGTTCATCGACGTGGCGCCGAGTCAGATGGTCGGTGTCTCCGCCGGGCTGATCCCGTTCCTCGAGCACGACGACGCCAACCGCGCGCTGATGGGCTCGAACATGCAGCGGCAGGCCGTGCCGCTGCTCGTCACCGAGCCGCCGATCGTGGCCACGGGCATGGAAAAGGACGTGGCCCGCAATTCGAGCATGGTGGTGCGGGCCAAGCGGGCAGGCAAAGTCACCTACGTGGACGCCAATCGCATTGAGGTCGGCGCCGACGTTTATCCCCTCCGCAAGTTTCAGGGTCTCAACGAACGCACCTGCCTCAACCAGAAGCCGATCGTGCATGTCGGCGACAAGGTGGAGAAGGGCCAGGTCATTGCCGACGGGCCGGCGACGCAAAACGGCGAGCTGGCGCTGGGGCGAAACGTCCTGGTCGGGTTCATGTCCTACGAAGGGTACAACTTCGAGGATGCCATCATCATCAGCCAGGAGCTGGTGCAGAACGACACCTACACGTCGATCCACATCGAGGAATTCGACGTGGAAATCCGCGAGACGAAGCTGGGGCGCGAGGAGTTCACCCGCGACATTCCCAACGTCAGCGAGAAGGCGCTGCGCAACCTGGATGAGACCGGCATCGTCCGCGTGGGCACGTTCGTCAAGCCGGGCGACATCCTGGTGGGCAAGGTCTCACCCAAAAGCAAGACCGAGCTGACGCCGGAAGAAAAGCTGCTGCACGCAATCTTCGGGCGGGCCGGCGAGGACGTGAAGAACGACTCGCTGGAAGTCCCCTCGGGCATCGAGGGAATCGTCATCGACACGCAGAAGTTTTCCCGCCGCATGAGTTTGTCGGAGGACGAGCGGAAGAAGTTCGAGAAGGAGCTCAAGGATGCGGAAAACGAGGGTGCCAAGGAAATCGCCCGCGTCTTTGGAGAAATGGTCGAGGAACTGGAAAAGGTCATTGGCAAGACGCTGACCGACGAAGACGGCACTCCGATCGCCAAGGACCAGGACCCGAAATTCGTCGCGGAAAAGGCAGCTGTTTTTCGCTTGCAGACGCATACCTCCAAGCTCCGCAGCGAGGACAAGATCGAAGAGTGCGAGAAAATCTTGAGGAGCCGCTGGCCTGACGTGGAGACGGCCATCGACAGCCGGGACCGCGTGCTCAACAGCATGAAGCGCGGTGACGAGCTGCGCAGCGGCGTGCTCCAGATGGTCAAGGTCTACATCGCCACCAAGCGCGTGATCAGCGTCGGCGACAAGATGGCCGGCCGCCATGGCAACAAGGGAGTCATTGCCAAGATCCTGCCGGTTGAGGACATGCCCTTTTTGCCCGATGGCACGCCGATCCAGATCATGCTCAACCCGCTGGGCGTCCCCAGCCGTATGAACGTGGGACAGATCCTGGAGACGCACCTCGGCTGGGCCGGGGCGCTCATCGGCTTCCAGGCGTTGACCCCCGTGTTCGACGGCGCCAGCGAAAAGGACATCAACGACTGCCTGGCCAAGGCGGGACTGCCGCGGCACGGCAAGCAGCGTCTGCACGACGGCCGCAGCGGCGAGCCGCTCCAGCAGGAGACGACCGTGGGCTACATCTACATGCTCAAGCTGCACCACCTGGTAGACGACAAGGTGCACGCTCGCAGCACGGGCCCGTACTCGCTGATCACCCAGCAGCCGCTGGGAGGCAAGGCCCGCTTCGGCGGCCAGCGGTTCGGGGAAATGGAAGTCTGGGCGCTGGAGGCCTACGGCGCAGCGTACATCCTCCAGGAGCTGCTCACGGTCAAGAGCGACGACGTGGAGGGGCGAACCAAGATCTACGAATCGATGGTCAAGGGAGAAAACACGCTGGAGGCGGGAACGCCGGCCAGCTTCGAAGTCCTCTGCAACGAAATCCGCGGCCTGGGGCTGAACATTCAGCTCGAGAAGCGCCGCATTTGAGCGGAAACCCGGTCAACCACCGCAGGACCGAAATCCGAATGACGAACTTCAAATGACGAACGAGTGTCGAAGCACGAATGACAAAGGGCCCGCAGTTTCGACATTTGATTTTCGACATTCGACATTCCCAAATCACCGACCCGTCCCTCACCCCGGGAGAATGGGCTTATGACAATCGGCGACAGCTCCTACGATCGCATTAACGACTACTCGGCCGTCAAGATCAGCCTGGCCAGGCCGCACGACATCCGTAGCTGGTCCTTCGGCGAGGTCAAGAAGCCGGAGACGATCAACTACCGCACCTACCGACCAGAAAAGGACGGCCTGTTCTGCGAGCGGATCTTCGGCCCCGAGAAGGACTGGGAGTGCGCCTGCGGCAAATATCGCGGCATGAAGTACAAGGGGATGATTTGCGACCGCTGCGGCGTCAAGGTCACGCACAGCCGCGTCCGCCGCAAGCGAATGGGGCACATTGAACTGGCCGCTCCGGTCGTGCACATCTGGTTCTTCAAGGCGATGCCGTCGCGCCTTGGGAACCTGCTGGACATGAAGACGACCAGCCTGGAAAAGGTGATCTACTTCCAGGATTACGTCGTCACCAATCCGGGCAACACCGAGCTGGAGAAGCAGCAGCTTCTGACGGAAGAGGAATTCCGCGCCGCCCGCGAGCAGTACGGCGAGGGGGCGTTCGAGGCGGAGATGGGAGCGGAGGCGATCCGCAAGCTCCTTTCCGGTCTGGACCTGGTCAAGCTCTCGGACGAGCTGCGCCAGAATCTGATCGAAACCAACTCCAAGCAGAAGAAGAAGGACCTCATCAACCGGCTGAAGATCGTGGAGGCGATTCGCGACAGCGACAACCGGCCGGAGTGGATGGTGCTGGACGTGATCCCGGTGATTCCGCCCGACCTGCGCCCGCTCGTCCTGCTGGACAGCGGTAATTTCGCCACCAGCGATCTCAACGACCTTTATCGCCGGATCATCAACCGCAACAACCGCCTGCGCAAGCTGGTGGACCTCAACGCGCCGGAGGTGATCATCCGCAACGAGAAGCGGATGCTCCAGCAGTCAGTCGATGCGCTGTTTGACAACAACCGCTGCAAGCGCCCCGTGCTCGGTTCGAGCAACCGTCCGCTGAAGTCGCTCACCGACATGATCAAGGGGAAGCAGGGTCGGTTCCGCGAGAATCTGCTCGGCAAGCGCGTCGATTACTCGGCCCGCAGCGTAATCGTCGTGGGACCCAAGCTGCGGCTCCATCAGTGCGGCTTGCCCAAGAAGATCGCACTGGAACTCTACCAGCCGTTCATCATCCGCAAGCTCAAGGAGCTGGGACACGCCGACACGATCAAGAGCGCCAAGAAAATGCTCGAGCGCAAGGACGAGGAGGTGTGGGACATCCTGGAATCGGTGATCCAGAACCACCCGGTGCTTCTCAACCGCGCACCCACGCTGCACCGCATGGGCATCATGGCCTTCGAGCCAGTCCTCGTGGAAGGCAACGCCATCCACCTCCACCCGCTGGTCTGCAAGGGCTTCAACGCCGACTTCGACGGCGACCAGATGGCGGTCCATTTGCCGCTGTCGATCGAGGCGCAGGTCGAGGCCCACACGCTGCTGCTTTCGACGAACAACATTTTTGCACCTGCCAACGGCAAGCCGATCATGAGCCCGTCGCAGGACACGGTCATGGGCTGCAATTACGTGACGCTCGAGCTGCCGGGGCGCATCGGAGAGGACATGACGCTCGCCTCGTTTGGCGAGGCAGAGCTGGCCTTCTCGCACGGCAAGATTGACCTGCACGCGCGGATCAGGGTCCGGCTTCCCAAGCACATGAAGGTCAAGAGCGACACCGACGAGCGGACGAAGCCCGGGGCGCTCGTCACCACCACCTTCGGCCGGATCGTGTTCAACTCGATCCTTCCCAAGGGGATGGACTTTTACAACAAGCCGATGAAGTCCGGCGACCTGGCGGCAGTGATTTCCGACTGCTACCAGCTTCTGGGACGGCGGGCCACGATCAACCTGCTGGACGACATGAACCAACTCGGCTTCCGCGAGGCGACCCGCAGCGGCTTGTCGTTTGCCACCGACGATCTGATCACCCCGGCCACGAAGGTGAATCACATTGCCAAGGCCGAGAAAGAGGTGATGCGGCTGCGCAAGTTCTACGAGCGCGGGATCATCACCGAGAAGGAGCGCTACAACCAGGTCCTCGACACCTGGACGCACGCCCGTGAAGCGATCACCAACGAAATGCGGGAAGCGATGAAGACCGACGTTCGCGGAGACACCGGCTATGTCAACCCGGTCTATCTGATGGCCGACTCCGGCGCCCGCGGCGGCATCGAGCAGATCCGCCAGCTTGCCGGGATGCGCGGTTTGATGGCTAAGCCGACCGGCGAGATCATCGAGACGCCGATCAAGTCCAACTTCCGGGAGGGGCTGACGGTGCTCGAGTACTTCAGCTCGACGCACGGCGCCCGCAAGGGTCTGGCCGATACGGCCCTCAAGACGGCCGACTCCGGCTATCTGACCCGCAAGCTGGCCGACGTGGCACAGAACGTCGTGGTCACGATGCAGGACTGCGGCACGACGCAGGGGATCACCAAAGGCGTCATCTACCGCGGCGAGAAAGTGGAGGTCAAGTTGTCGGCGGCCATTACCGGCCGCGTCAGCCGCCAGAGCATCGTCAATCCGATCACCGACGACGTGATCGTCAAGGAAAACGAGCTGATCACGCCGGAGATCGCCCGCAAGATCGAGGAGCTGGGCCTGGAGCGCATCCAGGTTCGCAGCGCCATGACATGCGAAGCGCCGCTGGGCGTGTGCCGCTGCTGCTACGGCATGGACCTCTCCACGGGCGCGCTGGTCGAAGACGGCATGGCGGTGGGCATCATCGCCGCCCAGAGCATCGGCGAGCCGGGAACGCAGCTCACGATGCGGACGTTCCACATCGGCGGCACCGTCAGCACGACGGTCGAAGAGAGCGAGACCAAGGCCAAGAAAGACGGCGTGGTCAAGTTCACCCGCATGCGGTTCGTGCAGAACGAGGAAGGCAAGAACGTCGTCCTCACCCGCAACGGCGAGATTTCGCTGCTGGACAACAAGGGACGCGAGCTGGAGAAGTACGAGGTTCCCAACGGCGCGATCCTGCTGGTCGCCGAAAATCAGGAGGTGAAGGCCGGGACGGTCCTGTGCCAGTGGGACCCGCACAGCATTCCGATTCTCTCCGAGGTTTCCGGCAAGGTCCGATACGAGGACGTCGTCGAAGGTGAGACACTCCGCATCGAGAAGGATTCCAGCGGCAACCTGCGGCGGCTGATCATGGATCACAAGGGGGACCTGCATCCGCAGCTCGTGCTGGAGGACGCGGAGGGCAAACCCCTGGACGTGTACTACCTGCCGGAGCGGGCCCACATCGTCGTCGATGAGGGCAAGGTCGTCTCCGCCGGCACCGTGCTCGGCAAGACCCCCCGCGAAGCGGCGGGAATCACCGACATCACCGGCGGTCTGCCGCGGGTGACAGAAATCTTCGAGGCCCGCAAGCCGAAGGATCCCGCCGTGATGGCGGAAATCGACGGCGTCGTGGAAATCCTACAGGAAAAGCGCCGCGGCAAACGGACGATCATCATCCGCAGCGAAAGCGGCATCGAGCGCGAGCACCTGGTGCCGCACGGCAAGCGGTTCCTCGTCCACTCGGGCGACCACGTCAAAGCGGGGCAGGCGCTAGTGGACGGACCGCTGGTGCCGCACGACATTCTGCGGATTTCGGGTGAAGAGGCGCTTCAGCAGTACCTCGTTCACGAAATCCAGAGCGTCTACCGCAGCCAGCGCGTTGATATCAACGACAAGCACATCGAGATCATCATCGCCCGCATGCTCCGCAAGGTGCGGATCGAGAGCCAGGGGGACACCAACCTGCTGCCGGGCCTGGTCATGGACCGGTTCGACTTCCGCACGGTGAACTCGAATCTCGCCAAGTGTCTGAAGATCACGGACAAGGGGGACACCGAGTTCGTCGAGAGTTCGATCGTTCCCAAAGAGGCGACGGAGCAAGCCAATGCCCAGGTGGAAGCGCTCGGCGGCAAGCCGGCCAAGGGGACGCGGCCCAAGAGCGCCACCGCCAGCACGCAGCTCCTGGGAATCACCAAGGCGGCCGTGCAAAGCTCGAGCTTCATTTCCGCCGCCAGCTTCCAGGAGACAACCAAAGTGCTCACGGAAGCCGCATTGGCCGGAAAGATCGACCACCTGGTCGGCCTCAAGGAAAACGTGATCCTCGGCCACCTGATCCCGGCCGGGACCGGCTTCCGCCAGTTCCACGATGGCGAAGTCCGCTATCGCCCGGAGGCGCTCCAGGCGCTGGCGGCCGCCAAGGGCAAGGAACTGGAAGATGCGTTCCCGCTGCTCCAGCAGCAGCAGCAGGCTGCCCAAGCGGGCAATGGCAACTCGGGCGCTGCTGCCGCCGCACCGCAGAAATCGCAGGCGCTGGAAACGCTTCTGGGAGGCGCCGGAGGACAGGAGTGAGATTGCATTAGCCTGCGGCTAACAGCCGCCTGGACACGTCGCGAGTAGAAGTCTCATTCCGGAGGTCGTTGACCTCCGGCCATGACCAATGGGCCTCGCCTTGACAGCCCCCGCCAAAGCGGTACGCTGACGGATTCCCCAATTTGGGCCGATTCGCAAGTTTGATTTCCGCATGCCAACCATCAACCAGCTCGTTCGTCAGCGCCGCCGGCAAAAGCGCAAGTTCAGCAAGTCCCCGGTGCTGGAGAAGAATCCGTTCAAGCAGGGGGTCTGCCTCATCGTTCGCACGATGACCCCCAAGAAGCCCAATTCGGCGCTGCGGAAGATCACCCGCGTGCGCCTCTCCAACGGCCGCGAGGTGACGGTCTACATCCCCGGCGAAGGGCACAACCTGCAGGAACACTCGATCGTATTGGTTCGCGGCGGCCGTATCCGCGATTTACCGGGCGTCCGTTACCAGGTGGTGCGCGGCGTCCGTGACACGCTTGGCGTCCAAGGACGCAAGCAGGCCCGCAGCCGCTACGGCGCCAAGAAGGGATAGTTGATTCATGGGTAAGATTACCGCCAGTGCCGCTACCCTCAAGCCGGACGGCAAGTACAAGTCGCTGCTGGCCAGCAAGTTCATCAACTGCCTGATGCACGACGGCAAGAAGAGCGTCGCCCAGATCGTCTTCTACACGGCGCTGGATCACGTCAAGGAGCGGTTGCCGGACAAGGATCCCATCGAGGTATTTCACACGGCGGTCGAAAACGTCAAGCCGCACATCGAGGTCCGCTCCCGTCGCGTCGGCGGCGCCGCCTATCAGGTCCCGATGCAGGTCAATCGCAACCGGCAGCAGTCGCTGGCCATCCGCTGGCTGCTGGAGTCCTGTCGCGAGAAAAAGGGACGGCCGATGCACCTGAAGCTGGCCGACGAGCTCGTGGCCGCCTTCAACCGGGAAGGAGCAGCCGTCACCAAGCGGGAAAATGTGCATCGCATGGCGGACGCCAACAAGGCGTTCGCCCACTTTGCCTGGTAATTTTGCGTACAATTCAGCCGCGGCGCGTTTGCACCGCGGCTTTTTCATGCGCCTTGCGGCGAGTCCAAAGTCCAAAGTCGCGAAGACACAGACTTTTTGGCCCCGACTTTGGACCTTGGACTTTGGACTTAGTGATGTCCCGGCAAATCGACAAGATCCGCAACATCGGCATCATTGCCCACATCGACGCCGGCAAGACGACGGTGACGGAGCGGATGCTGTTTCTCAGCGGCGCCAAGCACCGCATGGGATTTGTGGATAGCGGGACGACCGAGACCGACAGCGATCCCGAGGAGCAGGAGCGGGGCATCACCATTTATGCCGCGTGCGTGACTTTTCCCTGGAAGGCGGCCGGCCAGGAGTTCGTCGTCAACCTGCTGGATACGCCGGGACACGTCGATTTCACAGCCGAGGTGGAGCGCTGCCTGCGCGTTCTCGATGGTGCAGTGGTGGTCTTCAGCGCCCGCGAAGGGGTCGAAGCCCAGAGCGAAACGGTCTGGCGGCAGGCCGACCGCTACAGGGTGCCTCGGATCGCGTTCATCAACAAGCTCGACCGGGAAGGGGCCGATTTCGAGTCAGTCATCGAGGAAATGGGATCGCGGCTGAACGCTCATCCGCTGGTGATTCAGATACCGCTGGGCCTGGGCCCGTCCCACGTGGCCAATCCGTTCCGCGGCGTGATCGACCTCGTCAGCATGAAGCTGCTCACGTTTCCGACGGACAAGGAGAGCCGCGAAATGTTCGTCGGCGAAATTCCGTCCGAGATGGCGGACGAGGCGCAAACGTGGCGCGAGAGCATGCTCGAGAAGCTCTACAACTACAGCAACGAAATGATGGAGCTGGCCCTCCAGGAGCAGCCGATTCCCGAGGCCCTGATCCGCAAAGTCATCCGCGACACGACGCTGCACATGCAGCTTCAGCCCGTGCTCTGCGGCTCGGCGCTGCACGGCATCGGCGTGCAGCCCGTGCTGGATGCGGTCGCACACTTTCTTCCCAGCCCGCTGGAGATGCCCTCGGTGGAAGGGCAGAGCGTGGGCGACAAGCAGCCGCGGACGATCCGCCGCAAGCCTGATCCCCAAGAACCTTTCTGCGGCCTGGTGTTCAAGGTCCTCCCGGCCAAGACCGGCGACATTCACTGGGTCCGCGTCTACTCGGGGCACCTCAAGAGCAACTCCCGCGTCCTCAATCCGGGCAAGGACATCAAGGAAAACGTCGCTCAGCTCTGGCACATCCATGCCACCAAGAAGGAACAGCAAGTCGAGAGCGTCGATTGCGGCGACATCGTGGGCATTGTCGGCATGCGGCAGTCGATTACGGGGGACACGATCTGCGACACGCGCGAGCCGGTCCTGCTCGAGACCATCAAGTTTCCCGAGACGGTGATCTCGATGGCCATCGAGCCGGAAAGCAGCACCGAGCGGAAGAAGCTCGAAGGTACGCTCGACATGCTCCGGCGGCAGGACCCGACGCTGCACGTTTCGTCCGGCGAGACAGGGCAGACGCTGATCAGCGGCATGGGAGAGCTGCACCTGGAGATCGTCAAGAATCGGCTCTTGCGGGATTTCAATTTGAACGTGAAGTTTCACAAGCCGCAGGTCAGTTATCGCGAGACGATCGCCCGCGCCGTCGAGGTGACCGGCGAGTGCAACCGGATGATTGCCGGCAAACAGCTCTTTGCGCGGCTCAAGCTGCGGATGGAGCCTTTCGCCGCTGCCACGGTGCCGGTGGCGCTCGTCAATGCGGCTCCGCCGGAGTCACTGCCGCCGGAGCTGTTGGCCGCGGCACTGGACGAATTGAAGGGGGCCGGCGAAGGGGGCGGGCGGATTGCCGGCTATCCGCTGATGAAGCTGAAAGTGACCGTGCTCGGCGGCGAGTGGAACGCCGAGCAGACCGACGAGCGGGCCATGAAAATGGCCGCGGCGGACGCATTTGAGAAAGGACTGGAAGGCGGCGGCAAGGTGCTGCTCGAACCGATCATGAAGCTCGACATCGTCACGCCGGAGGATTACCTGGGCGACTTTGTCGGCGACCTCCAGCAGCGGCGGGCGACCATTGCCAAGACGGAAACGCGGGGCAAGATGACCACCATCGAGGCCCACGCGCCGCTGCGGGAGCTATTCGGCTATTCTTCGGCCATGCGAAGCCTCAGTCAGGGACGGGCCGGCTGCTCGATGGAGCCGCTGAAGTACGAGGCGGCGCCGCCCGAAGTGCTCAAGCAGTTTGAGTCGTAACGCTCAATCGCCCGGCGGCGCCGTTTCCACGAGCAGCTCGACGTCCTTGATCCAGACGTAATTCTCCGGCCGAGGCGTCTGCGAGCTGGCGCCTTTCATCTCGACCGCGAGAGTTACCCGTTCGGGGCGAATCTCCGTCCGCAGTGCGCGAGAGACCGCATACGTGGCCCAATCGGTTGTCCCCTGAGCTGTATCGGGTTCCTCCTCCACCTGCCGAACTTCGACCCCGTCGGGATAGCGGATCCGCAGTGAAAGCGAGGCGCCCGCGGCGTCTTTCGACTTCATTCGGCAGCGGAAGATCAGCCGGCCTGTCTCGACTTGGGGATCTTGAATCTCAAATAGCCGCACGGTCTTCGTTTCGACAACGGAATAGCGCCACCCGTGGACCGAGTCGAACAAAGTGTCCTGGGTGATCGGCCGGTCCTTGAATGTGAAGCTGCGAACGACCTTTTCGGCCTCGCGCCGGAACCGCGTCTCGCTTTGGCCCGGCAAATGCGATAACTCGAGGTCCTTGACCCACAGCGTCCCGTTGGCATGCAAACCTACGGAGATCGGCACTTCGGGCGGATCCTTGCGGACGAACAAGTGGGCGGGGTAGCGGACCTCCAGCGGCTTCCACTCGCTGATGGCTCCACGGTAGCTCGCACGGTCCTCTGGCCAGTCGTACTCGAAAAAGTCGGGGCTTGCGTCGCGGAGCTCGAGCTCGCCCCAGGCTCGCTCGTCGGTTGGCGTCAGCTTGACCTTCGCCCGGCAAATCAGCACGCCCTCCTCTGGGACTCCGCTGCGCAGCGTCGCCAGCCGCACGCGAAAATTGCCCATCCCGGTGTCGTTGACGATCCGCCAGGCTCCGTCTTCAACCTGGACGACAGACTCCGCGCTGGACGAAGGCGGCAGTACCGGCTTCTCCTTTGACGGGTCGAACCGCGCCAGCAGGATTTCCTCCAGGTGCGGCGGCAATCGATAGTCCGATGGCAGCTGGCCCTGCTGTTTGAGGCCTGCGACCGCCTGCCTCAATTGCTCCTTCTGGGTCAGCACAGCCAGTCGCGCCTCGTTCAAAGTCTCCAGCGTAATTCTTCCCAGCTCATAGTTCGACTCCGTGAGCCGTTCCCGTTCCTGGGCCAGCGCGACAATCTGCTCGCGAATCGAGAGGGCCAGTGCATCGCGGTCCATTTTCTCCGCAGCATCGAGCCGGGCCAGTTCCAGCTTGAGCTGCGCATCGATGACCTCCAGCTGCGTCGTCTGGCCAGCGGCGTATCGCGTCTGAACCGTTTCCAGATTGTGGCGGTGGATCGCAATCTTGGCGTCGAATGCCGAGGGGAGCGTTCTCAATTCGATGTCCTTCTCGCGTATTCGGATGACTGTCTCCTGTCCGGCCACGATGTCGAAGTAGTTGCTGGTGAGGATGGGATAGGCGCCGCTCCCATTTGGCCGGCGGAGGTCGATGTGGACGAGCCCTTCGGGGAGCACAAACACTTGCCGCTGCGGCCAGTTCCAGATCGTCTGACCGGTGACGTGATTGAGGACCAGCACCAGACTGCGGTCCTCCGGGTTGCCGACAAATCGCAGCGTTCCGCCGGCGCCGACGCTATAGGTCGTCGGCGATCTGCCGGCACTGACGTGAAACGTATCTTCGCGGATCACCATGCCGCCTGAGCGGACTTCGGCGCGATATTCCCCGGGCGGCACTCGCAGGAACTGATTGTGTCGCAGGCCCGGTCCAAACGGTGAGCTGACGACGTGCTCACCGTCGGGCGTTTTCACCCGATGCATCAAGACTTCAAATCGCGAATCGGGATTCTGGTAAATCAGCGCGCCCGTGGCTTCGGGCGTATCTACGGCAGCACTGAATTTTTGTGGCAGAGAGCTTTCTCCCATCAGGAAATAGCCAGCCAGCACGGCAAATGCCAGCGTCAGCGGCACGGCAATGACCAGAAACAGCACCAGCAGCACAAGTGACGCGCCGCTTGGGCGTGGCAATGGAGCCGTCGGGGGTGGCGCCGCCGCCAGCGCGACCTTTTGCCGCAGTTGCTCGTCCTTTGCCGAGAACCGCTCAATCGACATCCAGCGCAGCCAGCGGCAGAACGGGCACCACAGGACCGATCGCTTGCCGCGCGACGCAGCGCCAATTCGCACGCCTCCCCACTTGTGCAGCGGCGCGATGTAGCCGCACGTCAGGCAGCGGCACGACCATTCCCCTTCGCACGGCAGCTCAGCCGGCGCATCGGCCAGGCCGGGCCAGTGCCGGCGGCGCACTTTTTCGAACGCTTCCTTTACCTCCCGCCGCTGAAGCACGACGAGCGCCCACAGGCCCATCGCGAAGCCGACGAAGTAGCCAGGGCCGATGAACATGGCGGCAATCGCGGCCAGCGTCACCAGAAAGCGGTTTTCCAGGCGCATCATTTTCAGACCGCCCAGCACGATCAGCCCCGATCCCAAACCGAGGACCGCGATCACCGGCGGCAGCCAGCGGTAAGTATCATTACGCATCATGTCTTGAAATAGTCCCGGCAAGAACGCAAACACGATCGCCAGCGCGACCCAGTTGAGAATGCCGGCGATCACCAGGCCAATCGCCGGTTCGCGGACGGCGCGGCGGGCCCGCTCGAGCAGGGCCTCGTCCGTAGGGGGCACACTCTGCGTGCCGTGGTTTGCTCGCGGTGACGGTTCGGGCGCAGCAGGCGACGGCATAGCGAGTGTGCCTGCTACAGGTTGCGGAAGCGGCGCCGTGCCTGGCTGCTGCACGTGCGACAGACACTGGCCGAGCAGATCGGCGACTTCCTGCGCCGAGCCGAAGCGATCCTCAGGCCGCTTGGCCATCAGCCTTTCGATGATGGCCGCCAGCCACTGGGGAATCTCTGGATTGACCTCGCGAATCGGCCGCGGCGGGTCATCGCAGACGCGCTTGAGGACTCCCATCGTGGTCGTGGCGCGAAAGGGCGGATGGCCGGCGCACATCGCGTAAAGGACGCTTCCCAGGCTAAACAGGTCGCTGCGCGCATCGACCGTGTCGCCGCGAGCTTGTTCCGGCGACATGTACTGCGGCGTGCCGGCCACGACGCCTGATTGGGTCATGCTGGCATCGTCCGCGGCGCGGGCCAGGCCGAAGTCGGTGATCTTCACCCGCTCGACCCCGTTTTCCATCAGAATGTTCGCAGGCTTGATATCGCGATGGACCTGCCCGTGCTTGTGAGCGGCCGCGAGTCCCGCCGCGGTTTGCATGCCAATCCGCAGCACTTCTTTGACCTCCAGCGGGCCGGACTTGTCCAGCTTTTCCTGGAGCGAGTGTCCCGCGACGAACTGCATGACCAGATGGGGAAGCGGTTTGTCGCCGACCGAATGAATCGTGATCACATGATCGTGAACGACCGCTGCCGCCGCTTTTGCCTCGCGGCTGAAACGCAGGCAGGCGGCCGCGTTACTCGACAGGTGCGGCGCGAGGACCTTGAGCGCGACGATCCGCCGCAGCGGCGGATCGAAAGCCTGGAGCACGATTCCGAAGCCGCCCCGGCCGATCACTCGCTCGATGAGGTACTCGCCGAATCGGCCCAGGTAGCGAGCATCGTCAACTGGCGTCAGGAAATCCAGATTGGCGCGGGGCTCGACCGGCGCCTGATCGCTGGCGACTGTTGGGGGCTGCACGGCGGCGATCGCCGAGCGCAGCGCTGCGCCGGCGAAATGTGGCGGCTGATGCAAATGCTGGGCTGCCGCCTCCCACGTTTGGGCCCCCGCCGCCAGCCGATCCAGAGCTTGCTGCCACTGCGGATTGGACTCGACGAGCGCCAGCACCTCCGCCTGCTCCGCCTCGGACAGCGTGCCGTCGAGCAAGCCTCGAAGCCGCACTTCATCGGGTTTGGAGGACAGTGAATTCATAGCGGCTCTCCCGTCAAAAGTGCGAACTGATCTCGGATCCGCGCCATGACCCGCGCTTTGGCGAGGTATACCGCGGCGGCGGAAATTCCAAGCGACTTAGCAATCTCCTGCGCCGGATTGCCTTCAACTGCCGCCAGCCAGAAAGCCCGCCATGAAGCTTCCGAAAAATCTCCGCGCACCTGGCTGGCTGCGGCGTGAAATAACTGACGCTCGTAGTCTCGGTCCCACTCAGCCGACGAGTTATTGTCGGCGGAATGCAGCCCGGCCACCTCCACCGCCGCATGGATCGCAGCCTGATGCCGCTGTTGTCGTCGGCGAAAATCGCCCAGCCGGCTGTGAACCACGGACAGCAGCCAGCCGCGGAATTTGCCGCGCTGCGGATCGTAATCCCACCGGCCGATCGATTGCGACACCGTGCGCAGAACTTCCTGCGTGACGTCCGCCGCATCGGCATCCTGAAGCCCCTGTTTGCAGAGGAACCCATGCACCAGCGGCGCGTAGATTTCCAGAAACTGATTCCAAGCCGCGGCATCGCGTGGATCGCGAATCCGCACCAGTAGGCTCGGCTGAGTAATCAGGTCGTGGGACATGGCTATCTGCGGCTAAATACGCCCACATGCCAGCGATCTATCGCGAAAACGTAGGCAGTAATTCTCCAGTCCTAGCGCTGCTGCCGCAACTGCAAGGGCGACTTGTGTTTGCGCTGCCACGGAAGCACTTGCCAGCCCACATGGATTCCGTCGAACCAATCTGCACTATGGAAGTGGCCATTTACTTCACAATCTCCAGCAATTGAAAGCGGAAAGGGGGATGCTGTTGTCGAAAAACTGCCCTACTGCTTCCGATCAGGCCGGTTGACTAAAACTTCGCAGGCTCGTACCATCACTGGTTTCCCGTCAACCGAACTGATTCAGAGATTCAAGCCCGGTAGGGCGGCGTTCCCGCCCTACCGTTTCCTTTGGAGCGATCGTTGTGGCCGGTCAGCGCGAAGTAATTCGAATCCGGATGGAGGCGTACGACCACGCCATCCTCGACGAGAGTGCCGCGGAGATCGTGGACACGGCCAAGCGCACGCACAGCGAGGTGCATGGGCCGATTCCGCTGCCGACGCGAGTCGAGCGATACACGGTTTTGTCCGGTCCCACGATCGACAAAAAGGCTCGGCAGCAGTTCGAAATTCGCACCCACAAGCGGCTGATCGACATTGTTCAGGCCACGGCCAAGACGATCGAGGCCCTGAACAAGTTGAGCCTGCCGGCAGGCGTGGATATCAAGATCAAGGCATCGACACGTTAATTCCGAATCGCCAGCGTCCCCAGAGACCACAGCGCCATCGATTGGAAGTTTCGCGGGTAAGGCGAGCCAAGCTAGTTGAGTTCGCCATCCTGCGCGGCAACTGACCACAAGGACATTGCGATGACCAAGGGTATACTCGGCCGAAAGGTCGGGATGACACAGATTTTCGACGAGGCGGGTAAGGCCGTCCCCGTCACGGTCGTGGAGGCCGGCCCTTGTCGCGTGCTCCAGGTCAAAACCAAGGAGCGCGATGGTTACGAGGCGGTGCAACTAGGTTTTCTCGACAAACCCCGCCGCCTGGCCAGTCGCAGTGAACGTGGTCACGTGGCCCCTCTTTCCAGCAAGCGGTCGAAGAAGCTGGCCGCTGCCGGCGTACAGATTCCCGACAAGGCCAATTGCGAGCCGAAGCGTCACGTCCGCGAGCTGCGCGGGCCGGCGGGGGACCTGGCGGTGGGAGCGGAAATCACCGTGGAAGTTCTGGCCGAGGTTAAGGCAGTCGATGTCACCGGTTTGACAAAGGGGCGCGGTTTTACAGGCGCCATGAAGCGGCACAACTTCTCCGGGCAGCGGGCGACGCACGGCGTCAAGAAAGTGCACCGCCACATGGGGGGCACCGGCGCCCTGGCGGCCAACCGCGGTGGCGGCCGCATGAAAAAGGGAAAGAAGATGCCCGGTCGGTACGGCAACGAGCGGGTCACGATCCGCAACATGCCTCTGGTCAAGGTGGACAAGGAGAATCATCTCCTGCTCATCAACGGCGCCGTGCCCGGGCCGCAAGGCACGCTGGTACTGGTCCGCGAAACGAACAAGGTCGGCTGATATTCCTTTGCTGAATTCCTGAACCCTGAACCCTGAACCCTGAACCCTCCCATGGTCAGCCTGCCGATTTACAACAAGAGCGGCGCTGAGGTCGGCAAATACCAGATCGACCCCGCGAAAATTGCGCCCAAGATCAGCCAGCAGCTCCTGCACGACGTGGTCGTGATGTACCAGGCCAATCAGCGGCAAGGGACGCACAAGACCAAGGATCGCAGCGAAGTCGCGGGCACCACCAAGAAGATGTACCGCCAGAAGGGGACGGGTAACGCCCGGGCCGGCTCGCGGCGCAGTCCGCTTCGGCGAGGCGGCGGTCACATTTTCGCCCTGCGGAACCGGGACTATTCGTACCGCCTGCCGCGGAAGGCGACGCAGCTTGCCACGCGGATGGCGATCGCCCGCAAGCTCCAGAGCGAGGACGTGGTGGTCATCGACGAGCTGTCGCTGCCCGCTCCCAAGACGAAGGACTTCGCCGCGATCCTCAAGGCGCTCAACCTGGCCGGCGTTTCAACGCTCGTGGCCACAGCGGCACTCGATCAGAACGTGGTCAAGAGCGTCCGCAACATCCGGAAGGTGTCGATCGCGCCGGTCGGCGAGCTCAACGCCCTGGCCGTGCTGACGCCCAAGAAAATGCTCGTTACCAAGGCGGCGCTGGACGCGATCGCTGCTGCCGCCGAGAAAGCAACCAAAAAGCCCGCCTAGCCGCCGGGGTAAACCGCCGCGACGGCGCGGCGCATGACGCGAGACGAAAACATGGCCACTGAAAACGCACAAACCGAAACCGCCGCCGAGCAGCCGGCCCTGGAAGCGTACCAGGTCATCCTCCGTCCGCTGGTGACGGAGAAGAACATGCACCGCTCGACCCGCAACAACCAGTACGCGTTCGAGATCAATCCGCGGGCGACAAAAGACGACGTGCGGCGGGCGGTCGAGGACCTGTTCAATGTGAAAGTAGAAAAAGTGCGCACGCAGAACCGCCGCGGCAAGCATCGCCGGCACCGGTTCAAGATGGGACAAACGAAGTCCTGGAAGAAAGCGATCGTGACGCTCAACGCGGAGCATCGGATCGACTTCTTCTAGTTGAAACCGTTAGCCTTCGGCTAAGGACAGCAAATATGGGAATTCGACAATACAATCCGGTGACGCCCGGACGCCGCGGCGCCACCGTCAGCGATTTTGCCGACCTGACCCCCGGCGCGAAGCGCGAGAAGTTGCTGCTTCGCCCGGTGCGCAAAAAGGGCGGGCGGAACAACCAGGGGCGGATCACCGTCCGCCATCGCGGCGGCGGACACAAGCGTCAATACCGCCTGATCGATTTCAAGCGGGACAAGGATGGCGTGGCGGCTCGGGTCGATTCGATCCAGTACGATCCGAATCGCAATGCCCGCGTAGCCCTGCTGCATTACGTGGACGGGGTGAAGTCCTACATCATCGCTCCCGATGGACTGCGAGTCGGGCAGACGGTCGAGAATGGGCCGGACGCTCCGCCGACCGTCGGCAACTGCTTGCCGCTGTCGCGGATTCCGCTGGCGGCGACGATCCACAACGTCGAGATGCAGCCTGGCCGCGGGGCGCGATTGTGCCGCAGCGCCGGCTCCAGCTCGGTCCTGATGGCCCGCGAGGCGGGCTGGGCGCAGATCACGCTCCCCAGCGGAGAAATTCGCCGCATTCCGGTGGCCTGCCGGGCGACGATCGGCGCAGTCGGGAATGCTGACGATATGAACGTCGTGTACGGGAAGGCGGGCCGCAAGCGGTGGCTGGGGATCCGGCCGACTGTTCGCGGAACGGCGATGAACCCGATCGACCATCCGCACGGCGGCGGTGAAGGCCGCACCAAGGGTGGCCGCCACCCGGTGAGCCCGACCGGCAAGCCGGCCAAGGGCGGGTTCACGCGCCAGCGGCGGAAGGCGTCGAATTCGGCAATCGTTCGCCGGCGGCGGTCGAGGCGGTATGGGCAGTTGAAGCTGAGGTAGAGGTCAGAGCGATTGGTAGGACGTTTTACGGCAATTGCGAATTGAGAATTGTTCATTGCAAATTGCAAATTGAGGTTTTGAATCGGGTGAGTTGGTTTCAATTTGCAATTTGAAATTCGCAGTGATCAATTTGCAATTGCAGCCGATGGGTCACGAGTTGTGCATTAACGATTGAGTGCGGTCGAAAGCGATTGATATGAGCAGGTCCACCAAAAAAGGTCCGTTCGTCGATTTCAAGCTGTTCAAGAAAGTGCAGAACCAGGCGCATAGCGGCTCGAAGGAGCCGATCAAAACCTGGGCCCGCGCCTGCACGATCGTGCCGGAGTTCGTCGGCTTGACGTTCATGGTCCACAACGGCAAGGCGCACGTGAAGGTGTTCGTGACCGAGGACATGGTCGGCCACAAGCTCGGCGAGTTCGCTCCCACGCGGACGTTCCGCGGGCACGGCGGCCGGGCCAAGAAAGAAGCGGCAGCCGCGGCAGCCGCGGCCGCAGGCGGCGCACCGGCGCCGGCAGCAGCCCCCCCCGCCAAGTAGCCACACGTCGCCTGAGGATACGCAAGGGGAAACCCCATGGCCTATCGAGCACAACACAAGCATGCCCGGATCAGCGCCCGCAAGGTGCGGGCATTGGCCGACATGATTCGCGGCAAGTTTGCCGACGATGCGCTGGACATCCTCAAGTACCAGCCGGAGCGCGGGGCGCGACTGCTGGAGAAGGTGCTGCACAGCGCCATCGGCAATGCCCAGGATCCGGAGCAGAATCCGGGCAAAAGCGTGCGGGTGGAGCAGCTATTGGTCGTTGACGCCCGCGTGGACGGCGGCCCGATGTTCAAGCGAATTCGCCCCATGTCCCGCGGCCAGGCATTCATGATCCTCAAGCGGACGAGCCACATCACGGTCATTTTGGAAGATATCAACGAAGCGTAGAGGTAGAAATCCTTTCCTTAGCGCAGAGCGCGTCGTATGGGTCAAAAAGTCAATCCGATTGGTTTTCGCACCGGCATCATGATCGGCTGGAAGAGCCGCTGGTACGCGTCCAAGCAGGAGTTTTCGAACCTCCTGATCGAGGACCGCAAGATCCGCGAGTTCATCAAGAACCATCCGAGCAAGACGCAATACAAACAGGCCGGCATCGACCGGATCGAGATCGAGCGGACGCGCGACGAAGTGAAGGTCGTGCTGTACGTCGCCCGGCCGGGGTTGATCATCGGCAAGAAGGGGCAGGAGGTGGAGCTGCTTCAGGAGGAGCTGCAAAACCTGACCGGCCGGCGCGTCAACCTGAAGATCGAGGAAATCACGCGCCCGGAAATCCAGGCGCAACTGGTGGCCGAAGATATCGCCCAGCAGCTCGCCAAGCGGTCGAGCTTTCGCCGGACGATGAAGCGGGCCATCGAGACGACGATGGACGCCGGGGCCAAGGGAATCAAGATTCAGCTCGCCGGACGGCTCGGCGGCTCCGAGATGGCGCGGTGCGAGAAGGCCACCGCCGGCTCGCTGCCGCTGTCCACCTTGCGGGCCAAGATCGACTACGGGTTCACCGAGGCGGCGACGGCCCAGGGGAACATCGGCGTGCAGGTGTGGGTCAATCAAGGCATGTACCAGGGAGAAGCTTCCGATGGCGCTGATGCCCAAGCGAGTGAAGCACCGAAAAAGCCAAAGAGGACGTATAAAAGGTAACGCTACCCGCGGCAATCGCGTGGTGTTTGGCGACTACGGACTTCAGGCGACGCAAGGCGGCTGGATCAAGGCGGTGACCATCGAGTCCGGGCGTATTGCCGCACAGCAATACGTCCGCGGCGAGGGGCGGCTGTACATCCGCGTGTTTCCGCACAAGTCGGTGACGGCCCGCCCGCTGGAAACCCGCATGGGTACCGGCAAGGGGGAACCCGATCACTGGGTGGCGGTGGTGAAGCAAGGAACCGTGCTATTTGAGCTGGGCGGAGTGACCGAGCAGCAGGCAAAGCTGTGCTTCGCCCGGCTGGCGCACAAGATGCCCGTGCGGGTGCGGATGATCAAGCGCCGCCCGGCGTAACCAGCAGAAAATCGTCCATCGATCGACCAGAGGTTTGAGGAATATGAAGGCCGCCGAATTGCGAGAAATGAGCGACGAGCAACTGACGCTCACGCTCAAAGAGACGGAACAGAACCTGTTCCGGCTGACGATGCAGGCGCAGACCGAGCGTCTGGACGCGCCCAGCGAACTGCGGCGGAACCGCCGCCTGGTGGCGCGGATCAAAACGCTGCAAACGCAGCGGCAGTCGGCCAAGGCGTAACGAGGTTTTCCAGCAGGTTTACCGGTAGAAGCAGCCATGCCCAAGCGAGTAGTCATCGGCGTCGTAACTCGGGACAAGGCGTCTCAAACCAGGCGCGTAGAGATTCCCCGCCTGGTGCGGCATCCCACCTACGGCAAGACCATGCGTCGGCGAACGATTTGCTATGCCCACGACGCAGAGAACAAGTCAAAGGTCGGCGACACCGTGGAGATCGAAGAGTCCCGCCCCTTATCCAAGCTGAAGCGCTGGGTCGTCAAGCGGATCGTGTCGGTCGCCACCGCGACGCCCGACGTGGTGGGGAGCGACATTCCGGGGAGCGAACCGACTTAGTTCCGAAGGTATCGAACCATGATCCAGCAAGAAACACGCATGGCCGTGGCGGACAACACCGGCGCGCGGGAGGTGATGTGCGTCAAGGTGCTTGGCGGCTCGCGCCGCCGCACCGCCAGCCTGGGCGACGTCATCATTTGCAGCGTCAAGAGCGTCATTGCCGGCAGCGAGATCAAAAAGAAGGCCGTCGTGCGGGCCGTGGTCGTCCGCACCAAGAGCCCCGTCCGCCGCGCCGATGGCAGTTACATCAAGTTTGATGGCAATGCCGTCGTCATCATCGACAACGAAAACAATCCCCGCGGCACGCGAATTTTCGGCGCGGTGGCCCGCGAGCTGCGCGACCGGAATTTCATGAAGATCGTCAGCCTGGCGAGCGAGGTGGTGTGATGCATTTGAAGACCAACGACGTCGTGGAGATTATCGCCGGGGACGACAAGGGCGTCCGCGGCAAGGTGCTGCACATCGACCACGAGGGGGGCAAGATCACCGTCGAGGGGGTTCACCGGGTTTACAAGCACGTGCGGCGGAGCCAGAAGAACCCGCAGGGAGGCCGGCTCAACAAGGAAATGCCGGTGCAGGTTTCCAACGTGCTTTTGGTCTGTTCGCGGTGCAACAAGCCGACCCGCACGGGCGCCCGCGTGGCGGCCGACGGCAGCAAGGAGCGGTTTTGCAGGCGCAAGGCCTGCGGAGCCAGCTTGGGACAGATCGCGCCGTCAAAAACGCGGAAGTAGTCACTGGTGAGGGAAGCGGCGGCCGGCCGCGGAGAGTGAGATCATGGCCAAGAAACCTGCCAAAGAATCGAAAGAAGCCAAAGAAGCCAAGGCTGCCGAGCCGCAGAAGCCGGTCATTCCGCGCCTGCTCGTGAAATACGAGAAGGAAATTGTTCCGGCGCTGGCGCAGAAGCTGGGCCGGAAGAACAAGCTGTCGCTGCCGCGGCTGGAGAAGATCGTCATCAATATGGGAGTCGGCGTGGCCACCCAGGACAAGAAGCACCTGGAAGCGGCGGCCGACGCCATGACGCAGATCGCCGGGCAGAAGCCGGTGCTGACCAAGGCGCGGCAGGCGATTTCCGCGTTCCGGCTCCGCGAAGGGATGCCGATCGGCTGCATGACGACGCTCCGCAAGCAGCGGATGTACGAGTTTTTCGACCGGCTGGTTTCCCTGGCGCTGCCCCGCGTCCGTGACTTTCGCGGCGTCAACCGCAAGGCGTTTGATGGCCATGGGAATTACAGCCTGGGCCTGTCGGAGCAACTCGTATTCCCCGAACTGAATCCGGACAAGTTCCCGCGGATCCAGGGGATGAACATCACGTTCGTCGTGGCCAACGCCAACGACGACGAGTCGCGCGAGCTCTTGTCGCAGCTCGGCATGCCGTTCCAGGCGGAAGCAACGGGCAAAACCAAAAAGAGCGACTAAAGGCGGCACAGGCCGGATTCAGCTCCTAAGCAAGTGAGGCAAAACTGTCGTGGCCAGTAAATCGAAATTCGCCAAGGCGAAGCGCGTGCCGAAGTTTTCCACGCGGATCAAGCGGCGCTGCAAGATCTGCGGCCGCCCGCGGGCGGTATACCGTAAGTTTGGCATCTGCCGCATTTGTTTCCGCAAGCTCGCCGATCAGGGGCAGATCCCCGGCGTGCGGAAGGCCAGTTGGTAAGACAGCATTCCCTGGAATGGGAGGGAAATGAAGAAACCATGTTGACTGACCCGATCGCCGACATGTTGACCCGGATTCGCAATGCCATCCGCGTGGAGCGGCCGCATGTGGACGTGCCTGCGTCGAAAGTGAAACGCGGGCTGGCGGACGTGCTGAAGCGCGAGGGCTTCATCTGGGATTGGCAGGAAGTAACTGCCGAGCCAGTGAGCCACCTGCGGCTGGAACTCAAGTACGGCCCCAACGGCGAGCACGTGATCCAACACATCAAGCGGATCAGCACGCCGGGCCGGAGGGTCTACCGCAAGGCGACCGACATGCGTCCCGTGCTCAACGGCCTGGGCATTTGCGTGATCAGCACCAGCGGCGGCGTGATCAGCGACCGCGAGGCGCGGCAAAAGAACATCGGCGGCGAGGTATTGTGCGAAGTGTACTAGTTCCAAATTCAGATTGCGGATTTCAGATTTCAGATTTGTCAGGTCTGGATGCTGAAATCTGAATTCTGAAATCGAAGATTTGAAATCAAACCATGTCCCGCATAGGCAATAAACCGGTTCCGATTCTCGACGGGGTGAAGGTCTCCGTCAGCGGCCGGACCGTGAGCGTCGAAGGTCCCAAGGGAAAACTCGCCTGGGAGCCGCGCCGCGAGATCCAGGTCAAAGTTGACGACGCCAAGAAACAGGTCCTGGTCAACCGCTCCAACGACGAGCGGCTTTCCAAGGCGCTCCACGGCCTGTCGCGCTCGATCATCAACAACATGATCATCGGCGTGAAACAGGGGTACGAAAAACGGCTCGAGATCATCGGCGTGGGCTACCTGGCTTCGCTGAAGGGAAAATCGATTTCCCTCCGCGTCGGTCTGGCCAACGAACTGGTCAAGCAGATCCCGGTGGGGTTGACCGTGACCTGCCCCGACCAGACCCACATTGTCATTCAAGGCTGCGACAAGCAGCTCGTCGGCCAGTTTGCCGCCGAGGTGCGGAGCCTGCGCAAGCCGGAACCGTACAAGGGCAAAGGCGTGCGATACCAGGGCGAGCACATCAAGCTCAAGCCGGGCAAGGCGGCCACGAAATAAGCGGAGGTCCGAGACCGAGGTCAGAGGTCAGATATCGGAGGCAGCAATTGCAAATTGGTTATTGCAAAATGAGCATTGCAAATTGCGGCGGTGGAATCAAACAATTTGCAATTTGCAATGGTTAATTATCAATTTGCAATTGCCGCCATGCTCGACTGCGGTGAACTTTCAACTTGAAAACAAAAACTGGCCGCTTCCTATTTTCGGAAGCGACATGACAGTTCGGAACGGCAATCATGAACAAACAGCGTTATCTCGGCAAAGTCCGCACGCGGCGGCGGTTCCGCGTACGCAAGGCGGTCCGCGGCACGGCGGAGCGTCCGCGAATGACGGTCCACCGCAGCCACCGCAACCTGTCCTGCCAGATCATCGACGACGCGGCCGGCAAGACGGTCGTCTCGGCCAGCACGCAGGACAAGGACTTGCGGCCCAAGGTGGCCTACGGCGGCAACAAGAAAGCGGCCGAAGCCCTGGGCGCGATCATTGCCGAGCGGGCGCTGGCCGCCGGAGTCAAGCAGGTCTGTTTCGACCGCGGAGAGTTCAAATACCACGGCCGCGTGGCCGCCCTGGCCGACGCGGCCCGCAAGGCAGGTCTCAGTTTTTAGTGGCAAGCTTCAGGAGCTTGAGGCGAACAAACCATAGAGGACGCTCAGCACGTGGCAAACGAAACATCACGCTCAGATTCGATTGACAAGACCGTGCAGATCAAGCGGTGTGCTGCCGTGGTCAAAGGGGGCCGCCGCTTCAGCTTCGCCGCGATGGTGGTCTCCGGGGACGGCAAGGGGCGCGTCGGCTGGGGCTACGGCAAAGCTAACGAAGTGCCCCCCGCGGTGGAAAAAGCTCAGAAGCAGGCGGCCCGCAACATGATTGCGGTGCCGTTGATTCAGGGGGAAACGATCCCGCACAGGGTCGAGGCCCGTTTTGGCTCGGCCAAGGTGATGCTCCTGCCCGCCGACGCGGGCACCGGCATCATCGCCGGGGCTGCGGTCCGCGCGGTCTGCGAAGCCGCCGGCATTCACAACGTCATTACCAAGAGCTTTGGCACCAACAATCAGGTCACGGTCGTCAAAGCCACGATCAAGGCGCTCAGCCAACTGCGCATGCAGCAGGACGTCGAGCGTCTGCGAGGGGTGAGTCTCACATGAGCTTGCACGAAGTCAACCAAAACGTTCACAAGCACCGCAAGCCCACCCGCGTCGGACGCGGCCTCGGCTCGGGCCTGGGCAAGACCGCCGGCAAGGGACACAAGGGCCAGCGGGCGCGGGCCGGCTGGAAGGCGTCACCGGTCTTCCAAGGGGGCGGAATGCCGCTGGTGCGGCGCGTTCCCAAGCGCGGGTTCACCAACTCGTTCGCTCTCCGCGTGGCCGCGGTCAACGTGGGGGACCTGGAATCATCATTTGAGGCAGGCGAGACGGTGACGCCAGCGGCACTCATCGAGCGGGGACTGGTCAAAGTGCGCCACGATATATTGAAAGTACTGGGCGACGGCGACTTGTCCAAAAAGCTGATCGTTTCGGCCCATCGATTCAGCGCCACGGCCAGGGAGAAGATCGAAAAGGCGGGCGGAACGGTCACGGTGGTCCCGGGCCGGGCTCCTGTGGCAAAGAAAAAGAAAGCGGCTGCCGGCGCTTAGGCCCTCTGTCGCCCACTCGCGGCGCGGGGTTGATTCGCATAGCAGCCTGAGGCGTTTTTTGGTAGCTTTGGCAGTCAGGGCTGACTTTGAGTCGGACGGCCCTGGTATTACCTCAGGAATTGCCGGTTATGTGGGAAAAGTTTCGCGCCATCTTTACCATTCCGGAGCTCCGGCAGAAGATCTTTTTTACCTTGCTGCTGCTGGCCGTCTTTCGGGTTGGATATCAAATCCCGCTGCCGATCGTCGATGAGTCGGCGCTTGAAGAAAGCATCAAGAGCGGCTCATCCAGCGACCTGTTCAAATTCATGCAGCAGGTCTCGGTGTTCAGCGCCGCCGACCTCCGCCGGCTCACTATCTTCGGCCTGGGGATCATGCCGTACATTTCGGCATCGATCATTCTCCAGCTATTGAGCAGCGTCTGGAAACCACTGGAAGAGCTGCGCAAGGAGGGGGAGACCGGCCGCAAAAAAATCAACGAATACACGCGCTACTTGACCGTCTTGATGTGCGTGATTCAGGGCTTCATCTACCTCGGCTCCATGATCAGCAACCGTGGCGGCATGCCGGAGATGCTCAATCCGGAGTTCACGGCGCGGGGGGCCGACAACCTCAATCATCTGCACTGGAGCTGGTACATGACCAGCCTCCTGATCATGACCTGCGGGACGCTGTTTGTGATGTGGCTAGGCGAGCAGATCGACGAGTTCGGCATTGGCAACGGGATCAGCCTGCTGATCATGGCCGGCATTCTGGCACAAATGCCTGGCGCGATGCTCGGCTTCTTCGGCAACATGAAACCGGAGCTAACGGGATTCGCCGACGTCGGGGTGGAAACGCTCGTCGTGTTAATCGTGCTCTTTGTGGCGGTCGTTTTTGGCGTGGTGTTTATCACGCTTGGCAAGCGGCAAATCCCCACGCAAAGCGCCAAGCACGTGCGGGGACGCCGCGTGTATGGCGGTTCGCGACAGTATCTGCCGCTGCGTTTGAATCAGTCGGGCGTGATGCCGATCATTTTCGCCAGCAGTTTGCTGATGTTGCCGGCGCTGCTGTTTGGAATGACGGCGACGTGGCTGCAACGGATGGGAGTCTCCCGGGGATGGACCGACCTTTTCGTGGAGCTTCAGCAGGTGTTCAACCGGGGCACATCGCTCGTCTACAACTTGTCGTTCATCGCCCTGATCTTTTTCTTCAGCTATTTCTGGACGGCCATTACCTTCAATCCCAAGGAGATGGCCGAAAACCTCAAGGACTTCGGCACTTTCATTCCTGGTTATCGGCCCGGTCGCCGGACCGCCGAGTACCTCGAGAAAGTGATGATTCGGATTACCTACGTGGGAGCGGCATTTCTTTCACTGGTGGCCATCGTGCCGACGGTGATTTCCAGTGCGCTGAAGGTTGACGCCAACGTCGCCAGCTTTTACGGAGGCACCGGCTTGCTCATTGCCGTCAGCGTCGCATTCGATTTGATCCAGAAGATCGACAGCCATCTGGTGATGCGGGATTACCGCGGCCTACTCGAGCCTTGATCGTGCCGGTCCGGATTGACACCCCGCGCTTGAGGCCAGCAAAACTTTCCCGGGGTGAGGTTTTCATGCTGATCGTATTCATTGGGCCCCCCGGATCGGGCAAAGGGACGCAGTGCAAGCGACTGGCCGAACACTTTCAGATACCGCACCTATCCACTGGTGATTTGCTGCGCAGTGCCCGGCAGCAGGATGCGCCGCTAGGCCGGCTCGCGGCTCAGTACATGGACGCCGGCAAACTGGTGCCCGATTCCGTCGTACTTGATCTGGTTACCCAGCAACTGGACAAGCCCGAGTTTGCGCGCGGTTGCTTGTTCGACGGCTTTCCACGCACCGTGGAGCAGGCAACCGCCTTGGACGCAGCTTTGGCTCAGCGTGGCAAGGCCCTGGACATCGTGATCGCCTTGCAGGCGGATGAGGCGGAGCTTACGCGACGGATGCTCGAACGGGCTCGCAAAGAAGGGCGTCCGGACGACAATCCAGCGACCATCCAGCGGCGTATGGACGTGTACCGGCGGGAGACAGCCCCGTTGCTGGACTATTACCGGCGCAAGGGCCTGCAGGCGATGGTCGATGCCGTGGGAACCCCTGATGAGGTCAGCCAGCGGATTTACGAGGCGATCGAGCGGAAAGGTCACTAGTCGGCACGACGAGCCAAAACCATGGTGGTGCGGTGGTCCGCCAGGAGGCCTGTTTTTTCGCTGAACGGCCCTTGAACGCCCGCCACAAGCCGGGATATACTGATTCGCTTTCACTGAATGCAAAGGTCGTGCCGTGAAAGTAAGAACAAGCGTGCGAAGGATTTGCGAAAACTGCAAAATCGTCCGCCGCAAGGGACGCGTGTACGTGGTTTGCACTAACGCCCGCCACAAGCAACGGCAGGGCTAGTGCCGCTGTCGGCGTCTGCCCTCAGGATTCGGCGCGGGCGGTCGCGTCAATCGGGTTCAGCTTATCGGAGTCAGACTGTTATGCCCCGTTTGCTTGGTGTGGACATTCCCAACGACAAGCCCACGCACATTTCGCTGCGGTACTTGTACGGCGTGGGGGACAGGGTCGCGCTGGAGCTGTGCCACAAGGCTGGCGTCGATCCGCAGAAGCGCGCCCGCGAACTGCATGAAGAGGAGTTGAGCCGCCTGGCCGTGCTGCTGGAGAAGGACTACACCGTCGAGGGTCCTCTGCGCCGGCTGGAGCAGCAGAATATTACCCGCCTCAAGGATATCAAGTGTTACCGCGGGCTGAGGCACCGCCTGGGGCTGCCGGTTCGCGGCCAAAGGACTCGAACCAACGCCCGCACCCGCAAGGGGCCCAAGAAGACCGTAGCGGGCAAGAAGGGCGTCAAGGATTTGAGGTAATGCCGCCGGTGGTGCGGGCGATTCCCTCCGCGGACGCATCGCCCGCATGCGGGTTGGCTTGCCGCCGGAAAAACAGATCACTGGGAGCTTCCGATCGTGTCGAAGGTCAAGAAGAAGAAAGTTCGCCGCAACGTGACGGTCGCGGTCGCGCACGTTCGGGCCACGTTCAACAACACGACGGTGACCATCACCGATACCAAAGGGGACACGCTGTGCTGGGCCAGCGCCGGCACGTGCGGCTTCAAAGGGAGCCGCAAGAGCACGCCGTTTGCCGGCCAGTGCGCGGGACAGCAGGCGGCCGAAAAGGCCGCCAAGTACGGCGTCAAGGAACTGGAAGTTCGCGTGAGCGGCCCTGGCTCCGGGCGGGAGAGCGCGATCACCGCCCTGCAAACGGCCGGCATGACCGTCAAGACCATCGAGGACTGCACGCCCATTCCGCACAACGGCTGCCGCCCTCCCAAGCGCCGCCGCGTGTAGGAACTCGGGCAGTCTGGATCAATACCATCACGGGAGTTGAACGATGCACATTCGTTGGCGAGGTCTGGAGCTTCCCAGCGCCGTCAATTGCGACGCCGCGTCGCTGTCACCGACCTACGGCAAGTTCACGGCAGAGCCCTTTGAGCGCGGCTTTGGCGTCACCGTGGGCAACAGCCTGCGGCGGGTGTTGCTCTCCAGCCTGGAGGGGAGCGCCGTCACGCAAATCAAGATTCGCGGCGCGCAGCACGAGTTCACCACGATCGCGGGTGTTCTCGAAGACGTGACCGACATCGTGCTCAACGTCAAGTCGCTGGTGGTCAAGAATCACAGCGATTCGACGCGAGTGATCACGGTGGAGAAAAACACCACTGGCTTGGTCACCGGGGCCGACGTGCAAACCGACTCGGACGTGGAGATCGTCAACAAGGGTCACGTGCTGGCCACTCTTACGGACAACGTCCCGTTCATGATGGAAATGGTCGTGGAAAACGGCCGCGGTTACGTCCCCTCCACCGAGCATAGCGCGGGGGACCACGAAATCGGCATCATTCCCATCGACGCGGTATTCAGCCCTGTAGTCCGCGTGCGCTACGACGTCGAGGAGACGCGCGTCGGCCAGAAGACGAATTTTGACCGCTTGACCCTGGAAATCTGGACCAACGGCGCCATCAACCCCGAAATGGCCCTGGTCGAATCAGCCAAGATCCTCCGCAAGCACCTCAATCCGTTCGTGCAATACTCGGAGCTGGGGCCGAAGATCCATTCCCCCTCGCGCGGCGGCGCGTCCGGAATCGATGCCATCCTCGAGTCCAAGCTCAATATGAGCCTGGCGGAGCTCAAGCTCTCCGTGCGGGCCATGAACTGCCTGGAGTCCGAGAACATCCATACCGTGCGCGACCTGGTGCAGCGCACCGAGGACCAACTGCTCGAAGTACGCAACTTCGGCGAGACGACACTCAACGAGGTCAAGGAAAAGCTGCACGAGCTGGGGATGTACCTGGGGATGAGAATCCCCGCCGCCCGCTAGAACCTTTCTTCGCCAGGCCGGCCACCAGCCGCACACCACGCATTCGATCGCGAGCAAGCCATGCGTCATCGCAAACGAGGCCGCGTCCTGGGGCGCTCCCCCAGTCACCGCAAGGCGCTTCTCAAGAACCTGGCCAGTGCCCTGATCCTGACCGAGCGGAATGCCGAGGACGAAGAGGCTCCGCCGAAGGTCAAGGGACGTATTGTCACGACGCTGCACAAGGCGAAGGAAGTCCGCCCGCTGATCGAGAAATGCGTGACGATCGCCCGCGATTCACTGGCCGACATCGAGGTCGCCAGCGAGCACGGTACCGAATCGCCGCGGAACTCGGCCGAGTGGAAACAGTGGCGCAAAAGCGAGCGCTGGTCAAAGTGGGCGGCCGCGATGGCCCCGGCCGTCGAGGCGCGGCGTCGGCTCAATCGGCTGTTGGGAGACAAGCAAGCGGTTAAGATCCTTGTTACCGAGATTGCGCCGCGGTTCAAGGACCGCCACGGCGGCTATACGCGGATTGTCAGGCTGGCCAAACCGCGGCTGGGAGACGCCGGCACCCGCGCCGTGATTGAATTCGTCGGCGTCCGCGACCGCAAGGTGGAAAAGAGTCAGCGGCCGTCGTTTGGCGAAGAGGAGACGGCCCAAAGCGCCTCGTAGCTGCCGCTGCAGCCACTGTCAAAGGGGGAGGGATGCCCCGCACTTCGATCGACGGCGCAAGTGCACAGGCTGTCCGCCGGGGGTTTGACTTCACCTCGGCCATGCGCCGCGTCTGCCAGGAAGTTGTCCAGCTCACTCCCGAGCTGGGGCACGTGGATCTGGAGAGAGTGGCCGTCTCTTTCTGTCAGGCCCGCAAGCGAGGCAACTACGGCCTGTTTGCTTCGCTGACGCCGCTGCGATTTGCCGATGGCGCTGCGACCACGGTTCGCCGCGGCCGAACCTATGCAATCCAGCGATTTCGCAGCCCTGGCGGCAGCGAGTTTCTTTATGTCCTGACGTTCTGTCTCCCCCGCTTTGCCGATCTGTGCCTGCGCGAAAAGCTGATTACGATTTTCCACGAATTGTGGCACATCAGCCCCCACTTCAATGGCGATATTCGACGCCACGAGGGGCGGTGCTATGCACATACTTCCTCCCAGGCGGTCTTCGACCAGGCCATGGGAGTGATGGCCGACCGCTGGCTGGCCAGGGAGCCTCGCCAGGAGTTGTGGGGGTTCCTGCGGCACTCGTTTGCCGAGCTGCGCCGGCTTCACGGCGGCCTGTACGGTCTACAGCTACCCCGGCCCAAACTCCTGCCGGCGGCCTCCGGCGGCGCAACGTGAAAAGTTGGCGCGACAGGACGGGTGAGGTGGACCAACGCCAACCTTTCGTGCTGTTGCGAGTTGTCGCTGGGGCCGGCGCGCGATAGAAGGGTAATAGGGAAGCCGAGTGCAATTCGATCGGTGAAGGGCTGGAGAACGCGGGCTATGCCGACTTACGTATACGAAGAGATTCGCGACGATGGATCGGCCGGAAAGCGGTTCGAGGTTTACCAGAGCATGGCGGACGAGCCGCTAAACACACATCCTGAGACGGGCAAACCGGTGCGGCGCGTCCTGCAAGCGCCGTTTATCGGCGGTCAGTGGTCGGACTCGGCCATGTCGCGGTCCATGGCCGACGATAAGAAGCTCGAGCGGCTCGGGTTCACCAAGTACGTCAAGTCGGCAGACGGAAAGTATGAAAAGACAGCCGGCTCTGGGCCCAGCCAACTGTCCGCGGACGGCCCGAAGCTTTCCGACTAATCGGCTTCCTGACCACGGCTGCGCGACAGAGCAGCCCGCTGCGGCGCGATGCCAAGCTCGGCCGTGATTTTTCGCCAGTCGTCCGCTGCCTGATCAAGTGACGCTTGAGGGTCTTGGCCCTCCACGGTCGATCGATTCACGGCCCGATCAAGCGCCGCCAGGTAGCGAGCACTACCGGGCAGGCGGACGCTCGTGAGGTGCTGAGCGCGCGACTGCGTTTGACGAACGACGTCGAAATATTGCTCCGCCGCAGCACCCGGCAGCCCCTTCGCCCAGAGTTTAAGCTCCGATTTGTGGGCGGCGCGAAACAGCGTGCCATGACGACTCCGGCTGGCAATACGGCTGCTGACTTTCGCACCGCAGAGCCACCCTGCCAGATCTTCGGCCTCTGCTCCCTGGCTGGTGCTCGTCGTTACGGCGGCTAGCCACCCTGCCATGCCTGCCAGTGGCACGTGTCCGTCTTCCTCCGCGCGACGTTCCTCCCACCGCTGCTGGCCGAAATTGTATACCGCTTGCGATCCCGGAAGTTCGACAAAGGCGAGTGGCGGCAGATCACCTTCGGACGCCGGTCCGTCGCCGCTCGGCCAGGCCAGCGCCATGCCGCAGCGTCCTGCGAGGATTTCATGAAAAGCGGCGGCCGGTGAATCAATCGCCGTCTGACCGCCGGATTTCGCGCTGGCGGCCAGTTCCGACAGCGCGCGGACGAATGGAGGACGATCGATCAGCGGTTCGAGCTGGGCCAGATCGAACAGCGGCGAAGCCTGGTCCCGATGGCTGGCATAGGCGGCGGCGCGAGCCAGCAGCAGAGATCCTCCGTAACCTGCGCCCGTCGGTTCGACCGTCGCGCGCCATGGGTCTTGCAATGCGCTGCCGGCATCGAGCAGCGCGCGATCGGACAGCTTCTCGGCCGCCGCGCGATAATCGTCCCAACTGGCCGGTACGGACAGCTTCAGTTTTTCAAACAGGTCCGGCCGGTAGATCAGAACCAGTTGCGACGAGGCCAGAGGCAATGCGTAGACCTTGCCCCCCCAAGTCATCTCATACAGCCGCGTCAGCGGCAGTATATCCCGCTTGGCGATGGAGTCGCTTTCCAGCAGCGAGTCGCTCGGCGCTCGGATCAGACCTCTTTCAACGAAATCACCAAGTAACCAGGTGGGAAAAACGACCACATCTGCTGGCAGACGGCTGGCGCCGACGACGTTGTCCAGCGTTACCGGGGCAACTTCGACGTCGTCTTCCGTGCGGGAGCGCACGTCCCGCTCGATCGCCTGGCCCAGCTCGGGATCGTCTACGACGAGCACGCGGAGTTTCACCTTTTGGGCGGGCGGCAGCGCGGTCGTTGTTTTCTTGGCAGCAGAATTCTCGCAGCCGGCGCCGGCCAGTAACGCCGCGCCCCCGGCGAGCGCTGTCATACGCATTAGCTTGCGACGCGATAATTGGTGACGACGCATGAGCGTTCTACGGTAGCCTGGGGCTAGCAGTTCAGCGGATCGCGGCCGAATTCGGCTCGGCAATTTCCACTTTCGCGCCGCTATTGTTGGGCTCGGCAACGATCGCGTCCAATTTCGGGCCGTCCCACTCCTGCCAAAGTCGCTCGGCAAGCGAGCGAGCCGATTGCGCATCGGGTTGAGCGACGAAGAGCGTGGGTCCCCAGGAAGATTGTCCCACGCCTACGTGTCCCCAGGACTGAATCCGATCCACAAGCGCCGTCAGGACAGGGCCATTGTATATTCCACCTTGCTGTCGGACATAAAACGCTCCGGCCTGGCGGCAATAGCGGTGCAGGCTTGCGGCAAACGCGCCAAAGTCGGCTGTGGCTGCCGCCGGGACGAGTTGTTCGCGGACTTCGGCGATCAATTCCTCGCTGATGTTGACTGGCACGGGCGTTTCATCCAGCGCCGACTTTTCCATTTCGCCGGACAGACCGCGCGCATCGAGTGGCCGCACGAGCACAAAGCGCCATACTGGGGGCAAGTCGAGCCTTGTATCCAGTGGAGAGATCAATTCGCCAGGGAGCTTGCCTCGTTCGACGATGAGACCACCCATCGCAAAACCGTATGTTCCCACCGCCGATCGCAAGCCACGGCCCACGCTGATCGCCAACTCCGGCGGCGCACCCGCCGGCAGCCCGCAAAAGGAGGACAGGCCGGCAGCGACGCTCAAGGCAAGCTGAGTACCCACGCCCAGCCCGACGTGCTGAGGCGGCGCTTTTTCCACGACGACGCTGCAGCAGGGCCTTTCGCGATCGTGGAACCGACACCAGCGTTCGGCGGCGGCCTCGAGGCGCGGAGCCAGAGGACCGGCAGTGCGCCAGGTTGACTCCGCGCTGATTCGCAAGCGCAGTCCGGGCTGGTCAACCATCGCCCCCACGCCGCCAAATTGCCGCCCGGTTTGGCTCGCCAAAGCAAGCAGGCCGAAGTGCAGTCGGCTGGGAGCGTGGACGACAACCGTGGACGGCATTGTTCGCAGAAGGATGTGTCGCTGGGAGCTGTGGGACTAACTTCGCGGCTGCGAAAGCTTCGCTTCAATATAACGCTGGAGAAAGTCGAAGGCCCGCCTTTCCTGGAGTCCGGCCGTCTTGTCGACGATGACCGCCAGCCGCCGGAAATCGGCGGTGATTTCCTCCACAGGGACGATCCCGATCCGCGTCGCCAGAATTGCCGCCTCGACGACCGCGTGCTTGGCCCGATTGAAGCCGAAAAAGTCGCGCTTTCGTCCCATGGTCTCGACGCGACACTGGATCGTGGTCCGCTCGCCGCGATCGTCGAGCTGCTCGACGCGAAGCTCGTACCAGCGGCAGCAATCGGCCAGCACGCGACCCTCGATGCGAGTCGCCGGCACCAAGGGCGGATGCGGATTTAGATCGCCGACTGCCGCGCGGGCCAACAGTTCCACGTCGTCCACGACGTGAAAAACTCCCTGGCCAGCGCGTTTCAAGTTGGCGTAGGTGGTCGAGGTGGTGAACGGCCGAAGCACGAACTGGCGAAATTCGCGATCGACCCGAGGCCCCATGGGCGCGATGTTGGCTGCCCCATCGACATTCAGGGTCGTCATGATCCCTTCGACAATGGGCAGGTCGGCGGCGGCTGGGTCGAACTGATTCATAGCGGCGGAATTCGTCGATCGAGCCGCGAACGATCAAAAAGTGACTGGCGCTGCGGGCAAGGGGCGACTTTCCGCCTGGCCTGCGGGCGATTCGCTCGCCAGCGATGGCACGGCGGAAATCGGTAGACCTGCCAAGCGCAAGAAATTCGCCAGCAGCTCGTAGCCCCCTTCGGTGAGAATCGACTCCGGGTGAAACTGCACGCCAAAGGTCGGATGCCGCCGGTGCGCAAGCGCCATCAAGACGCCGTCCTCGGTGCGGGCGGTAACTTCGAGTTCAGGGGGCAGCCCCTCGTCCGCCACAACCAGCGAATGATAGCGGCCCACGCGCAGTCGCGGCGGAAGACCGGCGAAGATGCCGCTGCCGCAGTGAACGACGGCGCTCGCTCGGCCGTGCATCGGCTCGCGCGCCCGCACGACCTGGCCGCCGAATGCGGCTCCAATCGCTTGATGTCCCAGGCAGACGCCGAGAATTGGGATTTCGCCGGAAAGCTGTCGCACGACGTCGATCGAGCAGCCAGCCTCGCGCGGCGTGCAGGGTCCCGGCGAAACGACCATGGCCTGCGGCTGCAGTCGGCGCACTGCGCTCGCGTCAACAGCGTCGTTACGGACCACGCGCGTGTCCTGGCCCAGCCGCGCGAAGTAGCGGGCCAGGTTGTAAACGAAGCTGTCGTAGTTGTCGATGAGGAGGATCATTGTCATGCCAGGGCGGCCAAAAGCCCCGCCGCCTTGTGCCAGGTTTCTTCGTACTCCTGCTGCGGCTGCGACTGGGCGACGATCCCACCGCCGACCGGCAGTTGCCACCAGCCGCGTCCCGCCGTGATCGTGCGAATCAGGATGCTCAAATCCATGGCGCCGTCGAATCCAAAATAGCCGAGCGAGCCGCAATACGCGCCGCGGGCGGTAGGCTCGAGCTCGGAAATGACTTCCATCGCGCGCACCTTGGGAGCGCCCGTGATCGAGCCTCCAGGAAAGGCCGCCGGGATCAGGTCGATGGCCGTCTTGTCTGGCGCCAGCCGGCCAACCACCGCGGAGACGAGATGCTGCACGAACTGGTACGTTTCCAGGCCGCAGAGCTGCGTGACCCGAACGCTGTCGCTCTGGCAAACGCGCGAGATGTCGTTTCGCAGCAAGTCCACGATCATCACGTTCTCGGCGCGGTCCTTTTCACTTTGCCGTAGCTCGTCGCCGGCAAACAGATCCGCTTCCGGCAGGCGAGTTCGCCGCCGCGTTCCCTTGATCGGCCGGGCTTCCACCTCGCCGTCTTGGGCCCGCAGGAATCGCTCGGGGGACGCGCTGACGATCTGGTACTGTCCCAAATCGAAGTACGCCGCGAACGTCGCCGGATTGCGGTGCCGCAGCCGCAGATACAGCGAAACGGAGTCGTCCCGGGCTGGATAGAGCAGACGCTGGGCGAGGTTCACCTGGAACACATCCCCCGCATGAATGTAGTCAATCCCTCGCTGGATGATTCTCCGATAGTCGTCGGGCGAAAAGTTGCTCGTCAGGTTTTCCAGCACCTCGGTGGAAAATTGCGGCGCGAGCTGGCCGGGCTCGATGGTCACTCCGGCCGCAGCCGACAATCTCGCGGTTTGCGACTGGCTGCCAAAAGGCGCGCTCAGCCGCGAGCTGAACTGCTCGATCCGCTCCTGGGCGCGCCGCCGCCGCCTCTGCTGCTCGACTTCCGGAAAGCCTTGGGAAATGATCCACGCTCGATGCTCGGCATGATCGAACGCGATGAGCGTGTCGTACAGGCCGATCGCCATCCCCGGCATCTGGAACTCGTCGTAGCGCGGCCGGGGAAGGTGCTCCAGAGCGCGCGACAGGTCGTAGCTTAACATCCCGGCGGCGCCCCCCTGAAACGGCGGCAGCTCGCGCACGCTCGCAGTTTGCCAGCGAGAAAGCTCCTTCCGCAGCCGATCCAAGCCGTCGATTGTGTCGGGCGGCGACTCCCAATACGCAAACGGATCGGCCGCCAGGAACGAGTATCGCCCCAGGCTCGGTTCGCGCAGAGCGCTGTCGAGAAACAGGCAATGCCGCTCCGCTGCCAGACGCACGAATGCCGCCTCGGGGTCGGGCGCAGGGCGCAGTTCTCTGACCAGCGGCAGCCCCGAGTCGCTGGCCTGCACTGCGCGGGTCGGCAGCGGATGCGACAGGGTCATGGCGCCGGCTCCTGTCTCTCGGCCGGTGCAGTGGCGCGAGATTTCCGCAGCCGATGGCTCTCCTCATTCTGGGTCAGAAAACCCCAATCGAGCGCCTCGTCCTGGGTGTATTGCTTGCCCAGGGTCAATGCCGTCGCCGCCTTGGCCATCTCGTATCCCAGGTAGAAGGCGTGGGAAGCGTCGACAGCTTGCGCCTGGTGCGCGTCGGGTGCGCCTCCAAATCCCGGGTTCATCAGCCGCTCAAACAGCAGAAACGGATCGCGCTCGCGCAGATGGATTCCTCGGCCGACGAGATGCACCTCATCCTCCTCGGCATAAATTCGGTAGTTGTTGTCGCGGATCTGCCGGGCCAGTTCGTCCAGTGCCGACGAGCCAAATGGAGTCAGCTTCGGATCACGGAGCATGACGAGCCCGCGATCGATGTGTTTGGGCGGTATGCGGCGATGCACGGCGTAGTGCACGAGCTTTCTCGCCAGATCGCACTCGCGGACGCAGCTCTGCGCCCAGTTGATCACCTGTGTCGTCAGCACGCTGCCAATGGCCAACTCTTGGCAGATTGCCAATAGCAGCACGTTGACGCCCGCCGAATCCACCTCCGTCATCTCGGTGAGATTGCCGATGCCCATCATCATTGGTGCATCCGGGTAGCGCCTTCGCACCTGAAAGTAGCGATCCAGGCTGGCGGCAAATCCCAGCCCGATTGGCTCGAGGATCGCGTCGATCCACAGCGGCACGCGAGCCAGCGCCAGGTGCTCGACCGTCTCCTCCAGGCCGCGGAGAGTCACCGGATCGTCGGGGATGACGACAACCTCGCACCCCCAATCTCGCGCGGCGGTCCGATTTGATTCATTCACCGAGAGGACCAGTTCCGCCCCCGCTTTCACGGCCGGCGCGATCTCGCGCGGATTGAGGCTGTCGATCGAGACTCGCAGGCCCTCGTCCTTCAGCGCCCGCACGCAGTCTGCCACACTCGACCACGGCTCCCCCGGATCGCAGCCGACGTCGATCACATCGGCGCCGTCAGTTCGAAACTGCCGTGCCTGCGAGAGAATGTCTGCCAGCGGCAGTCGCGGAGCATGATTGATCTCAGCAATGATTTCGATGGAGTGGGCTCCGTAGCCGTGAGCTTGCTTCGTCTTTCCTCCCAGGTGCTCGGGCAATTGCCGCAGGTCCTTGGGACCTCGCTCCACCGGCACTCGGCACCTTTCCTCCAGTGGCGCCAAGTCGCCGGCGCAGTACCCGGGAATCAGTACGCGCGTAGCAGTGGGGCAGCAAGTCACGTGGCGCGCGATCCATTCTGGCGTCATCAGGGCAGCGACGGTGATCGGCAATACGTCGATCGTATAATCGAAATCCAGTTGCTTCGACAGCTCGGCGACCTCGCGCCGCAGCGAAAATTCCGCCAGGCGGCCCGTGACAAACTGGATGTGCTCGCGGGTCATGATGAAAGACGTTCGCCCCCCTGGCCAAACCGGAACCCGCCGTTGACGCACAGCACCTGGCCGGTGATGAAGTCGGCCTGCGGCGACACGAGAAACAAGGCCGCTTGCGCCACGTCCTCGGGCGTCCCCCAGCGGCCGCGCAGCGACTCACGGCAGGCGCGCTCCTGCCAGTACGGCGATGCATTTTCCCCCCACGCGGTTCGAATCCAGCCTGGCGCCAGGCAATTGACGCGCACCTGCGGCGCCAGCGATTGTGCGAGGCTGCGCGTGAAGGCCATCACCGCCCCTTTCACTGCCGCGAACATCTCGCCGCTGTCCCCCGCCATGCCTTGTTCGGCCTGGTCCCAGCCGATGTTCACGATCGCCCCGCTGCCGGCGGCCTTCATGCGGGCGCCGGCCAGCCGCGACAGACCGATTGTGGCGGCGACGTCGATCTCCCACAGTGCCGCCAGACGCTTCTCGAACGGCCACTTCGACGCTTCGCCCGTAAGTACGTCCACCCCGGCGGCATTGATCCAAGCGCTTACGTGCCCTTGCCAGTCCCAGGCGGTTTGCACCAGTTCCTGCTGCGACAACGAGTCGGCCAGGTCCCTGAGGACAACCTTGGCGTTTCGCCCCAGTTTCCGCACGTTTTTTGCCGCTTCTTCGGCGACAACGGACCGCGTCCGGCCGTGGATCACAACGTCCGCGCCGGCCGCCGCTAGCTGGCGGGCAATCGCCAGGCCAATGCCCCCGCTGGCGCCCGTCACCACCGCCACCTGGCCGCGAAGGAGGCCGGCAGAATCGGCATTTTCGTCGGGAACGTCCATCGAATTCGGCTGCCAAACGGGGTTTTGCGCGGCCCTATGGTAGGCTTCCTTCGATGATACTTGCCAGCGAGGAACGCCGCATGACCCCCAAGGAGCTGACCCGGCGACTGCCGCTGACGGCGCTGGCGTTTCGCGGCTACGACCTGGCCAACCTGGGACGCAGCCAGGAGCTGCTCGCCGATCAGCGCTACGGGCCGACGGTTACGCGGTATCTGACGCTGGCATCCCAGGCCGCGGCCGAATACCTGCATCGCAGCGTCGATCTGATCGCCGTGGTCCGCGAGGGAAAGGAACTGCCGCTGGAAGCGTATGGCGAAGCGGTGGCGCTGGTCTTGGCGATGGAAGGGGCGCAGCTCGAGATTCTGCGTCTGCACTTTGATGTGCCGCATGTGGCGGCGCGGTTGTCGTTCGGCTTCAGCCTGGGCGAGCTAGCGGCACTGGTGGCCGGCGGCGTGCTGGAAATGCCTTACGCCCTCAAGGCGCCGCTGACATTGGCGGATGACTGTGTTGCACTGGCTCGCGATGTCAATCTGGGCATCTTCTTCACTCGCAGCGCGGAATTGCCGCTGGACGACGTCCGCCGCCTGCTCTTGCTGGTCAACTGCGAGGGGCAGGGCGTGATCGGAATTTCGGCACATCTGTCTCCCAACTCGATGCTCCTGATGGGTCAGCACGACACGCTGGACCGCTTCAAGGAGCTGGCCCAGGAGCGGTTGGCAGTCAAAGTGCAATTCCGCCGCCAATCAGAGCACTGGCCGCCGCTGCACACGCCGATCGTCTGGGAAAAACAAATTCCCAACCGGGCGGCATCCATCATGCACACGCTCCCCTTTGTGCTCAAGGAGCCGCGGCCGCAAGTCCTGTCCCTGGTCACGGGGCGGATGAGCTACACCGACTACAGCGCCCGTTCGATCATGCACCAGTGGGTCGATCATCCGCAGCGGCTGTGGGATGCCGTCTACGAATCGCTCTCGCTGGGAATCCGCACGGTGATCCATGTCGGTCCGGCGCCCAACATCATTCCCGCCACTTTCAAGCGGCTAGCGGACAACGTGCGTCAGCAGGCGCAGAACCATATTTCGATGCGAATGCTATCGGCGGCGGCAAGGCGCCCCTGGCTCAAGGCGCTGCTTCCTCAGCGGACGGCTCTTCTGCGGGCGCCGTTTGTGGAGCACGTGATCCTGGAGGATTGGCTGCTGGCGCACGCTCCGGATGCTCGCTAGACACCACGGGCAACTCGTAGCAAGCCGCTTCCTGGGCGTTGCGAATCAGCAGCAGCTTGCCGTAGAGGGCAAAGCTGTTCCACGTCTTTCCGGTGAGCGCATCGATCCGGCCCAGTTCGACGTGCCTTTCGGGATTGGCTTCCACTAGCGCCAGTTTCCCATCTTCCCCCAGCACGAGAATCAGATCGCCGACGCCAAGCAACTGACCATGGAGGTAACGGCCGCCCCGCCAGCGGCTCTTGCCGTCGTCCAGCGACACACACTGGAGAACGCCGTCGGACAAGCCGTACGCATAATCTCCGCGAATCGTGATGTTGGTGAATTTGGTCTTCAGCACGCGGGGGTTTTTCCATAGCGACTCCGCGGCCAGCTTTCCCTCTTGCTTGACGATTCGAATCATCTCGGCACCTTCACCGTAACCTTTGGACAGCAGTATGCGGTCGCCGGCCAGAACGTGCGGCTGCGAGCAGCTTGCATTGCCGCTGCTGCTTCCAGGCCAGGAATGTTTCCAGAGCACGTCGCCCGTTTGGATATCGTATCCAGTCACATCGTTTTCATTGACCGAGATAATCTGTCGCTGGCCCGCGAGTGTTGCATCCACGGGAGTGGCATAGCTGATCTGCGAGTTGCCGCCGCGCCACCGCACGTCGCCGGTCGCCAGATCATAGGCGAGCAGCGACGTGGCGGCTTCGTCTGGTCCTCCACCGGCCACGATGAGCAAGCCCAAGTCCGCTACAACCAGCGGTGAACCGGCGCGGCCCCACATCACCGCTTGCGCATCGGTAGCTGCATCGGTGCCACACCTTGCGAGCAGATCGTCCTCCCACTTGAGTGCGCCGTCCCGGCCGTCGAGGCACTGTAGCCGCCCCACTCCGCCCACCGTGTAGACCAGCCCCTTGTGGATCGTCGGCGTGGAGCGCGGCCCCACGCCCCCCATGGGCGCTTCGTGGCGGCCTGGTGTGACCCGCTTCCAGATGAGCTTGCCCGTCGCAGCTTCGTAACACGACACCCACTCTTCGTCCTTTTGCTGCTCGAGCGTTACCGCGTAGCCATTGACCACTGCGAACCCGCTCCAGCCTTGACCGATCGTTTGCTTCCAGAGAAGTTTCGGCGGCACGGCATTCCAGTCGCGCGCCAGTGGCGCTCCGCCTGCCGATGGTAGATGATTAGTTCCTTCCGGACCGAGGAAGCGGGGAAAATCGGCATCGGACGTCGTAGCCAGGTCCGCTCCTTGTTGCGCGTGGTCATCGGCCACCTTGGGCGCCGGCGGTCGCGGCGCGGCGGGCAATACAGCGCACAGCCACGGCCGCGGCACGAGCCCGAAAGCCAGGTCCCCGGTCGGCCCGTCGATCTGAAATCCGCTGGCCAATACCAATAGCAGTGCGGCCAGTGCCGCCATCACGGTTCCTTTCGTCCTCCAGGCATAGTCGCTGAAGCAGAGGAACCAGACGGCCACGGTGACCACGATCACGAAGCTGAGAATCATTGTGGAGATATTGGCCGCCGCCGAGTCGAATACCTTGATGACGGCAGCAAACTCCTCGCGAAAGACGCGTACGATGAGCATCACACCCAGGCAGACAAGAATCAGCGTGGATGCGACCCGGCCAGGAAAGAGGCGCGGAGGTCGCGTGGGCGGAGTGGAGGAGGTTTTGGCGGCGGTTGGTTTCATGGCTTGGTCACTATCGAGCACAGCGAAAACAAGCAGCTACGCATCGAACGCAGAGCTGCGTTCCCTTGCGCCCGGCGACAACAGCCCATTTTAGGCGAAGGACAAGATCGGCGGCGCGGCCGCTCAAAAACAATCGGAGCACAGGCCTCAATGGTGCAAATGAATGCCCCAGCTGAATCCTGGAGGGTGGTGATGACGGTGGTACCACCGCGGAGGCGGGCCCCACCAGGGATCGTAGTATTCGTGCACGACCACCGGAGGCGGTCCGGGCGGTCCGCGGACAACCGCGACCGGCCCGGGCGAAGTCTGCAGCGCCTTGATGACCGCGTCGCTGACCCCCTGGTTGCGGAGATAGATCAAATCATTCACTTCCAGCGGTCTGGCCACTCCGTGCGCCCGAATGTGTGAAATGACGACGTCGTCGCTCAGCCCGGCCCGCGTCATGGCAATCGCATCCTCGCTCGTGACCGCTCCAGCGAGTTGCCTCCCGATGCGGGCCTCGATTTCTGCCTTGCGGGCCATGTCGGCATCGATGCCGTCTCCGATCACGGAGCCCGTTAGCGCTCCCACGGCCCCGCCGATCAGCGCGCCGGGAACGGCATCGCCCCCCGATTCGCCAGCCGCCGCACCAATTCCCGCGCCTGCCAGGCCCCCCAGCACGCCGCCCCGCTGGGCGTAGTTCATCGATTGGCAGCCGGCGCTGAATGCCAGCCCATTAAAGAGGAACAAGATCAAACAGACGCGGCAATGCATGGGTCGATGTCGAGTTCGTGGATCGTTAAGAGGGCGGCCGGCGCGCGGGGGAAGGCGCCGATCGGTCGGGGGCGGAATAGTGACGGCGCGGCGAGCGCCCGTCAAGAGAGACAGAATTCAGCTAGCGGCTGCTATCGCGACAGCGCCAGCACGGCACTATCGGTCGGCGGGTTTTTCCGGCTTGGCAGCGCCTTCGGCTGGAATCGGCGCTTGTCCACCTGCAGGCTGTACGTCGCCAGGTTTTTCCTTCTGCTGGCGAGCCTTGTAATTCTCCCACTTTTCCAAAGCCAGCGCTCTTGGGTGGGGCTTTTGAGCGTCAACGACTTTTTCAAAGCCAACAATTTGCACCGGGAAACGATTGAATGGATTAACGGCGGTTGACGGCGGACGGGGAGGAATCGGCTGGCCAAAGTACTCCTTGCCATCTTGTTTGGTTAGAACGACGAGCGTGGCCAGCGCCACATCGCGGATCTGAAGTTCCTTCATTTGCGTGGTCGTTTCGCCACCGCGAACCTGCCGGCTGGTGGATGTGGTCAAGACCCTTTCATCCTTGAGGAGGTTTTCCACGGCCGCCACGTGCGAGCCATCTCCAAATTCCGCGACGCAACAGAGGGCCATGGCCGAATACTGCTGTGGAACATTGGGATTGGGCCTGGCGTTCTGTTCTAGCATCTTCACCGCCGGCACAAGGCCTTCCTTCATCTCCAGTCGCATCGCCAGGTCGATGGCGTAAGGCAGCGAATCCGCATCACAGCGGCGAATCACGCTCGCCAGCATCTTTCTGCCAAGGTCGCCATCCTTGCTCAAGCGCGATGTCTCCCCGAACGACATCCGGCTGCACAGTCCCAGTAGCACGGTCAGCGAGGTCGAAGTGACCGGCGCATCCTGGTTGGCCGCGACGAACAAGTAGGCGGAAACCTCGGCCGGGGAAGCAGTAGCCGGATTTACATTGACGCCGCGGACCTGAGTCGGGATGCGCTCCGCCAACCGGCGGCCGAGGATTTCCACTGCCCCCCGCGGATCGCGGTGGAACGCGGCCAGCAGTTCTGGCTCAGCCCGCTGCATCTCGACAAACAATTTCCGCGAAACTTCCGTATCGCCGTATGCCTTTTGGAAGCGGTCCCAGGCGGGCAGCTCATAGTCGTCCTTGCCGGTGCCGGCAATGAATGCGGCCAGGCGACGCTCCAGATCATTCTTGCGAATCAGATTGAGGATCCGCTCGGCGCGAAAACGGACCTCGCGGTCACTGGCGCGGGAAGCCTCTTCCAGTGCAGCAAATGCCGGCAGCCCGATCCTCGCCAGCCGATCGCTGGCCGCTTCCCGCGTGGAGAAACGCTCATGCCCCAGCTCGCGAATCAGCTTCTCAATTAGCCCGGCATCGGCGTGGGCGCCGGTCATCGGCACGTCAGCCGCCGCCAGAACGCCAAGGCTTGTCGCGCCGATCAAAACCGCCGCGCAGCCTCTCCAGAGTGCGACCATGGTCGCTAGCCGAAAGAAGCGGATCACGGCATTTCCCCCTAGCTTGACGGGACCCGGGCTGGCAATCCGGCCATTGTAAACGCACGGTGCCGAGCGGGTCGAGGACAATACCACGTACTCGGCCGCGGCGTGCGGCAAGTCGCGCTTGCCCAATTTGAAACTTGAGCCAAACTCGGTCGCTCCGAAATGGACACTTTGGAAATGCGACAAAGGGCCGCTGCCTAATCCTTGTGCAAACAGACGACTGCCATGTTTCCGGGCATGCCGGGTCAGAGATTGGGCAAGGTGACTGCTATCGTCGTAAGTGCAAGCACTGCAATGCTATTGGTGCTTGTCTTGACAATCGTTATACCCTTCCACCGAACGAGCGGTCCACGTGGGCCGCGAGACAGTTTTCACGGATCAATGGAAGGAACCAGACATGGAAGCCACCGCCACCGCCACCCTCCACGCCCAGGAAGATCGCCGGCAGACAGCGCAGCGGATTGCCGCGGAGATGTTCCATCAGACCCCGGATTGGATCTCGTTCTTCCGGGAAGTGTTGGGAGTTAACGGCCTTGTGCGGCGACTTTTCCCCACGCCGGAAGAGATCGCGGCATTCGAGAAGACGGCGGAGTACGCCGAGATTCAGCGGATGATTGCTCGGCTGCGTGAGCGGTCGGGAGCCCCGGTGGATGCCAAGGAAAACACGCGGGTGATCACGGTGCGGCTGCCGGCCAGCCTGCACGAATCGCTGAAGGTGGAAGCCCACGAGAAGAAGACGAGCATCAACCAGCTTTGCATTTCCAAGCTGCTGCAAGTGCTCAGCGACGGAGCGATGGTGTAGCGAGAAAAAGGTCTCCAGCGGGCCTGTAAGCCGGGTTCTGTCTCGGCGCTGACACGAAGGCAGCGCCGAGGACGGCCATTTCTCTAGGACGCCGGTTGCCCGAGCGCCTCGGTAGCAGCCTACCCGAGAGTGATGGCGGACCGGATCGACCCGCGCGCTTTCGCGCTCCTCTCTGCTTGGCCTTGCTCCAGGTGGGGTTTGCCGAGCCGGCCAGGTCGCCCTGGCCGCTGGTGCGCTCTTACCGCACCGTTTCACCCTTACCGCGACGGCAGGTAGTAGGCACACTCCGTGTGCCGTTGGACTTGATTCCCAAGACGGCACACGGAGTGTGCCTACTACGATAAGGAGCCGTCGCGGCGGTCTGCTTTCTGTTGCACTTTCCCGAGCCTTGCGGCCGGTCGAAGTTATCGACCACCTTGTCCTGCGGAGCCCGGACTTTCCTCTCGCCACTTTCGCAGCCAGCGGCCGTCCGGCCCACTGGAGACCTTATTACTACTGTAGATGAGGACGGTGCAGGTGGACAGGTGGTTCGCTAGCTAGTGCAGAATGCAGATGCAGTGTGGCGGAGGTGAGACACACTCTGCGATCTGCACTCGTTTCGCCCTAGGGCATTTCCTCCGCAGACGCTAGAGTTTTGCCAGGTCTCAAGATCATTACGACCCGAACCGATAACAGATTTGCTGTATAGACCGCGCAGGCTGCGCTTTGCGACAGCACTGCTGGCATGCGAAGTGTTCGCAACGAATCCGGGAAGGGATGCCCGCGATGACCAAGCCCGTTCTCACCGATCCGCGCCGCACTGGCCTGAGCAGCGGCCTCAGCTTCGGGTCCTCCGCGGGCGACGGGTTGGAAATGCCGGTGCTGTTCCAACTGACCGATCAGACCCAGTTCAAAGTCCTCACACCGCAGGCCGCGCCAAAATCAGAACGCAAGACAGCGCCTAAAGACCTCTCGCTGGCGCTGCCGGAAATCACGCCGCCAGCCACCGGCGTGCAGCAGGCGGCCACCTCAGAAAGTGCGCCGCCAGACTCAGGTTCGCCGACAAGTCCTGCGGCCTTAACCGCCTTGGCTCAAACTCTGCTGCCGGTCGCATCCAGGTCCACGGAAACAGCACCCGTGCCCGATTCGCCCACGATTCGCGAGCGGGCCCAACTGCGACAGCGGCGGCAAGCGGCCACCAAGATGGACTGGTTCCAAACGCAGGGCAAATACATCATCGTCGTCTTCGTCGTGGCGCTGGCCGGCACGATCTACGCCGCCCGCCTGCGCGACGATTCGCCGTCTCCGCCGGCAACTGACTTGCGCACGAGCGACCTGGCCCACGCGGGAACCGAACCGCTGCCCGATTCGCACGCGCCGGCATTGGAACAGCAGCCACAACTGACGGCCGAGACCGATGCCAGTCCGCAAGCGAGTGAAAATCCGGCCGCTGCCACCGCCACCGCAGACGCTGTAGCCGAAACCAATCCGCCGGTCAGTGCTCTGACCCCTGAAACCTCTGCCGACAAACCGCTGGCTGATTCCGGCACTGCTGGCGAGTCGCCGCAAGTCAACTTGCAGACGCCTCTGGCCAACCAGGCGGACTCCCCAGTTGCTCCGAGCCCGGATGAGAGCCTCTTCCCGTGGGCAACGGGCCCAGAAGAGCGTGTCGCCAGCCGCCCGCAGGCGGAATCACCCTCATCATCCGTTCCAATGCCGCGGGCCAACCCCCACTATCAGCGGCGGTCGCCAACGGTTGGCGTTGCCTCGCCCGGTCCTCAGTCGCCAGCGTCACGCTCGCCCGCCGCGCAGTCAGCGCCGCCGGGAACAGCCGCCGAGCAGCCCGCCGCTGCAATGTATCCGGTTACCGACCCGGCAACGTACCGCAACTTTCAAGCGGAGGCGCCGCGCTTGCCTGCCTCCGCGGGCGCCGCACCGGCAACCTTTGAGAATCGCGTTCCCACAGCCCCACGCACGAGCGGACCTCGCTATGAGCGCACTGGATCAGGCCTTTATTAAGGCATATGCCAAGGACGGTCCTGCGCCGTCCCGGTCTGATGCCGCGCCGCCAGCTTCAACGCCGGCGCGGTTCGTTGCCGGTTCGCCAGGGGCTCCTGCGTCCACGCGGGCCGAAGCAATGGTCCCCGCGCCCCTGATCGAAAACGCGTATGCCGACGGCGCACTATATCGCATCGAAGCGCCGGCGCAAGCTGACCATCAGACGGCCGTATCGCCGCCGCATTACGCGCCGCCGCCAAGCCAGCATCGCACAACACAGCGGCGGTCGATCGCACGTCATCGGCAGGTGACCGAACCAGCACTGGAGACAGCGTCGCCTCCCGCTGAGGCTGCCGCTGCCGTGAGGCGAATGCCAGTCCGTGCTTTGAGCGAGGTAGCCAGGCGTCTGGCCCATTACGTGCCGCCAGCGCCGTCGGCCGATTTGTCGCCTGAAGTTGTGGTCGTGGACGACTCGGTCGCGCCGCCGCTGGTGCTTCCGATCGTAGCTCCGCTCGAGCCTTCGCCGAAAGTCGCCGTGCCGGTCGCCGTGCCGCCTGAGAACAATGTAACGACGCCTGTTGCGAAACCGGTCGTTGCCACGGCACAAGCGGCTCCACGCGCGAGCACGCCGCCGCCGAGCGACGACGTGGCCACGCTGGTTGAGGTTTGCACTCCTTGGGAAATGATCAACGACGCCGTTTCGGCGTCGATGGTTATCCTGGCGGATGCGCCGGACCTGCCCGCCAATCCGCTGGTGCCGCCGGTGGACGTGGCCCTCGATCCAATCGTCGCGCGGCATGAAACAACCATTGGCGAGTCCACATCCTCTGGTTCAGAGACTGCTGACCTGGAAATGACTCCGCCGAAGGTCGCCGGTGAAAACCCAGCGGCGGTCCCTCCTGACCAGTCCAAAAAGTCCTACCGCATCGATCCGCCCCGTTCGCAAGCGCCAGACGCGCCTCACTTTGCCCCCACTAGCGTGGCCGCGGCAAGCGAGCCTCGGCACATTGCGCCGCCGGCGGTCGAGCTGCCGGCCGCGGCGCGAGTTGAGCTTTCGCCCGAAGAAATGGCCTCCCTGATCGGCACGCCACCGGCGGAGAAACATCCCGATGACCCGTTGCCAACGACCGAGCCGGCGGTAGCCGTCGCCACGCCGCTGGTCCCCATGTGGGAAGTTGACCGGTTTCAGTGGCCGAACATTTGCGACCGCCTCATGAAGGATGAGCGCTCGTACTTTGCTCAGGCGGGAGGCAAGCTGGTGGCCGCTGCCAAGGACGGTCTCAATACGCTGGGAATCACCGGTAGTCGCCGCGGCGAAGGGCGAACGACGCTGGCCCTGTGTCTGGCCCGCTGTGCCGCCCAGTCGGGATTGAACGTCGCCATGATCGATGCGGACTTCACGAGGCCACAGTTGGCGGCCGTGATCGGCTTGGAAGTCGCCTACGGCTGGCAGGACGCCGCACAAGGAAAAATCCCCCTGGCGGAGGCAGCCGTGAAGTCGCTCGCCGACAAGATCACGGTGCTGCCGCTGGAGCCCAGTAGCGTCGCCTGGCCGCTGGCGCTGGCGGACAAGCGCGTTTCGGCAATCATCCGCGCGGTTGCTCAGACGCATGACCTGGTGATCATTGATCTGGGGCCGCTGCCCGGCGGCAGCGATCCGATCTTCGCCAGCGACGAACCGGCGCCGCTGGATGCCGCGATCGTCCTTCGCGACCTGCGGTACGCTTCGCCCGCGGAGACGCAGGCTATCGGCGAGCGGCTGCACGCCTCCGGCGTGGAAGCCATCGGCATTGCCGAGAATTTCGTTCCGGCGCAGCAGGCCAGCGTGGCCTGAGCCGCCCCCGCGCCGCAGATCCGCACCAATCCCCCCCATGTACGAAGCGCACTGGCAGCTCGATTCACGCCCGTTCGAGAACACGCTCGACCCGCGCTTCCACTATCCGGGCGAAACGCAGCAAGGTGCTATCCTCAAGCTGCGGTACGTCCTGGAAAACCGCCGCGGGGCGGCGCTGCTGTCCGGCATCGCTGGACTGGGGAAGACGCTACTGGCTCAGACGCTGCTCAAGCAACTTCCCGAGCAATTCACGCCGCGCGTTCACGTCGTCTTTCCGCAAATGCCGCCGGAACAGCTCTTGGCATACCTGGCGGGTCAGCTCACGGGAAGCAGCTTTGCTTCGACGCCGACGGTCGATCAGAGCCTGCGGCGGATCGAGACGCGGCTGAATGACAACGCGGCCGACGGCAAACACGCGGTGGTGATTCTCGACGAGGCGCACGTGCTGCGGCAGACACAGGCGCTGGAAACGATCCGCCTGCTGCTCAACCTGGAGCACAACGGCCAGGCAACGGTCTCCTTCCTGCTCGTTGGACAGACGGGACTTCTTGTGGCGATCGAGCGGATGCCAGAGCTCGAGGAGCGGCTGGCGGTGAAGTGCCTCCTCAAGCCGCTCGCGCCCACGGAAACGAGCGC
>DASRJP010000144.1:0-2864 GCA_035649415.1 Pirellulaceae bacterium | reverse complement strand
CCTCGGCGGGATGGACGGGTCGCGCGGTGGCGAATTCGCCCAGGCGGTTGGTGGCGCCGATGACCTGGCCGGTCCGCAGGCCGCCGCCGGCCAACAGGCAGCAACTGACCTGCGGCCAGTGGTCGCGGCCGGCGCCGCCGTTGATCTTTGGCGTGCGGCCGAACTCGCCCCACACGACGACCGACACGTCCTTGTCCAGGCCGCGCTCGTAAATGTCTCCGATCAGCGCTGCGGTCGCGCGATCCAGCAGCGGTCCGTCCTGGCGGATCGCCTGGAAATTCTGGCCGTGGTGGTCCCAGCGGCTGAAGTTAAGCGACACGACTCTCGCCCCGGCCTCGACAAGCCGCCGCGCGATGAGAAAATTCTCCGTCAGCTTGGGCGCGCCGTCGTCGCGGAAGTTCTTGTCGCCGCTGCCGTACTTCTCGCGAATCTCTGCCGGCTCTTTGGAAATGTCCAGCGCCTCAGCCAGCTTTGACGACGTGAGAATACCGACGGCTTGCTGGGTAAAAGCGTCGAGCCCCTTCATTTTGCCGCTGGTGTCCAACTCGCGGCGGAGTTTGTCGAACCCGGCCAAAAGGCTGCTGCGGTCTCCCAGCCGATCGAGCGTGATTCCCTTCAGCGTCATATTGTCGGTTTTGCCCGTTTCGTTCCTGCCGCCGACCAGCTTGAACGGCGAATGGGAGATGCCCAGAAAACCGCCATCGCCGTCGTAGCCCCATGGGCCGTGGTCGGTCTTGTAGCACATCGACAAGTGGGGCGGGATGCTCTGGTTCACTGGCCCCTGGAGCTTGCTCACCCACGCTCCCGCGGCTGGCCAGCCGCCGGCCGGCGCTGGGTTGAGCGCACGCCCGGTCATGCACTGGTAGGCATCGTGTCCGCCTGTCGCGCCCACGATCGACCGGATGAAGACACACTTGTCGGCAATGGCGGCAGTCTTCGAAAAAACCTCGCCGATCTCGATTCCGGCGACATTGGTCTTGATCGGTGCAAATTCGCCGCGGATCTCCGCTGGCGCATCGACCTTGATGTCCCAAAAATCCTGGTGCGAGGGGCCGCCCGGCAAAAAGACGTTGATGATCGCCTTGTGGCTCTTGCCAATTCCCGCATGGGCTTCCGCCGCCAGAAGCTGCGGCAGGGCAATCCCCCCCATCACCATCCCGCCGATCTTCAGGAAGTCGCGGCGACTTTGACCGTCGCAAAAGCGGGCTCGCGCGTCGGGCTTGCCGTAGATGGTCAGCATGGTAGGGCTCCGTGCGGTGGGATCCGTAGCAGGCGGGAATGCGCGGCGTCCAGCGCCGGCATTGAACTACCCCGAATCGTATCAAAGCTGCTTGATCGGATCAAGCTTTTTCCCTTATCGGCCAGCTATCACGTGCCGCGCCAGCCAGCGTCGAGCAAACAACCGGGAATTTGTGCCGATCACGGGACTTAAAGCAAACCCAGCGCGTTCGTGCTGCAACCCTTCGAATGGGCCGAGTGCTGCCGCCGGCCCAATCACTGCCAATCTTGCATGTGCTACCGCGCTTGAATCTCGACCGACAATGTTCCAGCGTTGTCCGCCAGTTCCGCCGGTGAGTCGTTGATCTTCAGGTATAGCGTTCCCGTCGAGGCCGGCTCCAATTCACCCGCCAGACCGATTGGCTGCGCTCTTGCCAGCGGTGTGACGCCGCTTGTGGGTTGGTCGAGGTCGCCGACGGACGCCAGCAGCATTCCCAGCGGCGCACCTTGGTGATAGCGGATCGTCACGCCGCCAGGCTCGCAGGTCCAGACCTGCGGTGTGCGGGCGACTTCGTAACGTCCGCTGGCCTTCAGCCGATACTTCTTGCCCCCTTCCAGGCGCAATCCCGTCGATTGCCAGCCGCGATCGGCGGCAATCGTGGCCTTGGCGCCCTGTGCCGGTAGTCCGGCGGCCACCGCCTTGCGCACGACGGCGGACCGTGCCACGTCGTAGCCGTAGTCGACGTTGACGATGAACAGCTGCCAGTCCTCGCGAACTGCCGGCCACTGAGTAACTACGCGCTCGATGAGCCCCTTCGAAAAGTCGGACGAGCGGTCGCTGGTCTTGGACTTCAGCTCGCGGAATGCGGCCTGCGTAGCGGGATGAGCGTCGAGGAACGCCGCGGCCGCCCACGACCAGCCGTATGGCCCGGTCTTCAGGTGTGCGCGCGAGTCAAAACGAAAGACATCTTCGAGCATCAGCCCCTTTTCCGCGGCGTAATCGTCGCGGACGATTTTGACGCGCCCCCAGTAGGGGACTTCTTCCTTCGATTTCGGCGAGTAGGCCAGTGTCAGCTTTCCTTCCTTCCAGGAGTGGAGCCCGAGCATCTCGGCCATCCCTTCCATGTACCACGGCGGTCCCGCTCCGCCGAGAAATCGATTCATGAAGGCGTGCGTCCCTTCGTGCAGCATTTGGTGGCGCGGGTAGTAGGTCCCTACCTCCGGATACCACCAGAACTGGCTGCCGCGCTGAAAGCCGTGCACAAAGTCGGGAAGATTGACTGGCAACAGACCGGCGCCGGCAAAACGCTCCTTGTCCCGCATCAGGCAGCCGGCAACCTTCCATTTGGCGGCCTGCTCCTGCGGAATATCAAAGTACCGGCACCACTGCGGCACTGCCTGGTCGAAGACGGCGGGCAATTCGTCTACCTCCGCGGCGGCTGGCAAATCGGTGTAAAGAATCAAATGCTCGCTAGACAGCTTGCGAATGCCGGCGGCCGCGATTTTGGCGTCGTCGACTTGCGGCAGGTTGAATTCCTCAGCGCTGGCGCGGTTCACGAGATCTTCGAGCGTTTTTTCGGGCAGGGCAACGGCAGCAGCGGGGGGATCAGCGGGGCGCGGTTGGACGAGCGGAGCGGGCTGGGAAT
>DASRJP010000143.1:0-7375 GCA_035649415.1 Pirellulaceae bacterium | reverse complement strand
GTCTATCTCCTCGGCGGGCCGCCGCACCTCGATACGTTCGACCTCAAGCCCGAGGCTCCGGCCGAGATTCGCGGGCCCTTTGATCCGATCGCGACGAAGATCCCCGGCACGCAGATCTGTGAGTTGCTTCCCAAGCTGGCTGGCATCGCGGACAAGTACGCCCTCGTCCGCTCGGTGAGTCAGAAGAACAGCAACCACACCCCGATGATCTATTACACGCTCACCGGGCGGCACACGCAGTTTCCCGCACAGGACAACGACATTCGCCCTCCGCAGCGGGAGGATTTTCCGCACACGGGCTGCGTCATTTCCAAGTTCAAGCCGGCGCCTGCCCAGCTTCCTGGCTTCGTGGCCATCCCGGAGCTGGCCATCCGCAGCAGCATCAGCGGCGAGTACAAGCGGGTCCGCACCGCGCTCCGCGGCGGCGGCGCGGGATTCCTCGGTCCGAAGCACGAAGCCCTCACTGTCGCCGGCGAGCCGGGGACCGCCGAGGCGATCCCCGCGATCACGCTGCCGGCCGATGTGGATGCCGAGCGGTTCGAACGGCGAGCGAAGTTGCTTTCGCTTCTCGATCGCGGCCCGACTGCCGGTGGCAGCGCTTCGTCGTTCGCTGGCACTCGCGATTCGGCCGTGCTGCTCACTGGCGCCAACAGCCGGGGCAATCTGCCGGCCTTTTCGCTCGACGGTGAGCCCGAGAAGCTGCGAGACCGCTACGGCCGCCATCGCTTCGGCCAGTCGATGCTCCTGGCGCGGCGGCTGGCGGAGGCGGGAGTGCCGATGGTGGCGATCCACTTCAACGAGATGACGATCTGCGACGGCTGGGACACGCACAGCAAGAATTTCGAGGCCTGCCAGAGCGAGCTGCTTCCCATGCTGGATCAGTCACTCTCGGCACTCCTGGAAGACCTCGACCAGCGGGGCATGCTCGACGAAACGCTGGTCGTGTGCCTCGGTGAATTCGGTCGGACGCCGAAGATTAACGCCAACGCCGGCCGCGACCATTGGGGAGATTGCTCATCGGCCTTGCTAGCCGGCGGCGGCATTCGCGGCGGTCAGGTGGTAGGGGCCTCCGACCGCATCGGCGCGTTTCCCATCGATAACCCGGTCGATCCGATTGATATTCAGGCAACGATCTATCACTGCCTGGGGCTGTCGCCGCACCTGAAGATCTACGATGATCTGGACCGGCCGTTTGAAATCAGCACGGGCAAGGTGCTCTCGCGGCTGCTGTAATCACGATGTTGGCGAGGGCGCCTTCGGCCTGGCGGTCCCTAGTAAAGACAAGCACATCAGTACAACGCCAAGAACAATTGGCACCCAAATCATCGCGCCAATGGTGGTCTGAAAGCGGCGAGTCACAATCGACGGGGGGCTAAATTCCACGGCCGAAGAGCTCTCCCCTGGCGCAAGCGCTAGATTCCCCAGACGGCTGGCGCGCGGAAAGCTGCCTGCCAACTTCGCGTACTCTCGCAGGCCTGACTTGACCTCTTCGGATAACTCGCTGCCAGACAAGACGTATTCCACAGGCTCGAATTCCGAGTCACGCAGCCAGCGGAAAGCGTTGTACTTCAAATAGTTCTCCGTGTTTCCGCTCATACTGGGCTTGGCAAGAAAGATCAGCAATGCTTCGGTTTGCGCCGGCTTTGGTGAGACGCCCACGTTCAGCCCACGCTGGCGAAACCCTTCGGCAATCCACTCGATCTGAGTCTTGTCCTGGTTTACCCGCCACCAGGCCAGCCAACCGTCGGCATCTTCGCCAGCATCTTGGTTCGTGATGTACCGCATCGCCGTCGCAGAGTGGTGGAGGGAGTAGGCGCAACCCATGTTGTCGCCAGGTTTCACGCGGGCCATGATCCACCGGGCCCATGATTCGTCCCCGTAGTATCCGACCGTGAAACCGTCGTCGTGATTCCACGTGCCGCGCCGGATGCCACTCTGCACCTCTTGCCAATAGTCTTGTGGCGAATGGGAGTTTATCCACTCGGGATCGAGTGAACGGCGAACGGGAGCCATTTGGTAATACCACCAATAGGAGACGGATAGGCCTCCCAGGATCAGCACCGACCCGAGTGCCGCCAGGATGATGCGGCGATAATGGCTCCACATTTCCCTTCCTCCGCGATCGGCCGCTGTTTGCGATCAGCACGGGCAAACCGCTGAAGAGGTTGCTGTAACCTCGACTCACGATTCGGTCGGCAGGTTGCAAGCCTTCAGTAGCGTCTCCTGCACGGCCAGGTCGTGCTCATAGGAAAAGTCGCTCGGCTTTTCGCCGCGGATAATCCGCGCCATGTCGGCCGCGTCATCTACATAGCGCTCGTACTTCGGCAAACGGATGTCCTGGTATCCCTGCCGGTATTCACCGCGCGCCTTGGAAAGCGCGACGCGCGCGGCCGGGTCGTCCAGCGGCTGGATGTGAAACGTCCCTTCACTGCCGCACACGGTCAAATGCCGCCGCTGGAAACCCTCGACCTCCAGAGCGCTCGATTTCACGGTTGCCGTGGCCCGATCGTATGTCAGCACGGCCAGCATGTTGTCCACCAGCTTGTCGTCCGCCACCGCCGCGCGCTGCGGGAACGCTGCCACGGCCTTTGGCTTTCTGAGAATGCCGATGACCAGGTCCAGCACATGGCACCCCAGCTCGAACATGATGCCGCCGGGATATTCGGCCAGGCGCTGGCGATCGGCCGGACCAACCACCTTGCTCATCACGGCGTGCACTTCGAAGACGTCGCCCAGCCAGCCGTCTGAGAGGAACTTGCGGAGCAGGACGACGCCCGGATTGTAGCGGTACATGTAACCCATCTGTACGAGCAGCTTCTGGCGCTCGGCCGACTTCAGGATGCGGCGGAGCTGCGGCAGCGACTGGCCAGCCGGCTTGTCGAGGTGGATGTGCTTGCCGGCCGCGATACAGGCCTCGGCCACGTCGAGCAAATCTCGGACGCGAGTTTCCACGAGGACCGCGTCGAGATCCGTCGTGTTAAGTAGTTGCTCCTGCGTCATCCACGTCAGGTCGCGAAACGCCGGCTGCGAGGCGGCGCTGCTCCTCAGCTCCGCATCTGGCTCGACGAGGCCGACGACCTCAAAATCGGGGGAATTGCGAAAGACGTTAAGCTTGCTGGCATGCGCATGGCCAACGCCAATCTGGCCGATGCGAATTCGTTTCCGCGCACGTCCTTCCTCGGCGCGTAGGCGAGATGGTCCCAGGGAGCCGATGGCAGAGGCGGCCGCCGCACGGAGAATGTCGCGTCTGGAATAAGTTGTCATGGCCTTCGCCCGGTCGAAGCGATTTGGTGCCCAGTCCAATTCTCACTACGTTAGGTGGTGTACCCGGAGGCTGCCAGTGGCGCAGCAGGGTACAATCACGCTTTCCTTCAGGTCCACGGGAGTTTGCTATGGACCGCCGATCCTTTCTGGCAACGACGATGAGCACAGGAATTCTGGCCGGCAGCGGCGCGGCGGCAGCCACCGCGGCAGTCGCGAAGACAGAAGTTTCCGGATTGACCAAGGCCAATATTCCCACGCCGGCGCTCGTCGTCGATCTCGATGCGTTCGAGGCCAACGTCAAGAAGATGGCCGATCATTGCCGCGAGGCGAAATGCGGATTTCGGCCGCATGCCAAGACGCACAAGTGCCCGGAGATTGCCCGGCAGCAAATCGCGGCTGGAGCGCTGGGAATCTGTGTGGCAACTGTGCCGGAAGCGGAAGCGATGGCAGCGGCGGGCATCGGCGGCATTTTGCTGACCTCTCCAATTGTTGATGCTGGCAAGGTCGGCCGGATGATCGAACTGATCAAAAGTGGGGGCCACGTGATGCTGGCGGTCGGACACGAGCGGGAAGCCTCGCTTCTGGCGGAAGCGGCTGATGCCGCGAACGTCGAAGTCGAGTTGCTAATCGATCTCGACGTGGGTGACAAGCGAACCGGATCACTCCCCGGCGCGCCAGCGATTGAGCTGGCTCAAAAGATCGCTCGCAGCAATCGGCTGCACATTCGCGGCGTGCAAGCCTATGCCGGCCATGCGTCACATACGGTCGGCTTCGAAGCCCGGCAGCGAGTGTCGCGGGAAGCGATGGGCAAAGCGGTTGAAACGAAAAGATTGCTGCAGAATGCCGGCTTCGACGCAAAGATTCTCTCCGGAGGCAGTACGGGGACCTACAACATCGACTCCGCAATTGACGGCGTCACCGAGTTGCAAGTCGGCTCGTACGTCTTCATGGACGTCGATTACCGGCGGATCGGCGGGCGCGACGGCAATCCGGTCTACAGCGACTTTCAGCCGAGCCTGACGGTGCTGGCGACTGTCGTGAATGCGACGCATGCCGACCGGATCACGGTGGATGCGGGAACCAAGGCGATCGACACGACGACGGCGCATGTGCCGCCGGTCAAGGACCGCCCGGGGCTGCGCTATGCCAAGTTTGGGGACGAGTTCGGCGCCGTAACTGCCGAGGACGGGGCCAAGCTGCCGGCACTTGGCGAGCGGATCGAGTTCATGGTCCCGCACTGCGATCCAAATGTGAATCTCTACGAGCGAATCTTCGCTTGCCGCGGCGACAAGGTCGAGGCGATCTGGCCGATTGCGGCGCGGCGGGAGTTTGGATCGACAGTCCGCTAATGTGAGAATCATCATGACGCGAATGACTCCCTGGGCGTTGTTTGTCGCGGGTTGGATCGTATCGCTCACGACTGCTGGCGCTCACGAGCCGGAATCGACACGCGTCGATCCGCGGGCTTTCGGGGCCGTAATGCCGCGGCTGTCATCCGATGGCCAGCAACTCGCCTTTTCATATCAAGGCGCGATTTGGCGCATGCCCCGCGCCGGCGGCGAGATGACCCGGCTGACAAGCGCCGCGGGCTTCGACGTCGAGCCGGCCTGGTCCGCCGACGGCAAGCAGGTCGCATTCCTCTCCGGGCCTGGTTTCGGCTCCGGCGTGCTGGCCGTGATCGACGCCCAGTCGGGGGAGCGGATCAAGCTGCCGAGCGATATCGCCGGATTCGACAAACTCCACTTTGACAAGTCTGGCGGCCGCATTCTTGGGTTGTTCCAGCCCCAAAACGAACGGATTCGTCTGGCGTGGTACGACCTCCAGTCCGGCGAACTAACGAGTCCCCTCCCGCCCGAATCGTGGCCCGGGCATCCCCCTGGCACTTCCGGCATTGCTCGGCAGCGGTTTGCCCTGTCGCACGACGAAAAATGGCTGGCCGTTGTTTCCACGGCAGACGAGCCGGGGGAGCAAACCGGCAATCGCGGCCCGCAAACGGAGCTGTGGCGCGTCTCGCTGGCCGGCGGCAAGCCGGAGCGAATCGTGCAATGGCCGGCGCGGATTCACGACGTCTGCTGGCGGGCCGATGACCGGGCGATCTTTCTGGCGAGTGAGCGCGGCGGCGTACACCACGACCTGTGGGAAGTGCCGCTGGCGGAGGCCGACGCCAATGCCCGCAAGCTGACCTTTGGCCAGGCGGACGAGAGCAGCCCCAGCGTGTCGGGCGACGGCAAGTGGCTCATGTACTCCGACAATCGGTTAGGACCGACGACGCTGGTGCTGCGCGATTTGGCCAGCGGGCAGGAGCAGATCGTGGCGCCTGCGAAGCGCAACTTCGGCTCGCCCACCGGCACGCTCCAGCTTAACGTCGTCGAGTCCGACGGCGCGCCCACGACAGCCCGTGTGATCATCAAGCACGAGCAGGGCAAGTTCCATGCGCCGCCCGGTGCTCTCTACCGCCTGTTGGGGAGCGACATGCACTTCTACGTGGACGAGCACGAGCGGGTCGAGCTGCCGATCGGCGAGTATACGGTCGTCGCGGCCCGCGGGCCGGAACATCGCCAGACGCGGCAAACGCTCACCATTACCACCAACCAGACGACCAAGGTGCCAGTGAAGATCGAGCGCTGGACGAATCAGCGGGCCGAGGGCTGGGTCTCTGGCGAAAATCACATCCATGCCAACTATGGCTACGGCCAGTGGTACAACTCGCCAGCGACAATGCGGTTGCAAGTGGCCGGCGAAGATCTGACGGTGGCCAACTTCATGGTCGCCAACTCTGACGGCGACGGTGTCTTCGACCGCGAGTTTTTCCTCGGCCGCCCCGATCCGCTCTCGACGGACCAAACGATCCTCTACTGGAACGAGGAATTCCGCAGCACAATCTGGGGGCACATGACGCTGCTCAACCTCAAGCGGCTGGTGGTGCCGATCTTCACCGGCTTCGACCGCACGACCCACCATCACGACGGGATCATGAATGCCGACATCGCTGACCACACGCACGAGCAGGACGGCCTGGTGAATTACACGCACCCGGCCCACAGCCTCCAGGATCCCTACGGCGGCCCGTACACGGCCAAAGAAATGCCGATCGATGTGGCGCTGGGGAAGGTCGATTCGATCGACGTGATGGGCTCCAATCACGTTGCCAACCTGCCGGTCTGGTACCGCATGCTCAACTGCGGCCTGAAGGTGCCAGCCTCGGCGGGGACCGACGTCTTTCTCAACCGCGTGAACAGCCGCCTTCCAGGGAGCGACCGGGTCTACGTCCACTGCGGCGAGAAGTTTTCGTATCAAGACTGGATTGCCGGCCTGCGGGCTGGCAAGACGTTCGTCACCAACGGCCCGATGCTGCGGCTGACAGTGAATGACCAGGAAGCCGGCGCAACGATCAAACTGGAAAAACCGAGCAGCGTGCGGCTGGTTGGTCAAGCGATCGCCCAGTTCCCGCTTACGTCGCTAGAAGTGATCGTCAACGGCCAGGTCGTCGCGACCGCACCTCCATCCGGCGACGGATTGCGACTCGCGCTGGACCAGGACGTACCGATCGAGCGCAGCGGCTGGATCGCGCTCCGGGCTAAGGGTCAGCGCGGGCCGACGCAGCAGGCGGCGGAAGCCTTTGCGCACACCAGCGCCGTCTACGTGGAAGTCGCCGGCCAGCCGGTGGAATGCAAAGAGGACGCCGAGTATTTCATCCGCTGGATCAACCGGCTGTACGAAGACGTCCGCGTCCGCAATCGCATCCCCGCCGGTCGACAAAAGCACGTCGAGGAGCAGATTGCCAAGGCGCTGGAATTCTATCGTCGGCTGGCGAACAGCAATCCGGCGGCGACCGGCAAGTAGCCTGCTACCACCGCAGCTTCCCCGGCAGGTACTTGTCGATCAGTGCCGTGTAGTACGGCGCAAGCTCGTCCCAGTTCGGCCGCACTGGACTCTTGGAGTAGAGGTCATACGGGTTGAACTTCCGCACCCAGGGGAGCATCTGCCAGTCGCGATCGTCGAGAAGCTGACCGTACTCCTCCTCGCGGTGCCAGGGATAGAAGGAGTGGTAGCGAATCATGTACAGCGCCGGCGCGGGGAGCGAACAGCCCGCCTGCGTGACGACGTGGTA
>DASRJP010000142.1:0-9596 GCA_035649415.1 Pirellulaceae bacterium | reverse complement strand
GGCTTTCCAGCTCCGACATAGTCGATTGGTTGACTGAGCGTCTGATCCATGATTGGGCTCCCGTGAGTGCGTTGTCATTTCTGAGAATTACTTCGGCAGCGCTTCGACGAGCTTGCGGACGTCGTCGGCGTCGGTGCTGGGATTCACCTGCGTTCGCTTGGAAACCAGCTTCCCCTCGCGGTCCACGATCGCCGTCCACCGCGGATACGTGACCTTCCGCTCGACCGTGATGGGCTGGCCTTGCTCGTCTAGGAGCGGCTTGCGGTTGAGATCGACGGCCCGCACGACCGCCGGATTTTCGGTGCGGCGCACCGGAATGCCCAGCTGGGCCGCCAGGATGCCCTCGGGATCGGCCAGCAACGTGTGCTTCAGTTCGTGCGACTTCTTGAACAGCTCGTGCGTCGCGGCTTGATCGCCGCTGACTCCGACGACTTCAATGTCCAGCGCCTCCAGAGTCTTCAGGCCTTCCCGAAAGGCCTGTGCCTGCACAACGCATCCGCCAGTAAAGTCCCCCGGGTAGAAATAGAATACGACCACCTTGCGACCCACATGTTCATTCGACTTCCAGGGCTCGCCGCGATCGTCGATGGTCACAAACTGCGGCAAGGCCTGTCCCACGGCCAGCGGTTCGCCCTCTGCTGCAGCTGGTGCGTCGTCAGCGGCGCGAGCACCGACGCCGATCGTCAGGACGATCAGTCCGGCCATTGTTACTGACAGTAATTTCGACATGGATGGTCTCCGGTTTTCTGGTCAATGGGGCCAGGCGGCCAGTGCGCGAAAGCACGTCAGCATGATCCGCTCGGCCAAACTCAGAGTTCGGGTTCGCTCGCCGCTCACTGGCTCTGCGCCCGCAGGGGCACGTTGGCGCAGCAGCGCTTTATCGGCCTCCGATGGGCAGACTACGAGCGGTTGGGAGCGGCAGCCTGCGGCTTTGAGAACCGCAGAATCGGGTGGATCACGCATGGGATCCTCCTCCTGCGCGCGACATCGGTTCGTAACAACAAAGTCCATCAGACGGCCCAAGCCGAAAGGGCGACGATCAGCCGGCTGAGAAAATGGAGGGCGATGGCTTGCATGGCAGTGCTCCTGAAAGGTGTTGCGAGACTTGGGTGGGCCTGTCTGTGGCCCTCTACCAGCCGGCCCGCTGTCTCGCCGGTGTCCGAGCCTATGCCACTTAAGTGGCTGCGCGGAAAGGCTTTATGAAACCGCGCGCCCCACCGACTGTCGCACAAGAAATCGCGTGAGACAAAACAGGGCCTAGTCGTCCTCAGCTTCCAGATCGCCGGTCCCCGTTTTGTAACCGCGCGGCGGCAAAGCGCTGTCGCCACTTCGCGTCTTGAGCGCCCGGCGGACCAGCGGATCGCGATACAGTTTCGATCGCGAGCAGCCCAATGCCTGGGCAATTTCCGCCGCCGTCCACTCGGGATTCTCGGCAATGCGCAGCAGGGCTTCGACTTGAAAGCTGGCGGGCTTGGGCCTGACAGCGCCCGCCCCCGGTTCCCCTTTGCCTTCGTCCTCCATCAACACATCCAGGGAGCTGCCCAGCATTCGCTCGGCCTTGTCCTGGTCGCCGCGCGATTCGGTGAGGGCCAGCACCAGCAGCTCTCGATACAGCATTCGCCGCAGCAGTTCGATGAGGTTGGGCTTTCCCGACTTGAAGGCCGCAGCAACGGCTGAGCGCAGCGAGGCGACGATTTCGCCTTCCAGGGAGTGCGGCACTTCCAGTTCCAGATCCGCCGTGGCGATCTGCGGCCCCTGGGCGACGACGACCGCCCGGCCCAGCACATTCTGCAACTCCCAGATGTTACCCGGCCAGCGATGGCCACGGAGCTTTTCCCAAGCACCCGGCGTCAGCTCGGCCGCGGCGCGGCCCGTGCTCCTGGCCAGCCGCGCCAGGTAGTGCTTCGCCAGCAGTTCCACGTCCGTGCCCCGCTCGCGCAGCGGTGGCACGCGGACGGTCACCCCGCTCAGCCGATAGAACAGGTCTTCGCGGAATTGTCCCGACCGAATCGCCTCTGGCAGGTCCCGGGAAGTGGCCGAAACAACCCGCACGTCCACGGGGATCGGCTCGCTGCCGCCGGCCCGCACGACCGCGCGCGTTTTCAGGATCGGCAGCAGCTTGGCCTGGAGAGGCAGCGGCAGGTCGCTGACTTCGTTGAGAAACAGCGTCCCGCCGTGCGCATATTCGAACCATCCCTTGCGGAGCTTGTCGGCTCCAGGAAACGCGCCGGCTTCATGCCCGAACAAATCGTCCTCAACCAGGTTGGAGCAGTTGAGCGTGACCAGCGGTTTTTGCTTCCGTTCGCTGTAGGCATGTATCGCCCCCGCGACCAACTCCTTGCCGGTCCCCGTTTCTCCCAGGATCAAGATCGGATCGCAGCCGGCTGCCACCTTGCCGATGAGCTTATACAGCTCTTGCATTGGCCGGCTGCTGCCCAATAGCTGCGGGCCTTCGCCGCCGGCCGCGTCGCCGGGCAGCCGCACGGGGTCCCTTGTCGATTCGACCAGTTGTTCCGCCTTGAGGATCAGCGGCAAGAGCTGTTCGACCAGTTCGTCCAACTCCAGGGGCTTGACGACATAATCGAACGCTCCCAAGTTCATCGCCGCCATGGCGGTGTCGGAGGTCGGATCGCCCGTCATGAGAATGACCGGGGGGCTGACTCCGTGGCCGCGCAAGGCAGCCAGCAATTCAATGCCCGACAGCCCCGGCATCCGGTTGTCGAGCAACACCACATCACAGTCGGTCCGCTCCAGCCGGTCCAGGGCGCCGGCGGCACTAGCCAGATAGTCCACCTGGTGTCCGGCGGCTTGCAGCGCGGGGCGGACGAAATCGCTCAAGACGGCGTCGTCATCGATCAGCAGGATTCTGGCCACGCAATCTCCGCTGGCTTGTCGGCACCGGCGGGTGAGTCTTCGCGGTTGCCGCGCCGCCGAACATGATACCAGGACCCCGCGTTCGCTTGCCAATCTGGCGATGGCCCGCCGCCAACCGCTACAATTCGACCGGGTCGTGGAGCACGGGGGCATTGCATGCACGAGTTGGGGATCGCCCAGGAGATCGTCGATATCGCCTGCTCCCAAGCGCACGGCGCTCGAGTGAAGCGGATCGTTGTGCAGATCGGCAAGCTGTCGGCCGTGCTACCGGACGCCGTGCGGTTTTGCTTCGACTTGTGTACGGAGGACACGCCGGCCGCCGGCGCTGCGCTAGAGATTATCGAGCCGGCAGGTGTGGCCCGCTGCCGCGACTGCGGGGACAAAGTGCTGTTGGAGCGGCCCTATGGCGAATGCGGCTGCGGCTGCACCGACCTGGAGTGGCTCTCGGGAGACGAGCTGAGAATTCAAACCGTGGAGATCGCCTGATGTGCCGAACCTGCGGATGCTCCGACGACGCTCAGCCCACGCTGACCGATTTGCAAGCTGGGACGACAGCGCCTGTCGGCATGGATCGCGATCATCACGCTCACGACCACGATCATTCTCACGAACACGACCACGACCATTCTCACGAACACGACCATTCTCACGACCACGACCACGGGCATCTGCAGCGGCACGGAACCGTCCTCCACCTGGAACAGGAATTGTTGGCGAAGAACCGCCTGCTGGCCGAACGGAATCGCGGCTGGCTGGCGGGACGCGACATTCTCGCGCTGAACCTGATCAGCTCGCCCGGCGCCGGGAAGACGACGCTGCTCGAGCGGACGATTCGCGACCTCGCGGGTGAGCTGACAATCTCGGTAATTGAAGGCGATCAAGCCACGCTGCATGATGCCGAGCGAATTCAGAAAACGGGCTGCCGGGTGGTGCAGATCAACACCGGGGCGGGATGTCATTTGGAAGCCGGCATGACGGGTCGCGGCCTGACCCAGCTCGATCCGCCGCTGGGATCGGTCGTACTCATCGAGAACGTCGGCAATCTCGTCTGTCCCGCCCTTTTCGACCTCGGAGAGCGGGCCAAGGTCGTCATTATGTCAGTGACCGACGGCGACGACAAACCTGTCAAGTACCCGCATGCGTTCCGTTCCAGCGAAGTCATGATCCTCAACAAGATTGACTTGCTGCCCTACGTCCAGTTCGACGTCCAGCGCTGCCTGGAATACGCCCACCTCGTTAACCCGCGTCTGCGAGTGCTCCAACTCTCTGCAACCCGTGGAGACGGCATGGACGATTGGTATAGTTGGCTTCGCGAAAAAAGTGCTAAAGCAACGCGGCACGAGGCGCCGTCTGGTCCAGGAATGTGAATGTCACTCATCGCCCGCCTGCGACTTTGGCCAGTTGTCCCAGCGTTAACCGCGCCGAGCCGAGGACGACAAGGTCGTCCCCACACGACCGGAAACCGGCGTCTTTTTCGTTGCATCCCAGGGACTGCGGCGGCAGTTGAACCCCTCGAATGCCGCCTAATTCCTGAAATCGAAGAATAAACTTCGCCAGCACGGCTATATTTAGTGCGCAAGCTTTGATCCTGCCCGGTAAGGACTGCTGACAACGAGGGCTCCGTGCATAGTTCAGAAAACGACTCGATGGCGACGAGGGACTTCTCCGAAATGGAGACCTTCGAACTCATCGAATCGGATCCCACCAGCAGTTCGAGCCCCGAATTCGCCAAAGGCGTAAGGTGGGGCCTTCTCAAAGTGGCAGCTTGGTTAGAGTCCACTCGGTTCGTGGCAGGCGATGAGACGTCACAACGAGCGATGGACACCGCCAAATCGCTCATCGCCGAGCATGCGAGGCAGGCTGCAGCCAATTATCGACCCGACATTACTACGGCTGCTTCCCGATCGATCGGTCGGCGCGCGCCCGAGTAGCGGGCGCAGAGCGCGTGGATCTCCATCCAGAACGCCGTCTGCTTGGCAGCGATCATCCGCAACACGACGTGATCGACACGCTTGTAGAGCGCAGTCAAGAAACGCGCTGCGTCTAGTACACCCAGCAGGGCTCGAACCTGCAACCTTCGGTTCCGTAGTCGGCTGCCGGGTTTGACCAAACTCAAACGAGCCAAAGACTTTGGGCGACAGCGATGCGTCGCGGTGCTTTACTCGGTGATCTTTCAATTTCCTGCCACGGCAGCCGGTTGCATCTTGTTGCACCGATAGGCAGCCGCGAGTCGCTTGAGGTCGCCGCGAGGCACCACATTTCCAGTTGCCCTGCGAGCTGTTCCGCCAACGTCCAAGAGCCCCAAGCCGTACACGGTTGCGGGTTTGTGACGAGACCCAGACTCCGCGATTGTCCGCTAGTGTTCGGCGCTGTCCGCCCGTTTGGCTACAAATTGGCTACACGGCGTCGCGGCCGCCGCGGAATGCGGTGCTCTTGGCGATGGCGATTCACATGGAACAGCTGCTTCGCGAGGGGAAAGTGAAGGACCAAGCGGAGTTGGCGAAGCTCGCGATTGTGACGCGGGCGCGGGTGACGCAGGTGATGGGACTGCTTGGGCTGGCTCCTGACATCCAAGAGTTGCTACTCATCGCTGAACCACCAACGGACCAAGGTCGCAGCAGTGGGTCCGAACGGACCATGCGGCGTCTAATGGTAATCGAGGATTGGCAGAAGCAGCGGAGATTGTGGGTATCCATTGTCTGTCCAGCGAGTTGATTGCAGGTCACTTTGACAGGAGCGACAATCGGACCATGTCCGATGTCACACGCATCTTGTCCCTGATCGAGCAGGGTGATCCGCAAGCCGCCGAGGAACTTCTCCCGCTTGTCTATGAAGAGCTTCGGAAGCTGGCCGCAGTCAAGTTGGCCAGTGAGCAACCAGGCCAGACGCTACAAGCGACGGCGCTGGTGCATGAGGCGTACCTCCGGCTCGTTGGAAACGGCAATGACGCGCAGTGGCAAGGGCGAGGCCATTTCTTTGCTGCTGCCGCCGAGGCAATGCGGCGAATCCTGGTCGAGCGATTTCGCCGCAAACGGGCCGCCAGGCACGGCGGCGACCGGCAGCAAGTGCCTCTCGAGGAGGCCGAGTTGGCGGTCCCTGCCCTCGACTACGATCTATTGGCTGTCGATGAGGCCCTCGATCGGCTGGCCGAGGGCGACCCTGCCGTGGCCGAGCTTGTCAAGCTGCGGTACTTCGCCGGGATGACGATCGAAGAGGCCGCCAAGATTCTCGGCGTTTCCTCCCGAACTGCCAACGACTATTGGACTTACGCCAAGGCCTGGCTGCTGCGCGCCATCGAGGGGCGCACGGCCTAACTGCCGCGAATTGCCGACCGGCAGCCTGGTTCGAAATACGCTTGATCTTTTCCAGAATCTGGTTCGCAGTTTGGCGTTCGATTTCGCATGGATATCCAGAGGCGTAATCGCTCGCCGTAAGGCTTGCTGCCATGAATGAGCGAGAGATTTTTATCGAGGCGGCACAGCTCGTCGATCCCGACGAGCAGGCGGCCTATTTGCGCCGCGCCTGCGGGCAGGACGCGGCATTGCACCAGCGGCTTGTCGATTTGCTGGCCGCGCATTCCCGCGCCCAGAGGTTTCTGGAGTGTCCCCTTTCGGGCATCGCGGTGGCAGTTGCCGGCCATTACGCGCTGGAAGCCCGTCCCATCTCTGAAGGCCCCGGCACGAAGATTGGCCCTTACAAGCTGCTGCAGCAAATCGGCGAGGGTGGATTCGGTGTCGTCTATATGGCCGAGCAGGAGCAGCCTGTCTTCCGCAAAATCGCGCTGAAAATCATCAAGCCGGGCATGGATACCAAGGAGGTCATCAGCCGGTTTGAGTCGGAGCGCCAGGCACTGGCCCTGATGGACCATCCGAATATTGCCAGGGTGCTGGATGCCGGGGCAACGGAGAGCGGCCGGCCGTACTTCGCGATGGAGCTGGTCAAGGGCGTCGCACTCACCAAATTCTGTGACGACAATCATCTGCCACCCGAAGCGCGGCTTGAGCTGTTTATCCAGGTCTGTAATGCGATCCAGCACGCCCATCAAAAGGGGATCATCCACCGCGATCTGAAGCCGTCGAACGTGATGGTCACGCTGCACGATGGCCGGCCGGTGCCCAAAGTCATCGACTTCGGCGTGGCCAAAGCCATCAGCCAGAAGCTCACCGAGCGGACGCTGTTCACGGCCTACGGCCAGGTCATTGGCACCCCAGCCTACATGAGCCCCGAGCAGGCCGAAATGAGCGGCCTGGACGTCGATACGCGGAGCGACGTCTATTCGCTGGGCGTATTGCTCTATGAGCTGCTCACCGGCACGACGCCTTTCGAAGCCAAGCGGCTCAGTGAAGTGGGTTTTGCGGAGATGCAGCGGATCATCCGCGAGGAAGAGCCGCCGCGGCCCAGCACGCGCGTCAGCACCTTGCAAGCCGCCGCACTCTCGACGCTTTCGCAGCAGCAGGGAATCGACAAGCGGCGCTTGCAGCACGCACTGCGGGGCGAACTCGACTGGATCGTCATGAAATCGCTGGACAAGGACCGGGAGCGCCGCTACGAATCCGCCGCGTCTTTCGCCCGCGATCTCTGCCGCTACCTGTCGGATGAGCCGGTACAGGCCTGTCCGCCGTCGGCCACGTACCGGTTCCGCAAGTTTGCGCGGCGGAACAAAGGAGCGGTTCTATCCGTCTCGGCGATCTTTCTGTTGCTCTGTGCCGGCATCGTGGGGACAAGCTGGGGGCTGGTACGGGCGGAACACGCCTGGCAGGCCGAGACGCGGCAGCGCAAGCTGGCGGACGCTGCCGTCATCTCCGAGCGGGCGGCGAAAGTGGCGGAAGCCCGGCAGCGAAACCGCGCGGAAAACGCCCTTCAGAAAGCGGCCCGCGAAGCGGCCGTGGCCGCCGCGATCAATGACTTTCTCAATCAGGACATCCTACAACTGTCGAGTCCCTTGGGCCGGCCGGCTTATGGCCTGACGCCCAGCGCCGACCTGAATCTTCGCACCGTGCTCCAGCGCGCCGCTGAGCGGATTGACGGCAAATTCACCGCGGAACCGGAAGTCGAAATGAAGCTCCGCTACACGATCGGCAGTGCGCTGTATGGCGTCGGCGACCACGCCGGCGCGCTCGCCCAATACGAGAAGGTCGTGCCCTACTTTCAGGAAACGCTCGGCCCTAATCATCGCGAGACCCTCCTGGCCGAGTATTACCTGGCCAGCATGCACCACCACCTGGGCCGCAATAACATTGCCCTGCCGCTCCTGGAGCAGAATCTCGAAAAACACAAAGCGGCTCTCGGCCTCCAGCACGCGCAGACCCTGCTGAGCATGAATGGCCTGGCGATGGCCTACGGTGGCGGGAGGAAAAGAGATCAAGCGTTGCAGCTCGCCGAGGAGGCTCTGGAATTGCGCAGACGCTTCCTCGGACCACAGGACGGCGATACGCTCGTCAGCCTGAACAGCGTGGCGACGTTGTACCTCCAGCAACTGCAGCCGGAAAAGGCAGTGCCCCTGCTCGAAGAATGCTTCGCGGGGATGCAGAAACAATTCCCGCCGCTGCATCTGGAAAGGCTGAATGCCACGCGCAACCTGGCCCGCGCGTATCACGCCACGGAGCAAATCGACAAGGCGATCCCCTTGCAGGAATTGGTGATAGGCCAATTCAAGGTCGCCTACGGTGTGGACGACGCCGCAACGCAAACCAGCATTGACGGTCTCATTTTGTATTACGTGGATCTAGGCTGGTGCGACAAAGCGGTCACGCTGCTGAAGTCCATCGAAGCCGGCGGCGTCAACCACCCGGCCATCCCCAACAAAAGGCCAGCGGTACCCAACATGCTGGACCCACTCCACATCGTGACCCCGAACCCACAACAGAGGCAGGCCCTGCGCGAGAAAAATCATCGGGAGCTGATCCAGCGCGCCAAGCCGGCCGCCGACAGGTACCAACAGGAGCTGGCGGCGAAGGAGGCCGACCATCCCGATACTCTCGCCGCGCGGCAGGCCCTCGCGCTGGCGCTCAAGACCCGAAATCGAAGCATCGCGGCCGGCTATCACCTGCAGGCGGTCCTGAGTGCCCGCGAGCGACTCTTCGATGCCGATCATCCCGACACGCAACTCTGCCGCCTGGAGCTGGGAGCGGTGCGTCTGGAGCAGAAGAAATATGCCGAGGCCGAGCCGCTGCTGCTCACCGCTTATGCGGGTCTGAAGCAACACGCAACCAACGTCCCCGCAACCCACAGCCGGCTGGCCGAGACGCAAGAGCGCCTGGTGCAGCTCTACGTCGGCTGGGGCAAGGCAGACCAGGCGAGCCAGTGGCGCCAGAAACTCGACGAGAAGCAGAAACAGTAAGCCGATAGTCGATTGCCAAAAACAAAATGTGGCCGGTGGGTTCTCGCCTGCAAGCAAAGTCCCCACCGGCCACGCGGCTGTCCCCAGCGCTCGGTTTGCGCGCCGGGGGCGACCTTTTTCCTTTCTAACGCAAACCCGCCCGCGGCAAAAGGAAAAAACGGATCATGAGACTCTCTCACCTCCTGTCTCAACTATTTCACTCACGTGATTCGCGCGGCAAAAAGCCACGGCTAGCAAAAAAGCCCTCGCGGCGACTATTGCTTGAGCCCCTCGAAGATCGCCGCGTCCTGGCCACCTTCTTGGTGACCAACATCGACGACTCCGGCCCCGGCTCGCTGCGGCAGGCCATGCTCGATGCCGACAGGGCGGTCAATCAGGGAAG
>DASRJP010000141.1:0-18373 GCA_035649415.1 Pirellulaceae bacterium | reverse complement strand
GGACGCGATTTGAGATCCTGGCCCTGCAAATCACGGGCGTTTGTTTCTACGTGCTCGCCGCCGGTTTGATCGTCGGAGCGGCGCTGAGCGTGATTTATCGCAGCACGCCGCAGACGACGCTGGCCGGCACGATCATCGCTTGCATCTCGCTGGCCGTGATGTGGGCGCTGCTCAAGGCCAAGATGCACGTCGGCCGCAAGCTCAACTCCGCCCCGATCATTGCCGACGCCCGCTGCACGCTGGCTTGCATGTGGATGTCGGGGGTGCTCTTGGCGTCGAGTCTGCTGTTTCACTACACGGGCATCCGCTTCATCGATGGCCTAGGGGCGCTCGGCATCGCCTGGTTTTCGTACCAGGAAGGGCGGGAGGCGCTCGAGCTGGCGCGGGGCAAGGAGTGCTGCGATCACGGCTAGACGTTTGTGGCTATCTGGCGCTGCGATATCGCAATAGAAGCGCCGCAGCCTGCTGTTCTCCCAGCAGCCTCACCAGTGGAACATACGGCCGCTGTCCGCGCACGCTGCGCTTGCGCGGCGACGCCGGATGTGCCGTTTGTCCGCAGACGCGGCACGGGCCGCTGCCGCTCCATTCCGCCTGGCAGCGGCCGCAGTGCGGAACCAAATGCCACCATGGGCCGTCGCTATGGCCGCGCGGATAGAGCTGAGCGTACAGCGAAATGTCGTGCCGGGCCGCTGCCTCCAGTGCGATCACCAGCTCCTGGCGGCCAGCGTCACTGGCCGCATCGTCGATCGGCAGGGCTGCCAGCATTCGGGCGAGCGTGTCGCAGGCGTCGCTGGCAAGCGGCAAGTTCATCCACAGCCCGAACCATCGGGGATTCGTGTTCGCCGGCAGCTCTGTTGACACCAAGGCCGCATCGACCTGCTCGTAGAACCGGTTCAGGTCAGCGGGCAATGGCCACATGCCGAAGCACCCCACAACTTGCCGCCCACGATGACCGCGCAGTGCATTGGCAGGACACGCATCACAGGCCACATGAAGTCTGGCAGTGCCGCCGTAGAGTTCCAGCGCGGCCTCGATGCGAAAGCCGCACACGCTGCTCAGTTCCTGCTCCACTTCCGCGCCGGCAGCAATGGCCACGCCATCAAGAATCCGTCCCTCGGCCCGCGCCTCATCGAACGCCCGCGCGGCCCGCAGCAGCCGCTCAGTCCGCTCGGGATTTTCCCAGCCGGCAATTTGCCGCAGCGGGCAGTGCCGCGCCAGGGCCCAGACGAGGAAGGACGGCGTATCCATGGCGACGCCGTTAATGCCTGAAGTGCCGGCGGCCAGTGAAGATCATCGGGATCTTGTGCTCATTGCAAGCGGCAATCACGTCGGCGTCCTTGACGCTGCCGCCGGGCTGGATGATGGCGGCCACGCCCGCGGCGGCCGCCTTGTGAATCGAGTCGGAAAACGGAAAGAAGGCGTCGGAAGCGAGTACCGACCCGCGTCCGCGGTCGCCGGCCTTTTCGATGGCGATCTCGACCGAATCAACGCGGCTCATTTGTCCCGCGCCGCAGCCGATCAGCGACCCATCCTTGACCAGGACAATCGCGTTGGATTTCACAAAGCGGACGACAGTCCAGCCGAAGCGCAAGTCATTCATTAGCGACTCGGCCGGCTGAACCTCGGTCGCCACGCGCCATTCACTTTCTGGATCGGACAGCACGTCGGCCACTTGCACGAGCATGCCCCCTTCGATTTGCCGGTAGTTGACCGGCGTGGGAGCGGCTGCAAGGCTGCCCACATCGATCAGCCGCACGTTCGCCTTCCATTTCGGTTTCGTGGTGAGGATCTGCTGGGCGGCGGCATCGAACCCGGGCGCGACGATCGCCTCGATGAACAGCCCCGGCGCGGCGAGCACCTCTGCCGTGGCCGCATCAACGGGCCGGTTGAAGCCCAAGACACCGCCAAAGGCACTTAGCGGATCGCCGGCCAGGGCCTTGGCGGCGGCCTGCGCGAGCGATTGACCGATTGCCGCACCGCACGGATTGTTGTGCTTGATCACACAGCCGGCCGGCTCGGTGAAAGTTCGCACAATCGCCAGCGCATTGTCGAGATCCAGCAGATTGTTGTACGACAGCTCCTTGCCGCTGAGCTGGCGGGCAGTCACCAGGCTGACGCCGCCGGCGCCATCCAAGCGATATATGGCCGCCTGCTGATGCGCATTCTCGCCATATCGGAGCTTCATATGGTGAGTGAGCGACAGTTGGATCTGTGGCACAAACGCTTGCGGCTCGGTGGGCGATGTACTGCGCGCAAAATACGCGACAATCGCGGCATCATATGCGGCCGTACGCGCGTAGGCCGCTGCTGCCAGCATTTCGCGCAGCTCCAGCGTTGTGCCGCCATTGTCCTTGATCGCGCCGAGCACCTCCGCATACTGATCGGCGCCCGTAATGATCGTTACAAAGGCGTGGTTCTTGGCCGCCGCGCGAATCAAACTCGGTCCGCCAATATCAATATTCTCAATCGCTTCCTCGCGCGTTACTCCAGCCTTCGCGACCGTCGCTTCAAAGGGATAGAGATTAACGACGACGAGCTCGAACGTGGCAATCTCGTGCTCGGCGACCGATTGCATGTCCTGGGCCTGGTCGCGGCGGCAGAGGATTCCGCCGAAGATTTTGGGGTGCAGCGTTTTGACGCGCCCCTCCATCATCTCCGGAAAACCAGTGTAGCGGGCTACATCGCGGGCTTCGACGCCGGCATTGACGAGCGCCTGCCGCGTGCCGCCGGTGCTGTAAATCTCGATTCCCAGGTCGGCCAGCGCTTTGGCAAATTCGACCAGCCCTGATTTATCGCTGACACTGATCAGTGCGCGGCGGACTTGGATCGGTTGCATATCGCGGCCGTAGACGGTGGATGCAAATCATCAAACGGAGCCGGCAGATTGACGCGCAGTGCGGCGGTGGTCAAGCGGTAGAACTCCTGCACACTGGCGAACCCATGTGCGACGACAGCGCTTGAAGTATTTGGTTTGATTTCCCGTCGTTGACAACCCTTCCTGACCAGACTACCGTTGACCGATGGTATTTCGGTTCCAAACTCGATTGAGGTGTCTCACATGGCAAAGCGTGGTCGAGGGGGCGTGAATGTATCGCAAATGGTTCGCGATTATAAATCGCAGCATAAGCGCTCCAAGCCCAAGGATATTGCCGCGGCGCTCAACGACCGGGGAGTGAAGATCTCATCCCAATATGTGAGCACCGTCCTTTCCAATTGGCGTCGCAAGAAGGGTCGCCGCGTGCGAGCAGCAGCAGGTGCGGCTCAGAGCAACGGTCGCGGCAGCGGCATCAGCATCGCGCAGCTGGTTAAGGCCAAGAAACTGGTGCGCAAGCTCGGCGGCGTCGATGAAGCCAAGAAAATGATCGATGCGCTGTCGAAGATCCTGGACTGACGCCGGCAAAATTGCAGCCAGCACAACGCGCCGTCTGCCAAAGGGCGACGATCTTGCTGGCCGCATCAGGTCATGCCGCGTGCTTCGCTATGCGGCGTGACGATCCTCGCGCAGCTCGCTCAGCACGTGCAGCGCCTCGTCGAGCCCGCCCACTTCCTGCACGAAGTTGGCGATCATCTGCGCCTGCTCCAGGGAGACTTCGTGCCCTTCCGCCGCGAGCAGCTCCTGGATCTCTTCCAGGCACCGGGCGTCCAGCCGCAAGTCCAACTCATCGTCCATGATGATTCTCCCTTGGCATTTTCATCGACGCTTGCCGGTCCGCTGCTATAGCCCCGAAATTGGTCGTGTCAGGTAAGCGGAGCAATTTATGCGGGCTGCGGCAGGTCGACTGCACGTGCCGCATGTCAATTGGCCGATGGATGTAAACGGCGGTCTTCCAGGCGGGTTCTATCGTGGTCGCAATCTGCTAGCATCCCCATGAATCACGCGCAAGCTATCGAGCGTGTGCGGCAGTTGGTTGCCGAGGCCTTTGCGTCGCTGGGGCTGGCACAACCCGATCAATTCCGCGAGTCAATTCTGATGCACGACGGCCATTACTGCGGCCGGCGATTCGAGGCCGAAGGGGCGCATGCGGTGTGGTTCCTGGAAGAGAACCAGATCAAGGTCGTGGGCAATGACGGGAGGACGAAAGTCCTGGCAGCCGACGGGCTGCCGCCGCTGCCGACGCGGCGGGCGGCATGATTATCTGGCCGAAGCCAGTCGCAGCCCCTTGGGGACGACGAACCGCTCGGCCAGCTCGAACAGCCCTTGCACGGCCAGCGCCATCACCGCCGCCGGAATGGCCCCTTGGAGGATGATCGACAAGTCGTTGAGCCGCGTACCGGTAATAATCGGCTGGCCGTAGCCGCCGGCCCCGATCAGCCCGCCAATCGTGGCCGTGCCGACATTGATCACCGCGGCCGTCTTGATGCCGGCCAGGATCGAACGCGACGCCATTGGCAGTTCGACGAGCCACAGCCGAGCCCGCGGCGTAAGTCCCAGCACGGTCGCCGATTCGCGCAAGCTTTCGGGAATTTGCTGCAAACCCGCATAGGTGTTGCGGACGATCGGCAGCAAGCTGTACAGGAACAGGGCGGTAACCGTCGGCCAGACCCCAAGCCCCAGGAGTGGAATCAAGAACATCAGCACGGCCATCGACGGCAGCGTTTGCAAAATGCCAACCGCGCCGAGGATGGGCTGCCCCGCGCGGGGCCGCCGGTAGGCGATGACGCCCAGCGGCAAGGCGATCACGACGGCCGCCGATAGCGACACGAGCACCAGCAGCAGGTGCTGTCGCGTGTTGATGCCAAGCTGAACCAGCATCCGCTTGAATCGCAGGTCGTCAGCAACGGGGATATCGATTCCCAGTTTCTTGTTCAGAAAGCCGGCGGAGACGCGCCCCTCCAGCACGCGGTCGAGCCGCGCCTGGGAGTTCAGCTCGAGCATGGTTTTGTCATCGATGGCCCCTTCCAGCCGCTTCCACTCGGCCAGCACCTGCGGCGCCCGCGTCTCCAGGTCGGCGCGGTACAGAATCACGCACTCATACGGCGGAAAGTAACCGCGGTCGTCTTCCAGAGTTGTCAGGTCATAAGCCGCGACCTCGGCATCGGTCGTATACACGTCCGTTACCTGCACCGTGCCGGCGCGAATGCCGCGATAAGCCAGGTTGTGGTCGAGCCCGGCTGGCTGGAAGTTCAGCCGATACCTGGCGGCCAGGCCGGGCCAGCCGTCGCCGCGATTCATGAATTCGTCGCTGAAGCCGAACTTGAGCCGGGCAATTTCCGGTTCATGTTGCCGGCGGGTGATGTCGGAAATCGATTTCAGGTTGAGCTTCTCGGCCAGGTCGCGGCGCATGCCGATTGCATAGGCGTTGTTGAAGCCAAGCGAGCGGGTGATCTTCAGGCCTTGCTTCGCCAAGACCGCTTCCAGGTCGGCACTCGTGCGCGGGTGACTGGCCTCCAGCACTTCCAAAGATAGAGTGCCCGTGTATTCGCAGTAGGCGTCGATGTCCCCCTTGGTCAGGGCGGCAAAGGCGATCTGAGTGCCGCCGAGTTCCGCTTCATGCCCGGCCTTGGCGCCGGCGTGGGCGGCAAGCTGCATGAGCATTTCGCCAAGTATGACGCTTTCGGTGAAGGCCTTCGAGCCGACGCGGATGACGGGAGCCTTGGTTTCCTTTGCCGCCGGCGACTGTGCCAAACACAATGCGGGTCCAAATACAACTGGCCAGAGCGCGGCAGTTAGCGCCCATCGGAAGGTCATCCGCAGATTTCGCAGACAAAAAACGAAGAGAAATAGAAGGCGGTACATCGTTTTGCGTTCCTTCTCCTTCTGCGAAATCTGAGCAATCTGCGGATCACCCCTGCACCGGGGTTCATTCAACCGCCGCGCCATTAGCCGTCGGCAATCGCTGAGCGCTAATGAATTTCACCACGAATGGATCGGCGGGAGATTGAATCAAGTCGTCCAGCTTTCCCTGCTGCACGATGCGGCCGCCGCCGAGCAGTACCACGTGGTCTCCGAAGAATCCGGCCTCCCCCATGTCGTGCGTCACCAGCACCACCGTCTTTTTCAGCGACTGAAAAATGTTCCGCAAATCTTCCTGCAAATCGAACCGCACGAGCGGATCGAGCGCGCCCATCGGCTCATCGAGCAGGATGACTGCCGGATCGAGCATCAGCGCTCGTATGATTCCCAGCCGCTGCCGCTGGCCGCCGGAAAGCTGCGTGGGGAAGCGATCGAGCGCCCCGGCCGGCAATCGAGTCAGCTCGGCCAGCTCACGGACGCGATCTACAATGCGCCGCTTCTCCCAACCCAGGTACTTTGCCATCAGGCCGACGTTGTCCCCCGCGGAGAGATGTGGGAACAGCCCGCCGTCCTGAATGACATAGCCCATCTTCCGCCGCACTTCGATGACATTGTCTGCCGTCAGCAGTTCGCCGCCGACGAGCACGTCCCCCTGATCGGGCTGGATCAAGCCAATCATCAGCCGCAGAATCGTGCTCTTTCCGCAGCCGCTGGGCCCGATGAGCACCGTCGTTTTCCCGGGCTCCAGGACCAGCGACGTCGGCTGAAGGACCTGGGTCTGGCCGAAGGATTTCGCGACGCCTTTTAGTTCGATCATGGGAGTGAAATCGGAGGACAATACATCCGCAGATTGCGCAGAGGACGCAGATTCTAAGGCGACGGATTCGGTTGAATCTGCGAGAGAATGAATCGGCGAAACTCGAGCGACGGCAAGCCGAAGTTGATAAGTAAACCGACGGGGTTCTTGGAGACCTTCAGGTAGTTGAGCACTTGCGCTTCTTCGGTCCCCGAGAGCAACGAGAGTGCTTTCAGCTCGACAAGGATGTCCCCATAGCAAATGAAATCGGGTTTATACGTGCATTCCAGCGTGTGGCCCTTGTAGATCACGGGCAATTCCAATTGTGGTTGCGCGGGAATGCCACGCAGCATCAACTCCACTTGCATCGCCTGCTGATACACCGGCTCGGAGAATCCGCATCCCAGCACTCGATGCACCTCCATCGCCGCGCCAATGATTGCATACGTTTTCGGATCGCGATTCTCTTTTTCAGTCATCACGATTCTCTTTCTGCGAAATCCGTGAAATCTGCGGATCACCTCAAGTCGCTGCGACTCTCTTCTGCTCCGCATTAATCTCATCCAGCAGTCCCTGCACCCGGCTCTCCAGCATGTCGGTCCAGTCGGCCACCACGCTCTTGCTGTCGCGCTCCTTGGGAACTTCCACTGGCGGTCCAAATCGCACCACGGCCCGCCGCTCGCCGCGAATGCCCGGATAATCCGCCTTGAGCACGTCCTCCTCGAACTTGTCGAGCGTCTCGGCAATCCGCTCGATGGAGGGCTGCTGGACGACGTAATCACCGGAATAGCTGTAAAGCTGGATCACGAAGAACAGATCTTCCATGTCGTGTTCCAGTTGCCGCCGGGCATCGCCTGGCTTTCCATCCTGTTCGAACTGCTTGATCACGACACGGCGCAGCTCTTTAACTCGCTCCGGAATGCCGCCGGACTTGCTTTTGACGTTGTGCCGCTCTTCGAGCTTGCCCAGCACCCTCTCGGTCAATGCCGCGACGCGCTCGGGGATTGTCCCGGCCTGCGGGGAGCCGAGGTATTCGAGCTCTTTGAGCGCCAACGCGCCCCCGGCAAAGCGATAGATCCGCTCGGTCAGCGGCAGATCAGGCCGCGGCCGCCAGTGGATGGCCTCTTCCAGCCGGGTCATCAGCTCCAAAAGCTGCGGCGTGGGGTCGATGGTGTAGAAGCACTTGAGTGCCGCGGGGACGGCAACGATGGGGCGCGTAGCTTTTTTGGCAGCGGCCATGGCGATGGCCGCCGCGCCGTCGCGAAACGGCGTGACCCGGTCGTTGTTGTGATAGATGTCCCCCTCGGGAAAGATAACCAGCGGGTACGGATTCTCGCGCAGAATGTCCACGGCGGTCTTGAACGCGGTCAGATCGTTTCCCTCGCGGTTGATGCTGAAGCAGCCATGCCACTGAAGAACGATCTGCTCGTGCCACTTGCTCATGGCGAAGACTTGCCAGGCCGAGAGGAAGTGAAACGGCAGGCCGACCCGGTGCGCGGCCTCGATCAGCGCGTAGGAGTCGTAGTGGAAGGAATGATTCGGCGTCACCAGGATGCCATTGCCGCCGGCGAGCGCCTGCTGCACGTGCTCGGCGCCGTGGACGTCGAGCTGGGTGATTTTCTGACTGGTCCGCAGCGTGCGGTTGATCAGCGGCCGCCACAGACGGGTCAGCCAGGGTTTGAGCTTTGGCGCCCACCATCGCGGAGGCGTCTGAAAGGGTTGGCGGTTCAAGGCTGGTGTGGCGCGAAATGAGCCGGAGACGGGAGGAGAACGATCACCTGTTTATCGCCTGGGCCGAATAAATGCAAATGCCCGGCACTCGAAAGGGGTGGACTCTTGCTCTAGAGCCCACGCCGCGCCCCATTTTGCGCGGCCCCGTTCAAGGCCCAAGCTGCACCAGCAGGCCGGTCAGAAACTTCGCCAGACGATCGGATGCCTTCAGGGCATCGTCCTGGAGCTTCAGCAGGTCGAGTGCCGAACCGGGGCGCTTGAAGAGTGCCTTGGCGGCCGCACCCATTTTGCCGGCGATTGTCTTCTGCGCCAGCAGCCGCTCCACCTCCTTGGGCAGCTCGTCGTCCAGCGCATCGCTGATGATCCGCACCGACAGAAACCGCACCCCTTTCTGCCGGCACACGTCCGCAACGGCATAGGACTCCATGTCGCAGCCCAGCGCCTGATGCCGCTTTCCTAGCGCCTCCTTTTCAGCCCGCGTGCGAATCAGCTTGTCGGTCGTCACCAGCCGTCCGACGTGCAGCCCGGGCGTTTCGCCAGCATGGAGCTTGAACCCCACGGTCAGCGGCGGAGCGTCGTTGCGGACGACGTCGCTGGCCATCAAGATCTGCCCGCGCCGCAGCGAGCCTTCCAGCGCGCCGGCAAACCCTGCCGAGACGACCCACAGTGGCTGATGAAATTCGATCACGTCGGCAGTGGCCTGGGCGGCCGCCTCCTGGCCGACGCCGGACTCAATCACCACTGCTTCTTTGCCGCACAGCCGGCCAGCGTGTTCGGTAAACCGGCCGACTCGCGTCGTCGTGGCGTCATCCAGCTTGTCAGCCGTCCCTCCCGACTCAATCCCCAGCGCGAAGATCACGGCCAGGTCGCACGGCGGGGCCAACTCTTCTCCGCCCGAGGGCTGCCGGTCACCTTCATCCTGCTCTGCCGTCTGGCGATGTTCCGAGCGTTTTACGCCCGTCGCCGCGCCGCGCAAAGTGTCGGTCACGACATTCTGCAATTGCTGCCGCGCGGCCGGGCCGACGTATTGATTCACGAGCCAGCGTAAGAGCATGGAAACACGAGCAGGAGCATTGGCAAAGATCAAGACCAACAACTCAGTATACTCTGCGGCGGACGGACGGCGTTTCTCCAGGCAGCGGGCAACCGCAGTGGATAACCCATTCAATTGACAATCTAACTCCGTGGGGTTAACGTGCGCTTAATCATTTCTTTTTTCATGGGCACGCGTCGATTCTTCGCCGGATCTGTTGCTCGTGGTGACTGCCGGGCGAAAGCAGCACGTGCCAGTGGCGGTGTGTTATGAACAATCCATTCCTCTTGCGGTCTCGGCGCGGCTTCACGCTGGTGGAGCTACTGGTCGTCATTGCCATCATTGGCATCTTGATCGCGCTGCTTTTGCCCGCCGTGCAGTTTGCGCGGGAGTCGGCTCGGCGCATGTCGTGCAGCAACAACCTGCGGCAGCTTGGGCTGGCGCTGCACAACTATCACGACACCAGCAAGTCGTTTCCGGCAGGCTGGTCCTACTCTTTTCCCCCTCCCAACGTTCAAGGGTGGGGACCCTGCATCCTCCCGCAAATGGAACAGCAGGCACTCTACGATCGCTACGACTTCCGCTTCCCCGCCTGTTTTCAGTTGGGACCGGCAGCGGTCGCCAATGTGGCGGTGATTTCTACGCCCCTCCCTTCGTTTGTCTGTCCATCGGCCGGAGACCCAAGGCGAATCTACGACGGCCTGCTGCCGTCAGGCACGCTTCCCGGCATTCCCACGCTCACGTGGAAGGCGGCTGCGTCCGATTACTGCGTCTCCACGGGTGTGCGCGGCGTCTACGGCGCTATCGCCTACGCCAAGGTGGGGGGACAGGGAGGCGACCGCGAAGGGGCGATTCAGCCGGTTGTGGCCGGCAACGGCGGCGGCCGGATCGCCGATATTCAGGACGGCACGTCGAACACCATCCTGCTCGGCGAGCGAACCGGCGGACCGATCATCTATTCGCGGAAAACGCCCTTCCCGGTCCCCGCCCCCTACAACATGCTCAACGGTGGCGGCTGGGGAGACGGCCTCAACGGCGAGCACTGGCATTCGGGGACTCTTTTCAGCGGGCTGACCTGGCCCCCTCAGGAAGGGCCCTGCGGCATTAACTGCACGAACCTCCGCGGCTACGGTTTCCACAGCTTCCACCCGGGGGGCGCGCAGTTTTTGATGGGGGACGGCAAGGTGGCATTCATCAATGAATCGTCGCCGCAGTTCGTGCTGGCCTGCCAGATTACGCGTCGCAAGTTCGACGCCTATTCCAGCGAATGAGACAGTCTTGATCGGATGTAATGCGTGTCTGAGGGCCGGCCGCTCTCTAAGCGGCCGGCGCAAAGGTGGGTTCCAGGAGGATGCTGTCTCGATGTTCGATCACAAGACACGGATGTGGTGTGCGGCATTTCTGGTTGGTCTGCTCAGCGGTTGTGGCGGAGGCGAGAACCGCAAAGCGACGTTTCCGGTCACGGGCGTCGTCATCGTAGACGGACAACCTGCGGAAGCGGTCCGCATCACGCTAAACGACGTCAAGGGCATGGACCCGAATCAACCGACTTACTCCGAGACCTTCTCGGACAAGGATGGAAAATTCTCCGTTTCCACCTATGAGAAGGGGGACGGCGTTCCGGAAGGGGAGTACACGCTGACGTTTTATTGGGGAACGATCAACCCGCTCAACATGCAGTATGGGGGCGAGGACAAGCTCAAGCAGAAATACACTGACCCGGCAACCTCCAAAATCAAGGTCAAAGTCGAAAAAGGGAAGCCGACCGATATGGGGCGGATCGAACTCTCAACGAAGTAGCCGCCTTCGTTTGGCGGTGTCCGCTATCCGTCTAAAACTTTTACTGCCGCCCTGAATCATCCGGCGGCGGCACATTCGGCAAGATCTTTCCTTCGCCGTAAAACTTCGTGATGTCCAGGCCGCTGCGGCCTTCCTCCTCCAGCAGCTTGATTCGCGTCTCCAGCCGCTCCAAGCGTTGGGTCAGCAGCGGCAGCAGATTCTGCGTCTCGTCCGGCTTCTTCGGCCGCGGCACGATCGGATAACCCAAGTGCCGCTGGAGGGCCGCAAAGAGGTACAGCGGGTCCTTGCGGCGGTTGGCCCAGGCGATCATGCCTTCCTTCTCGCCAAAGAGGATCGGCGCTTCGGGGGGCGGCTCAGGGCCGCCGCGCGGCGTGCGGCGCGTCTGGTAGTACTGGCTGCGGACGAAGATCATGTCGGCGAAATCGACCAGGCCGATCTGCCGCCGGACCGTGAGGATCCATTCCTTCCAGTTGGCGTCGAATATCGAGTCGTCCGCCATCGCGCCCAGCCCCGGATCGTACTTGAGCCGGTTGCGCGACACGCACTCGAACTGGTAGACGAAAATGCCCTGCGCAGTTCCTCCTTTCGAGCGGTACTCCGCCTCGTGCCTGAGGATCTCGACCGCGATTCGCATGTCGAACCGGCCCCGCTCCGCTTCCGCCTCGCGGATCACGTACGTCTGAAAGGGAGTGAAATAGTGCGGCAGCCGGGCCATGGCCGTGGACATCGTCCCCGCGTGGCGAATCTCCGCCAGCATGAAATCGATGGCCATCGGCAATCGCGTCGTCGAGAGCAGCTCGTGCCTGACCTGCTCGAGCAGCTCCTGGATCGTCACGTTCTCCGGCAGCCGCTCGCCGAGCGTGCGAAAGAAGTGGCCTTGTTCGACGTATTCTTCGAGGGGAAGCATGGGAGGCGAGTGCGAGAGTGTGAGGGTGTGAGGGAGATCCGGACACCCCGATACCCGCATTCCCTCGCACCCTCACACCGGCAGAATTGAACGTCCACGTCTATAATAACTGTGACCGCTGCCGATCGTACCACCGGAGCCCCAAAGTGAGCCGTGAGTTCTCCAAAGTTCAGGATGCCGTCGATGCCCTGGCCCGCGGCGAAGTGATCATCGTCGTCGATGCGGAGGACCGGGAGAACGAAGGGGATTTCATTTGTGCGGCGGAAAAGGCGACGGTCGAGGCCATTAACTTTTTGATTGGCGGCAGGGGTGAATTCTGCGCCCCGATCTTGCCGGAAGTTGCCCAGCGGCTGGAACTGTCGCCAATCGTCGAGTCCAACACGGCGCCCCTGCAAACCAGTTTCCTCACGCCGATCGACCATCGCACGATCCGCACCGGCATCACCGCGGAGGAGCGCTGGCGGACGGTGCGCGAGATGGCAAACCCGCAATCCGCCGCCGAGGACTTTCTCCGGCCAGGGCACGTCCATCCGCTATTGGCCAAGGAAGGCGGGGTTCTGCGTCGCGCTGGACATACCGAAGCGACCGTCGATTTGTGCCGCATGGCGGGACTCGCCCCGGTCGGCGTCCTGTGCGAAATCCTCGACGACAGCGGCAATCGGGCGTCGCGCGACCAACTGCACGCCATTGCCCGCAAGCATCGCCTCAAGATCATCTCCATCGAGCAGCTCATCGCCCACCGCCGCGTGAGCGAAAAGCTGGTCAGCCGCGTCACGCAAACCAGGCTGCCCACGGCCGAGTACGGAGATTGGACCATCATCGCCTATGACGTCAAGTTTGAAAATCAAGAACCGTTCGCCTTGGTCAAGGGAGAACCCGATAAAGTCGATGCGCCCCTGGTGCGCTTGCATTCGTCGTGCTTCACCGGCGATGTCCTCAACTCATTGCGCTGCGATTGCGGCAGTCAACTCCATCAAGCAATGGCCGTGATCCACAAAGCCGGCGCGGGAGCGATCGTCTATCTCCCGCAGGAGGGCCGCGGCATTGGCCTGACCGCCAAGCTCAAAGCTTACGAGCTCCAGGACAAAGGGCTCGACACGGTGGAAGCCAACCACGCTCTGGGTTTCAAGGCGGACATGCGGGACTACGGCGTCGGCATTCAGATCCTCAAGGACTTGGGGCTCTCCAAAGTGCGGCTATTGACCAACAACCCAAAGAAGACCGACGCTTTCATCTACGGCGGCTTCAATCTCGAGATTGTCGATCAAGTGCCGCTGGTTTCGCCGCCGAACCCGCACAACGTCGCTTATCTGGCGACGAAGCGGGACAAACTGGGCCACTTGCTGCCGTGAGGCCGCGGCGCCATCTCCAACCAATTTCCCAAAGCCGCGGGAATTGTCTCGCTATTGCGCGCCGAATGGTCTACAACCAGGAGAGCGACATCGTATGGCGAGAGGAAAACGCATGCCAAATGCAACACGCGAAGGAATGGAAAAGGAATTGCTGCTGCTCGTGGGGGCAGACTTTGGACGTCTGGTGAGCCTGTACAACCAGGCGGTAAGGATGCCCAACGGACATCTTCTGCCGGCAAAATTGCAGATTGCCAAGATGATCGAGGCGATTTTGAATCGCGAGTTTCCGATCGGCGCCGTGGCAAGATAAGCGATTGGTCCGAAGTGAGTATTGCGGGACAAGTTCTGCGGCGGAGACGTTCGTCTCTATTGAAACTCCTCCCCCTTGCCGGGAAATTTTCCATCACGGACGTCGTCGCGGTATCTCGTCACTGCGTCGGTGATGATCGATTTCAAATCCGCGTACTTGCGCACGAACTTGGGGACATAGCCGCTCGTCAGACCGAGCAGGTCGTGGAGCACGAGCACCTGGCCGTCGCAGCCGGTGCCGGCGCCGATGCCGATGGTCGGAATGGTCAGCTTGGCGGTCAGCTCGACCGCAATCGGCGACGGGATGCACTCCAGCACGATGGCAAAGGCGCCGGCGTCCTGGGCCGCCTGCGCGTCGGCAGTGAGCCGCGCGGCGTCGCGCTGCACCTTGTAGCCCCCCATCGCATGCACGCTCTGCGGCCTTAGTCCCACGTGGGCCATCACCGGAATGCCGGCACTGACGAGGCCGGCGATCACCTCCGCCTGATCGACGCCCCCCTCGAGCTTCACCGCCTGGCAGCGGGTCTCCTTGAGGATCCGGCCGGCACTGGCAATCGCGCTGTGAATGCCGAGGTGATAGGTGGGGAACGGCATATCGACGATCACCAGCGCCTGCTGCACGGCCCGGCCGACAATTTCCGCGTGATAAATCATCTCGTCGAGCGTCACCGGCAGCGTCGTTTCGTGCCCCTGCACGACCATCGACATGCTGTCGCCGACGAGAATCGCCTCAACTCCGGCCGCATCGACCAGAGCCGCCGTCGGGTAGTCGTACGCCGTGAGCATGCTGATCTTCCGCCCGGCCTTCTTGAGGGCGGCGAACTGCGGGACGGTAATGCGGGAAGGACGATTGGGTGTGGAACTTTGCGCCATGTCGTAATTGTCCCTGGCGCATGACGCGGTTCCAAGCGGCCCAGCCGAGAAATCGCGCAGCCGTCTGACGGCCAATTTGGCGGCGTCCGAGCCCTAGTTCCCGCGAATTGGATCGAAGTTGTCCCGCTATCCGCGTGTATTTGGCCGCTACCTCTTAGCGGTGGGGAGTAATTTTTGCCGGAAGAACGCCGTGTAAGGCTCCTTGCGATCGGTCACCTGCGACCAGCAGTTAGGCACACTCCAAACCTCTTTCTCCTTGTGGTCCGCTCGCAAGGCGCGGCTGGTCATGCGGGCCAGGCCGTAGTGCCAGCTTGCGACCGCCTCGTCGCGCCGCGCTTCGAGGAGGAGCAAAACCTCCGGATCGGTCCCCTGCACGAACGCAAACAGCGCGCCGTCGATCAAGTCGGCATTCGTGCTCGCGTAGCGATAGATGGGCTGGGTCAGCAAGCGAAGCTCTTCCGACGGCTTTTCCGCATCGACATGGAAGGCGGTGAACTCCCGGGCCAGAGCACGTAGCTGTCTCAGCCGAAGCAGCGCAGAGTCCGCTGGCGCCGCTGCGCCGGGAATTGCCTTCAACTCGGTTCCTGGCTTAGACGGCTCCCAGACCGCGCGGCCATCGCGAATTGCCGTCAGCTTGCCGAGCGAGAGCGAGCACAGCTCGTGCTCCATGTCGGGCTCGCCCGGCTTGGGCGTCCACTTGTAAATGCCGATGGCTGCTTCCGGCCGGCCGCCAGCCAGCCAGAGGAAGACAGATCCGTCGGTGGTGCCGCGAACCGGATTCGTCCAGCGGAGCACGGGTTCGGTTTGCAACTGGAGCTTGTTCGTGCTGCTGTCCTCCAGCCGCAGCTCGTATTCCGCCGCCGCCTGCTTCATCGCCTCGAGCTGCTGCGAGCGTTCCTCTTGGCGCTGCGTCTCGTTATCGGACGCGGCCTGACCGAGCATCAGCAGACATGCAGCAAACCAGGCCGCCACGGTCATGGTGAATCACTCCCGTTGGTTGTGACTTCTGGAAGTACAAGCTGGAAAGATACCTCGCCGCCGGAATGCTCTCTCCGCTCGCGCTAGCAAGAGTATTTTCGACCAGCGCAGTTTTAGACATATTGTCTATATTGTCAATTATGCTCTCCTTCGCCGAACACATTAGATAGTCATCTGGACCAAATGGAGGATTATCTTGCGAGCATCCTTGACCAGTCGCTGGACCTCGATCACTACCTCTCCAAACGTGGGCGTCTCTCGGAACTCCGGGTCGGGCTCGACCAGTCTCGGCCGAATCCATTCGTTCAAGTCGTCGAAGAAGTTCTCCGCGGCCCACGGCGAAAAGTCGGACAGGTGCAGGTCCTCGTCCAACCGATCCGACGGCACCAACCGATCTCCCAGCCGGCCAAAGCATCGGGCCGCCATTTGGCGCACCTGGTGCAGCACTTCTGGGGAAACCTGCACATCGCCGCCAAGGCATTCCATAAATTCCTTGTCGGTCAGCGGTGAGCGCGCCAAGAACCTGCGCCGATCCCATCGCAGCCAGTCATATCGCGCACCAATGACGATACAACTGACGACTGCCCCGCTGCACATCGCCAATGCGAGCAGCATCAGCAACTCTTCCGGCACTTCAAGGAGCGGAAGGACGATCAACAACAGTGCGCTGATGCCGGTAAATGCAACTAGCCCGGTGGCAATCGTATTGACGTTGAGCGACAAACGCTCGTCATTTGCCACTCAAAATATACCCCTCTGACTGACGGCAACGAATGCCCATCCGACCGTCCAGATCAGAACGAGGAGTGCCAGAATCGAAAACCGTTGGCGACCAAAGGCGCGATACCAGAGGACGAACACTGCCAGTGGCAGCAACAGCGGGAGGGTGTTTGATTCCAAGCCGAACATGCCCGAAATTCTACCTCTGCGTACCTGCTGCGTGAACAGATCAATTGCCAAGCCCATGGCAACCGTCAGCAGCACACCCTAAACGCTGCATCAACCGTGCATCACCCTGTGACTTGCACGCGGCCTGCCGATCACCGAAAGTGAGCACTGAGCCAAGTGGATTCACCGGATCAGGATAGCCATGAATGCCAGCCGAACTGCCTTTCAAATGGTGCCGCTTCTGGCGCTTGCTAATCTCGTTTCCGCCGCTGCGGGTGCGGAGAATCCCGCTCGGGAATCGCCGCCCAACGTCATCCTGATCCTCGTCGATGACCTCGGCTGGACCGACCTGTCGTGCCAGGGGAGCACGTTCTATGAAACGCCCCACATCGATCGGCTGGCCAAGGAGGGAATGCGTTTCACGCACGGCTATTCGGCCTGCACCGTCTGCTCGCCCACGCGGGCGGCGGTGCTCACGGGAAAATACCCGGCCCGGCTGCACATCACCGACTGGATTGCGGGCCATGCGCGGCCATATGCAAAGCTGAAGCCCCCCGACTGGACGCAGCATTTGCCGCACGAGGAGACGACGATTGCCGAGCTGCTCAAAAACGCCGGCTACGCGACGTTTCACGTCGGCAAATGGCACCTCGGAGACGAAGCGCACTGGCCGACGACGCACGGGTTCGACGTGAACGTCGGCGGCAATGGCCGCGGCCAGCCGCCGTCATACTTCTTTCCCTACGAGCGGGACAACATCCCGCTCCAAGGGCTTTCCACCGGCAAGAACAACGAATATCTCACCGATCGGCTGACCGACGAGGCGATCAGCCTCATCGATCAGAACAAGGACCGGCCCTTCTTCCTCTATCTGCCGCACTACGCCGTCCACACGCCGCTGCAGGCCAAGCCGGAAAAAATCGTCAAGTATCGGGCCAAGGCCAAGGAGGACCAGCCGCAGCATCACGCCACCTATGCCGCCATGATCGAGAGCCTCGACGAAAGCATCGGCCGCATCCTGGCCCGGCTCGACGAGTTGAAGCTCGCGGAAAACACGCTGGTCATCTTCACCAGCGACAACGGCGGCCTGACGCTCAATCAGGTGACCAGCAATGTGCCGCTGCGAGCCGGCAAGGGCTCGGCCTACGAAGGGGGCGTGCGCGTGCCGCTGATCGTGCGCTATCCGCCGATGGTGAAAGCCGCTGCGACCTGCGACGTGCCGGCGATGAGCATCGACCTGACGCCGACGATCGCCGAGCTGGCCGGCGTGAAAGATCGTCCCGCCATGGATGGCATCAGCCTTGCGCCGCTCCTGGCGGACGCGGCCGCTGAAATACCGATGCGACCGCTCTACTGGCACTATCCGCACTACCATCCGGGCGGCGCAGCTCCCTACGGCGCGGTTTGCGACGCCGGATACCGCCTCGTCGAGTTCTACGAGGACGGCAAGGTCGAGCTGTACAACCTCGCGGACGACGTCGGCGAGAAGACCGATCTGGCGGCGAAAATGCCCGACAAGCGCAACGAGCTGCTGGCCAAGCTGCACCAGTGGCGCACCGACGTGGGCGCGCAGATGCCGCTGGAAAATCCGGACTACGATGCCAGTCGCGCCGAGGAGCCGGCTGGCGCCAAGGGAGCTAAGAACAAGAAGAAGTAGTCGCTGCTGCGAGCCGCCGTTTCGCCGCACCGGTCAGGCAGCGTCTATTCCCCCCGCCGCAGATCGGCGTTGGAGCTAGTCCTGCTTTCGATCACCCACTCCTTCCACTTCTTCTGGTCGTAGCCAAAATTGATCCCCTGGTGCATGCTGGTGAGTGCCGTCAGGGCCGGCAGATTTTCGATCTTGCGAGTGACGATCTGCGGCTTGGGGGTGCCGAAGTTGAAGCTGCCCCCTCCACCGCCGCTGCCGTCGGTCGGCCCGCCGAAGCCGACGCCGAGCTGCCCGGGACTTCCGCCTTGCGTGACGGCGAACTTG
>DASRJP010000140.1:0-17874 GCA_035649415.1 Pirellulaceae bacterium | reverse complement strand
CGGCGGATCATCGCCAATGCGGATGATTTTCTTTCCAAAATTCTTGCCGCGCAATAGGCCGATCAATTCCCGCGGCGCGTTCTCCAGACCGTCCGTAATGTCCTCCTTGTATTTGAGACGCCCTTCGCGAAGCCAGACGCTTATGTCCGCCAGGAACTGCGGCATTTGCGAGGCAAAATCCCAGACGATAAAGCCGCGGAAGGTCAGCCGCTTGACGAGAATCTGCTGCATGACCAAAGGCACGCGGTCGGGACCCGGCGGCAGCTCGGTGGCGTTGTAATGCGCTATCAGCCCGCACACGGGAATGCGAGCGAAGTTGTTCAGCAGCGGCAGCACGGCATCGAACACCGCGCTGCCGACGTTTTCGAAGTAAATGTCAATGCCGCGGGGGCAGGCTGCTTCCAGTCGGGCCGCGAGATCCTTCTGGCGATGGTCCAAGCACTCGTCGAACCCCAGTTCTTCCTTGACGAAGCGGCATTTGTCCGGCCCACCGGCAATGCCGACGACGCGGCAGCCCTGGATGCGTCCGATTTGCCCGACGAGCGAGCCGACGGCGCCGGCTGCCGCCGCCACGACAAGCGTTTCCCCCGGCTGGGGCTGTCCGATATTCAAAAGACCCGTGTAGGCCGTCATGCCTGGCATTCCGAGAAGGCCCAGGGCGTAGGTCAGCGGGCGCAGCGCCGGATCGATTTTTCGCACGCCTTGGCCGTCGGAAACCGCATACTCCTGCCAGCCGATGGCTGCGAAGACAAAATCTCGCGGCTGATAATCGGGCAGATTCGACTCGACGACTTCGGCGATGGCCCGCCCTTCCATGACCTGACCGATTTCCACCGGCGGTGCGTACGACCTGGCCGCGTTCATGCGGCCGCGCATGTACGGATCGAGCGACAGATAGATCGACCGCAGCAACATTTGGCCGGGGCTTGGCCTGGGAACCTCGCTTTCGACGAGGCGGAAGTTCTCGAGCGTTGGCTCGCCACTGGGGCGCGAGGCCAGCAGGATCTGCCGGTTTTTGGTGGCCATAGACAATTCCTCATGCGCCTAGCAAGTTATCCAGGTCGAGCGGGTGAGCGTACGTCGAGATGCCGCCGTCGGCAGTGCACAGCGAAAATCGTACCATGCCCGCTCCGTCGGACGGCTTGTGGACGGATAATGCGCTTTGTCATGCACGTGAAACGCCGGGAGGACTCACGACTAAAATCTTTGCTGTCTTGATTCGATCTGTCGAAGTCGTGGACTCCCCTTCGACTAGAAGTGGAGGCATTCGTGCCCCATTCGTGCGCCCGAAGGGCGAGTTCGTCAAAACTCCACGCATAACCGAGAAACGCCATGAAATATATCTGTCTGGGATACATGGACGAGCAGCGATGGGAGGCGATGTCCAAAGCGGAGCAGGAGGCGATGATGGAGGAGTGTTTAGCCTACGACGACGTGCTCACGAGGCGCGGGCACTGGACCGGCGCCGGCGAATCGCTGCAAAAGACCACGGCGGCAAAATCGCTGCGGCTGAAGGACGGCAAGTTGATCGTCACTGACGGTCCCTACGCCGAAACCAAAGAGCAATTGGGGGGCTTCGGCACACTGGAGGCGAGGGCCATGGACCAGGCCGTCGAGCTGATGTCGCAGCACCCGGGCGTTCGTTTTGGTCCCTTCGAGATTCGCCCGGTGGACGAAAAAATGACAAGCGATTGCGAATCGCAGGCCGGTTCATCAGTCAACGTGGGCGAAGGCGTGAAGATTCTCTGTCTGGGATACGGGGATGAAGATCTATGGGAAGCGATGCCTGCCAGCCAGAGGGAGGCCCTCTTGCGGGACTATATCGCTTACGGCGAATACCTGCGCCAGCGCGGCTGCTGGGTGGGCGGAGTAGCACTTCAAAGTGCTCGGACGGCAAAGACGCTGCGTTACAAGGATGGTAAGGTGCTGGTGAGCGACGGTCCCTACGCGGAAACCAAGGAGGTGCTTGGGGGCGTGGCGACGCTGAAATTCAGGGACATGGCCCACGCCGTCGAGTCCTGGTCGCAGCACCCCTGCCTGCGCATGGGCGACACCCTCGAGCTTCGCCCGGCGGACGAAGAGTTTGCAGCCCGCTGGGAGGAGCGGCAGCGGCGCGTGAATAATACGATGTAGTGAGGTCGTCGCCTCAAAAGTCACGAGAGTCCCGATTCCCGTTTCGGAGCTGCGAAATGAGCAATCTCGACAGCCGCACCGGCTTCGAGCAGCACTACGCTGGAGAGGCGCCGTGGGACACCGGCCGGCCGCAGCCAGCGTTTGTTGCCGCCGCCGATCTGGTTCATAGCCCGGTCCTCGATGCGGGCTGCGGCACCGGGGAGAACGCCCTGTTCTTTGCCGCCCGCGGCCACCGCGTCATGGGCATCGACTTCATCGCGGAGGCGATCCGGCGAGCCAGCGCCAAGGCGGCCGAGCGAGGTCTGGCCGCGGAGTTCCTCGTTCAGGATGCGCTCACGCTGGGGGACCGGGGCGAGCGTTTTGCCACCGTGATCGACTGCGGCCTGCTGCACGTCTTCTCCGACGACGACCGGCGGCAGTACATCCGGCGGCTGGCGCAGGTAGTCGAGCCGGGAGGCCGGCTGCTGCTGCTGTGCATGAGCGACGAGGAACCGGGCACGCACGGGCCGCGGCGAGTGTCGCGGCAGGAGCTGTACGACGCCTTTGCCGACGGGTGGGAGGTGGAATCGATCGAGCTGATCCGTGGGGATTTGAACCCGAAGGTCACGGAGATCACCTTCTCCGAGGGTGGACCGAAGGCCTGGTTCGCGGTCCTGCGACGAAAGGAGCCATAGCGATGAAATTCCTGCTCATGTGTTGTTTCGAAGAGTCCCGCTGGATGAAACTTCCCGAGGCGGAGCGGGGCCGGATCATGGACGAATACGGAAAGCTGGTCCAGGAGCTGAAGCTCAACGGCCGCTTGCTGGCTGGCGCAAAGTTGGACCGCTGCGCCAGCGCCATCTCCGTCCGCGAGAAGAACGGCAAGCCGGTTGTCATGGACGGACCCTTTGCCGAGACCAAGGAGCAGCTCGGGGGCTACCACGTGGTTGAGTGCCGCGATCGAGAGGAGGCGATCGCTATCGCGGCCAGAATCCCGACCCTTCCCGCTGGCGGGGTGATCGAAGTGCGTCCCATTGAGTATGCGGAATAGCGTGCAAGCCCAAGTTGGGATGAAGCCACGAACCCAAGCCAAACCCATGCGACATAGACGTTCGATCGTCGCCTTGTGCATCGTGAATATGCTTTGGCTGGCCCAGGCGGTCTTGCCCTGCGGCGAGGCTGCGGATGAGAAGAACCAGGTCCTGTTCAATTTTGCGAGCGAGTCCGCTGCCAAGGACTGGACGCCGGTGAAGCTCCCCGAAGTCGCAAAGGAACAGCCAGCGCCCACGATCGAGATTGCAACCGCAAAGGCTGGCGATGGGCAGGCAGGCAAGTGCTTGAAGATCACCTTTGCCGGCGGGGATTGGCCTGCGGTCGGCACGACAACGATCCCAGTCCAGGGAAACTGGAAGCCCTTTCAGACGCTCCAGGCGGAGGTGACCGTGGATCGTCCGGGCGTAGCCTACTTTCGCATCTGCCAGGGCAGGCCAGACGACAAGTCCCAGCAGCCGCGCTGGGAGAAGACGATGAACCTCCTGCCTGGTCGCAACGAAGTGACGCTTATGTTGCGCCACGGCATTGGCAGCCTGGACCCGGATCGAGGAGACGTCACCTCGTTCATCATCGGCATGTTTCGGCCGGAGAAGGGGCAGAGTCTGCTCGTCGGCAACGTGCGCCTCAGCACCGATTGGCCGCCGCCCAAGGTCCTGGGCTGGTACTCGCCGTACAATCACGATGGCTATTCGGCGGCCGCCGCTCGCGAATACGCCCGGACCGGGGAGGTCGCAAAGTTTAAAGTCCTCGGCACGGACTTGGAAGTCAACGACGTTCCGGATTTAGCCAGGCGACTGAAAGACAAGTGGGCCAGGCCGGAACCGATGACGATCGAGCAGGTGGAGGATGGATTCCGCGCCGAGTTCGACAAGTTGAAGCGAGATCACCCCAGGGCCGTGCTGGCCGTCCTGCGCGAAGGGGAAAAGGGGTTTCACCCATCCCATCCTGACAAAGCTTACGAAGGGTGGCGGCTCGTGTACGTGAACTGCCACGGTCCTGATGGCCCCAATCCCGGCCGCGAAAACACCCCGGCGCCGTCCGAAACCGTGGAAGTCTTCATGCGCCACCGCAGCGTCCTCATGCGTGTGGACCTGGCAAGTATTCCGAAGGACGCCAACGTTCTAGCGGCCAAGCTTGTCATCACGCGCGTCCAGGCCTCGGACCTCAAGCCGCCGGACAAGCCGAACCTGTGGGTCGCTGAGCCGTGCAACCGCGACTGGGACGAGACCCAGGCAAACTGCTACTTCTTCGCCAAAGGCAAGCATTGGAAGGGCGTGAGCGGACTCTACTACGGCGCGGACCCCGACTTTTGGCCCGTGTTCCTTAGCCATGGTCCGGCCGGCGGCGGCGCCGTCAGCGCCTGGGACTTCACCGAGGCAGTGAAGTTCTGGCTGGATGGGAAACACGCCAACCACGGGTTCTTCCTGCATGGTGATTCCAACGATTACATGCTTATGTACACGCCAAGAGTGAAGGACCTCAAGCAGCGCCCGGCATTGATGGTGATCTACGAGCCGAGGGCATAATGGCGGCTCGGAAGCGACAGCCTGCTCCGCGAGAAGCTGGTCCTGTCCGGCCGGATCACCATCTCGGCCGAGAAGCACAGGGGACGGTTCGTCGTGCGCGTTGAGTCGCCGGATGATGAGCGGTAAGCTGCTCTGGGGGCGGACATTCGATCTCAGGGACATCCGCACAAACTGGTCAGTTTCCAGGCGTGAGAACGCTGGCGGTCCTAGCTCCACAGCACGAGGGCATGTCTCATGGCCGCAAAGACAGGCTGTCGTGGACCGAGCAGGTGAGCTTGGGCCTTATGAACTTCTCCAAATTCCTTCGCAGTTTTGTGACCGGCTCCGTCGGCCTGGCCCACGCCTTTGGAACCGAGCAAAACATGAGGATCCATTGCCTCATCGCCCTGGGGGTGATCGGCGCCGGATTTGTGTTTGCGGTCGCGGCCTGGGAATGGATCGTTCTGTCGCTGTGCATCGGCATGGTCATCTCCGCCGAGTGCATGAACACGGCGCTGGAGCGGCTCGCCGATCGAGTCTCGCAGGAGACGCATCCTTTCATCAAGCAGGCCAAGGATTGCAGTTCGGCGGCAGTGCTGGTGCTGGCGATCACAGCGGCAGTGGTGGGCGGAGTGGTTTTTGTTCCCAAACTCTGGGCCGCGGCGGGATGGTGAGCCATGTCCGCCGAACAGGCGATGACCGAGCATGTCGCGGAATCGTTTCGGTGGTGGTTCGTGCCCAGTTGGCTGGGGCTGGATGCTCCCTGCGTCGTATTGACTTGGACCTGGGCGACCAGCCGGTCGTCGGATGCGGCACTGCCGATTCGCCCCGCCGCGGCGCTGTTCCTGGTCGTTTGGTCCATTTACCTGACCGACAGGCTCATCGACGTTGCTCATTGCCGGGACTGGAGTCACGCGACCGGCCGCTTGCGGTTTGGGCGCGAGTGGCGACCGCTATTCTGGGCCTGCCTCAGCTTCTGCATGACGGGCATTCTCGCGATTCTATGGGTTGGTTTGCCGGTGGAGGTTCTGGGGCGCGCAGCGGCAGTGGGACTCGGCGTGGGTTTGCATTTTCTGGCATTTGTGATGCCGGTCTTTCTACGGGAGAAACTCCCCGGAAAAGAATTCGGCGTCGGGTTGTTTTTCGCTTTGGGTGCGTATTCGTGCCTTGGCGCGACGAGACAAACGCTGCCGCTGTTTGGATCCATCGCTCTTGTCGTGGCATTCAATTGCCTGGTCATCGCCGCCCGCGACGCCAGCAGCGACCGAGCCAACGACCCCGGCGGTGCATCCCAGTGGTGGCAAACCATGAACCGCGACTTGCTCTGGATCGGCATTGCTCTCACATTGACGGCGCTATTTGCGGCGAATTTCGTCGGTGCGACCGCGTTTTATTTGTCCCTCGCGGCGGCCTTCGCCGCGCTCACGGTCCTGCATCGCTACGCCTGCCGACTGAGCGGCGACGCATTGCGGGCCTTGGCGGACTTTGCATTGTTCACCCCAATTCTGATCTTCGGCGTCATGTATTGGTGAGCAGCCAGCCGAAACGAAAGGTTCGGCGCGCCTCCCCCACCGCCTGCTCCGGAATTGGCTCGTCCTGCCCGGACTGGTGCTCGTGCGGATCGAATCACCACAGATGACCCTGTGGTGTGGGGATGAAGGGCAACCGGCGCCGATCAAGCCAGGGCAGCAATCGGTCGTCCGTGGGGCAAGATAGGCACCGGCCGGCCCGCAAAATTCAGTAACTCGCGCCGGAAGTCGATCTCAAGATGGCGATACACCGTTGCCAGTAAGTCTTGCGGAGTGACCGGATCAACAGTCGGATACTCGGATTTGGAATTCGTCGCCCCGACGACTTGTCCCATTCGTAGCCCACCACCGGCAATCAATGCACTGAACGCGTTGGGCCAGTGGTCGCGACCCACTCCGGGCTGATCGGAAAAATTCTTCGGCGCATAGGTGACACGCGGCGTGCGACCGAATTCCCCGCACGCAATGACCAGTACGTTGCGGTCGAGCCCGCGATCCACGAGGTCAGTAATGAGTGCCGATAGGGCCTGGTCCATCTGCGGCAATCGCTCGCGCTGGGCATAGTCCAGATGAAATGCACCAGCGTGATCATCCCAGCTAAAGTGCTTTGTCGTGTCGTTTGGCGCCGTGGCATCAATATTGATGACCGCCACTCCCGCTTCTGCGAGCCGACGCGCCAGCAGGCAGCTCTGCCCCCAGCGATGCCGGCCATAATTGTCGCGGACCTTCTCGTCCTCTCGGCTCAGGTCGAAGGCGCCGGCAACCGCGGGACTCGTCAGAATCGTAAACGCACGATGAGTGAAATCGTCCAGCGCATCAGCGTTCCGGTCGATCCCCCGGCGGAACTGGTCGAATTGGGTTAACAGGTTGCGGCGGTCATCCAGACGCCCGTTGTTCACGCCCGTCGCCAACGTCAGGTTTTTCGGGGCAAAACCTGACTGGGACGGGTCGCCGGTCTCGAACGCCTTGTGCGCGACGCTCAGGTAACCGGGACTGGTCATGAACGGAGCCTTTTGGACGCCGACGTATTGCGGAAGTCCATCGTCACGGGGCCTGCGCATGCGGCTGGCGATCATGCCGAAGTCCGGATGTTCGGACCGCGCTTGCGAGGTGGGGTCAGGAACCGCGGGCGTCTTCCCGGTCAGCATCTCGATGCTGCCGTCGTTATGGGCCGACATGTTGTGGTGCAGCGAGCGAATGATCGAAAACTTGTCGGCAATCTTGGCCTGGCGCGGCAGATACTCGCAGATCTCGATTCCGGGCACGTTGGTGCGGATGGGACGCAGCGGCCCTCGATACTCGATCGGGGCTTCCGGCTTCATGTCATAGGTTTCGAGTTGGCTTGGCCCGCCCCACATCCAGAACAGGATCACGGATGTCGCCGACTGTGAGGCTTTTGCCTCGGCGCGGCTGCGCAAGAGCTGCGGCAGGGTGATTCCTCCCAGCGCCAGAGTGCCTACGCGCAAGAACTCGCGTCGTCTCAGGGGACCGGAACAAAGCCGCGCTGGCATGGATTGCTTCCAGAGTAGTGTGTTGGCACCTAATTATCGCGACGGCTGATGGAAACGCAATCGAAGCCCGCTTTTGACGCCACCCCAACTCGAACCATTCCCCAGACCCCCGTGCCTCTCGGGCCCTGATCAGCAAGGACCATTCTTTCGTCACGGAGACGCACGTCGCCGAGCGGCTGGACGAGGGGGATTTTCTGGATTAGGCATATGGATGCTCGTTAGGCGGTCTCAAGACAAGCAGCTTCAGTCCAGCCGCACGGAGCAGGGCGAGATTGACAATCACCGTAGCCGCGATGCCTGACATTGGTGCCATAAGCAAGAAATAGTTCGTGACGACCCGGTTATGAGTATTCGATTGACTAAATGCTCGCTAATGCGGGACAGGCAAAGCACCGCCAGCAGAACGATGACGGGAATCAACCGGCGACGCGTTGCCAGCGCAACCCAGGTGCTGGCAGCACCGGCCAGCATCACCAAGACGCCGATGATCGCGAGCACCGATGCGGGAATTTCCTCTCCGGCTCGAAACATGCCAGCCAGCGCTCGGTAGAGGGCGAGCGGCAGCGCTACCAGCGTCATCATCCAGAAACAGTGTGCCAGATAGAACTGCGTCTTTCCGGCTCGCTCGATGGGATAACTGGCCACATCGAAAGCCAGTCGCCAGCCTAGCAGCCAACGAAGGGAAAGTAGCGGCAAATGAGCTGCGAGTACGGGCACGGCCACATAGGCAGCCAGAATCGCCCCGTCCCCCGATTGTCCAATGCCTAGACCGCGCGCGACGGTTGACGCGCTGAAGAGGAAGACAATGCCTGCCAGCGGGTAGCGGAAGACGGCCGATGGTCCGGCCAATCCTAGCCACAAAACGAGCAAGTAGACCTCCCCCAGCACCACTCCCAGCGCGAAGGCGACGACACGCATTGTCCAGACTGGGATGACAGCGGCTCCCGCCGTGCGACCAGCCGCAACCGACAAACAGCTGGCTAAGCCAAGATTGATGCCAATGAGTAAGACCAGGCCGAGCGGCCCGCGATAACGCATCAGCGCGGCAAACATGCAGGTCCCCCTGTGTTGCACGTTTGTAATGAACAGCTCAATCTGCCTTTGGCAAAGGAAGTGTCGCCGCCATCGCCCATTCTTCCCGCCTGTTTCGCTGTTGATTTGCCCACGGGCAAATTCGACGACGGAACGCTATGTCAACGAAGCGCCCATCACAGGGTGGTTAGAGGAAGGCGCATTTTGGAACAGCGGGCCCCGTGCCCGCCCTGCTCATGTAAGCAACTTCGATGAAGTGTTGGGAATGCACGTCAACCGTCGTCCGGAGTTGACACGGAGTTAACAAAGGGGAGGATGATCCCGGCAAGCAGAGAGAGCCAGCGCGATTCGAGCGAGCCTCCACACGTGACCATTTGCCCTGGCGAATACCTACCGTCGCCCTTCTCGTAGGAAAGAAAAACATGCCTATTGAAAGAGCGTCTCGATCGAAAGGCAGTCGAACCATCGCTGTCGTCATTTTCCTTTGCCTGTTAGTCGTAGTCGCCGAATTCGCTCAGGGGCAGAGCACTGCCAGTGACCGCCATGTCGTGATTATCAGCCTGGACGGGTTTGCGGCCTACCTGCTGGACGATCCCAAGGCGGCAATTCCTAACATTCGCAAGCTGGCCCACGATGGAGCGGTCGTCGCCGGCGGGATGAAGGTTTCCAATCCATCGGTGACATGGCCCAACCACACCTCGCTCGTCACGGGGGTACGGCCAGAGAAGCACGGAGTGCTGGCCAACGGCGTATTTGTCAGAAGGGGTGCCGGCATCCCCGTCACAATTGACCCCCGAAAGGACAAGCAGGACCTGGTGCGAGTGCCGACACTATTCGATGCGGCAAAAGCGGCCGGACTTACCACCGCCGAGATAAACTGGCCATGCACGCGAGGCGCCAAGTCTCTGGACGACAGTTTTCCTGACGTGCCCGAGGCCATCACACATTCCACGCCACGATTGCGGCAAGAACTTGTCCGACTACGACTACTTAAGGACGAAACCGACAAGTCATTCTCGGCCAACAGCGTTGTCGGGCGGGACTATGTCTGGACCGAGGCCGCCTGTCACGTCATCCGCGAGCGACGACCGAATCTGATGCTCCTGCATTTATTGAATGTCGATGCGACGCATCATGCCGAAGGTCCCCAGTCACCGCCCGGATACACAGCCAACGCCTATGCCGATATGTGCGTGGGGCGCGTGCTTGAAGCGCTAGATGCAGCGGACATTCGTCACAAGACGACAGTTTTCGTGGTCGCCGATCACGGCTTTACGCTCACTCCCAAGGCCATTTGTCCCAATGCCATTTTGCGTCAGAAAGGCCTGCTGACTGCGGGCGCCGGCGGCAAAGTCAGCTATGCCCAGATTCATGTTATTTCCGAGGGAGGCACCGGGCTTGTCTATTGCACGGATCCGGGCACTGTCGAAGCTGATCGCAAGCAATTCCAGGTTCTGTTCCTGGGAAAAGAAGGCGTAGCCGCCATTCTGACGCCCGAGGGGTTCGCGGAGCACGGCCTCCCTCACCCCCGCGAGTACGATCAAGCCCCCGACCTCATCCTCGTCACCGAAGATGGATACGGCGTAGCGGACTCAGCTGACGGAGACTCGTTTGTCACATCGCAAATGGAAGGACGCATTGCCATTGGCGCTCATGGTTTCCTTGCGACGTTGCCCAAGATGAACGCACTTTGTGTGATCTCAGGAGCAGCGATCAAGCCCGGCGTCCGCATCGAAAAGGCCGAGAATATTGACGTAATGCCGACCGCAGCGAGGCTCCTGGGCCTCAAGGACATCCGGGTTGATGGGCGAGTGCTGGACGAAGCACTGAGATGAACACGGGCAGGGTCCAAGGATGACGTTGCCGTATCGGTACTCGACCTGATTCGCCTTCCACGGGCCGAGATAGTGATCCTTGCCCGCGATGGTGACGACCGCCTGGCCACTGGCGCGATGCAGGCGGTACTTCGGGGTAGCGGCTGTAAGACGTGGCATAGTGCAGGTCTCCTGCGTGGGGCTCAAAACGGTAGTTACCGTTTTGGGCCGCCGGGAAAACACTGCACTGCCGACCGCCGGCAGGTAATCGAAGTCGTGATTTCAGGGAGCGTTACAAACCAGTGGGCGGTAGGGGACTCGAACCTCTGACCTCCACGATGTCAACGTGGCGCTCTAACCAACTGAGCTAACCGCCCGCAGTGCCGACACTTGCGCCGCGGCATTTGATGCCGCCGGCGTCGCCGAGCCGGCTGATTTATCAATCTGACCTCGTATTTCGGTATGGTCAAGTAGGCGGACACGCCGAGGTCCGCCGTGGTTCAACGCATCCGGCCGCTTCTGGAGCGGCGCTTGATCGGGATGGGCGCGCAGCCGCCGAGCCAGCGGGAAAGTCGCCGGGTAAAATGGGCGCAGCAGCGAAGTTTTCTTGAGCGGAAGATCGTGCATGCATCGCATCTACCTCGACAACGCAGCCACCACCTGGCCCAAGCCGGAAACGGTCTGGCAAGCGGTCGATGACTATCAGCGGCAGCTCGGCGCGCCGGCCGGACGCAGCGCCTATCACGAAGCGGCCGAAGTCGAGCGTCTCATCGGTCAGTGCCGGCAGCAGCTGGCGGCACTGCTCGGCGCGGATGGTCCGCAGCGAATCGTCTTCACGCTCAATGGAACCGACTCGCTCAATCAGGCCATCCACGGCGTCCTGCGGCCGGGGGACCACGTGATCACCAGCGTCTGCGAGCACAACTCGGTGCTCCGTCCGCTGCGTCACTGGCAGGACCATGGCGATGTGCGAGTCACGTACGTCCGCAGCGACGGATCGGGCTATATCAATCCGGATGACGTTCGGCAGGCGATTCAGCCCCGAACGAGGCTGATCGCGCTGGTGCACGCTTCCAACGTCACCGGCGCAGTGCAGCGGCTAGCTGACGTCGGCCGCATGGCGCGCGAGGCCGGCGTGCTGTTTCTCGTCGATGCGGCGCAGTCGCTGGGGCATGTGCCGATCGACGTGACGCAAATGCACTGCGATCTGCTGGCCGCGCCAGGGCACAAGGGGCTGCTGGGGCCGCTGGGAACGGGCGCCCTCTACTTCGCCCCGGGGGTCGAGCAGCAGCTTGTCCCCACGCGGCAGGGAGGGACCGGCACTCGCAGCGACGAGGATATCCAGCCGACGTCGATCCCCGATCGTTACGAGTCCGGGAATCTCAACGTCGCCGGGATTGTCGGCCTCAATGCCGGGGTGGCGGAAGTGCAGCGGCGCGGCCTGGACGCGATTGGCGAGCACGAGCGGCAATTGACGGAGCGGCTCCTGGCGGGACTGGCGGAGATTCGAGGAGTCACGCTATACGGTCCGCGCAGCTACGAACCTGGCCGCCGCGTCGGTGTCGTCAGCTTCAACCTGAACGGTTTCGAGCCGCAGGAGCTGGCCGCGCTGTTGGACTCCACGCGCTCGATCCAAGTCCGCGCCGGCATTCACTGCGCCCCGCGGATGCACCAGGCGCTGGGAACCAGCCCCCGCGGCACCGTGCGGTTCAGCGTGGGGATGTTTAATACGATGGAGGACTTGGACGCGGCCGTTGAAGTGCTGCGAGAGATTGCTGGCGGGTAGGGCAGGCTTCCAGCCTGTCCTATGGCAGGCGAGACGCCTGCCCCACGTTACAAGAGGTGCCGTGCCTTGACCTCCAGGTACTTGTTCACCAGCTTGGCGGTCATGTCCTCGGGGAACAGGTCTAGCGCAAGCACCCCCTGATGCTCGAGGTCCCTGAGCACCTGGTGCCGCCAGGTGAGGATCTCCGCGGCTGCCGCGGCGCGATACAAGTCGGCATCGGACTGCGGCGGCGTGTCGGCTGCGGCAAAGAGCTGCCGGTCGCGGAGCAGCACGCCCAGCGGCAAATGGCGGCCGACGACGTTCCCCAGGTAGCTTTGCACCTGGTGGCTGTTGACCTCGTCGATCAGGTTGCTGAACAGCACGACCAGCGAACGCTTCTTGACGTGCGTCCCCAGGTACAGGAACACATCGTCGTAACGCGATTCGACCAGCTCGGGGAAACGATCAAACGACGCGTGCAGGAGCTGGTTCATCTGGTTCATGCCGCCGCGCGGCGGGACGAACGACAGCACGCGGTCGGCAAAGGCGATCATGCCGACGCTGTCTCCCTGCCGCAGGGCGACGTAGGAGAGCATCAGCGACGCGTTGAGGGCATGGTCCAGGAGGCTAATGCCGCCGGCCAGGTTGGTCATCATGCGGCCGCAGTCGAGGAGGAAGATGATCCGCTGGCTCTGGCTGGTCTGAAAATCCTTGACGGTCAGCTTGCGGCGGCGGGCAGTGGCCCGCCAGTCGAGGTACTTGTAGTTGTCGTCGGGGGTATAGTCGCGGAGCCGCTCGAAATCGTTTTCGGTGCCGACCTTCCGCGTGCGGCGGACGCCCATCAAGCTGAGGCGGTTGGTGCGGGCCAGAATGGCGTACTCGGCAATCTGCTTCATGTCGGGGTAGACGTGGATCGTCGTCTCGATTGGGTATTCGAGAAACCTCCGCCACAGGCCCAGCAGGCTGCGGACGCGAAGATGCACCCGCGGCACGATGAAGGCCCCGCGCCGCGACGCCTTGACGTCGTAGTGGATCGTCGTGCGGCTGCGCGGGCCCAGGAGCAGCAAGAATTCCTTGGGGGTCGCTTCGAACTCCTGGGGCAGATGGTCGCGAACCCAGGCCGCGCGGCGGACGCGGCTGACGTTCGAGATGTGCAGCGTGATGCGGTGGTTTTTTTGGATCGAAGCCACGCGGCTGGCCTGCCGCTCGATCTTGAACGTTCGCGGGCCGGCGAGCGTCCACAAATCGACAAAGGCGATGGCCGGGATCGCCACGTCCAGTAGCAGGATGATCGGCACCAGGATCGGCTGCCAAGGCGCGTAGAGGAGAGCGAACGACAGCAGCGGCGGCAGTGCCAGGAGCACGAGCGCCGGCGTGTGCGGATAAATTCGTCTCCACCAGGCCAGCAGGATGAGCGGGCTGATCAAAAGCAGGATCAGCAGTGCCGCCATCGGGGCGAGCTGCGGTCCGTAGCGGGTCAGGAGCTGATGGATGGCGTCGGACATTGCCAATGCGGAATGCGGAATTCTGGTCGGCCCGGCAATTATAAGCAGCCTTGCGGCGCGGCGGAGCCCAAGGGGTCGGGAGTCGTTTCGGGCCAAGGCGCTTTTGGTGATGGAAGATCGTCGGCCCGAAACGACTCCCGACCCCGTAAATCGCTAATCAGATATCGACCTCCCTCACGTGCTTCCTCGGACCGGTGACTTTGCCGGCCAGCGGCTGGAACTGGCCGACGTCGGTATCGAAGGCGAAGACCTGGCCCGATTCCAGCTCGTAGACCCAGCCGTGGAGATTGACTTTCTCCCGGGCGAGTGCCGCGGCCACGCAGGGGTGGGTCCGCAGGTTGTCGAGCTGCACCAGGACGTTTTCTTCGACGGCCGCGGTCAGCCGCGCTTCGTCCCCGGTCAGGTGCTGATAGTTCTCGGCGATGATCCGCCGCGTCGCTTCGGCGTGCAGCAGCCAGTCGCGGATCGAAGGGAGCGACTCCACCTTTTCCGGGTGCAATAGCGCCCCGATCGCCCCGCACCGCGAGTGGCCACAAACCACGATGTCCTCGACGCCGAGCACCGCGACCGCATATTCAATGGCCGCCGCCTCACCGCCGCTGGAGGCGCCGTACGGCGGGATGATGTTGCCGGCGTTGCGAAAGATGAACAGCTCGCCGGGATCGGTCTGCGTGATCAGGTTGGGATTGATCCGCGAGTCGGAGCAGGAGATGAATAGCGCCAGGGGCTCCTGCCCTTCCACCAGCCGCTCAAACAGCGGCCGCTGAGCGCTGTAGACGTGACTCTGGAAGCGGTGGACCCCTTCGATGAGACGTTCCATCCGCGTGTCTCCTGGCCGATTGCGAATCGCCGCGACTCATTACACTATGAATAGCTAACTCACGCAAATTGGTCACTTGCGACATGTGCCACTACGGGCGTACCTGTCAATTGAATCGATCAGCCAACAAGTCCACCACTGCGTCGCGAGTCTGCCCGTAAGTTATGCCGTGCCGATTGAGGAGTTGACTGAGGCGTGGACAGGCATGATTGACCGCCGCGAGCAACAAATGCTCCGTCCCCATATAGTCATGCCCCATCTTTTGAGCTTCCTCTTCCGCGTGATTGAGCAATGCCTGACGCGGGCCGTCCTGGTCCCAATCGATGATTTGTTGACCGGACGGCAATGCGTAAAATCGGAGGCCCTCGGCACGGCGGGATGAGTTTCCTTCGGTAACAATTGCCTCATCCAATTCGCGGGCGACTGCGTCGAGATCTATCCCTAATTTCTCTAGCGCCGCAAGCGCCACCTTCCGCTCCCAGCGAAGAATTGACAGCACGGCCAGCATGCTTGCGGTTGCTTCGGTAAACTCACCGGCATGCATTCCACGGGCGCTCGCGCGCTCTGCGATGTCGTGCACGACTCGTGTTGCCGAGTCCGTAAATCCGCGGCGGGTAAGTTCTTCCCTTGTCACGACAAAATCTCATGTGCGCCGCGACGGGGCTGACGCCCCCCGCGCCGGTCAAATCCGCGGCACTTCCACCGACCGGATAATCTCCGTCAACAGATCGTCGATCTTCTGCCCTTCCACTTCCGCCTCGGCGGTGAGCTGCACGCGGTGGCGCAGGGCGGGGAGAGCGATCTGGTAGACGTCGTCCGGAACGGCGTAATCGCGGCCGGAGAAGGCGGCCAGCGTGCGGGCCGCTTGCATCAGCGCGATGCCGGCCCGCGGCGAGGCCCCCATGTGGAACTGCGGCCAGGCCCGCGTCAGCCGCACGATCTTGTTGATGTAATCGACCAGCCGGTCGTCGATCCGCACCTGGCCGTTTTCGTGAATCGTCCTGAGGATCTCCTCGCGGTTGGTGATGCACTCCAAGTCCTGATCGAGCCGCTTGTCGATTTCCACCTGCTGACTGTGCAGCCTCAGAATGGTCGCTTCTTCGTTCTCGCGCGGATAGTCGGCCACGAGCTTGAACATGAACCGGTCGAGCTGCGCCTCCGGCAGGTTGTACGTCCCTTCCGACTCGATCGGATTCTGCGTGGCCAGCACCAGAAACGGCCGCTCAATCGGATGACCCACGCCGTCCACCGTGACGCGATATTCCTGCATGATCTCCAGGAGTGCCGCGTGGGTCTTGGCCGGGGCGCGGTTGATCTCGTCGGCCAAAAGGAGCTGCGTGAAGACCGGGCCGGGGCGGAAGCGAAATTCCTGCATCTTCATGTCGAAGATCGGCGCGCCGGTGACGTCCGAGGGCATCAGGTCGGCGGTGAACTGAATGCGGCCGAACTGAAGGCCCAGGACCTTTCCGAGCGTGCGGACGAATAGCGTCTTGCCCAGGCCGGGTACGCTCTCGATGAGCACGTGGCCGCTGGAAAAAAGGGCCACGAGCGACCCCAGGACCAGCTCGTCCTGGCCGACGTAAATCTTGGAAATCTCGTGCGTGATGCGGTCGAAGAGCTGCCGCGTGGGGGTGTCGCGGCCAGTGTGCGTGCGAGAGGCGGCCAGGGACGGGGCCGCCTGCGGAGCGCTCGGAGCCGGCATGGGCGCCGTGGGCGGATGGAGCGCGCCGGGATGCGGCGCTGCGGCGGTCGGCGCGGTGGGATAGCCGCTGGGCGCACCGCTCCAGGCGGGCTGCAAGCGGCCATCGGGAGCGGGCCTTGGCTGCGGATAGCTGGTCGCGGCCTGCCCGAGGGGTGGGGCCGGCGCTGCCGCGGCTGCTGACGCCGGTGCGGAACCGCCCAGCGGCGGCACTTGCACGATCGCGCTGCACTGCGGGCAACTGGCCCGTTTGCCGGCTGCTGCCGCCGCCACCTTCAGCAGCCGGCCGCAATTGGTGCAGACAAACTCGATGGAGGCAGTGGCCGTATGGGATTCAGGAACGGTGCTCATGGAAACAGTTTGGATGGCGGCGCCGGAGCGAGCGCATGGCAGGTACGTGTTCGCCCGGAAACCATCCTTCTTGCCCACGGGGGGAGAAAGTCATTCCGCGGCGAGCCCCCATTCTGATTGTCAGCAGCACTTGGCGAAAGGGCGGTGGCGGAGTGTCGGCTTTCGCTCCGCGAAGGCACGTGCTTTCGCGGAGCGAAAGCCGACAATGGCCGCGAAAGCCGACAATTACTTCCCGTGCGCCGCTCCCGATCCGCGGCGGGCTTGCTGGTGATACTGGGCCAGGCGGCTTTGGGCATAGGCCAGGTTCTTCGTGCGGGCTAGAAGTTGTCCCAGTGCCGTCACGTGTCGTCCGAAGTCGGCCGGGTTTTCGCCAGGAAGTTCCTTGGGACGTCCGAAGACCGGCCATCGCGCCAGGCAAAAGACAATGCCGAAGATCGTCAGGTGAATGACGATGGCATTCAGCGGCCAGATGCGGAGCATGGCCAGGCCGCCGGTGGTAGGCGATTCCTTGTCGAGGACTTCGGGGCCTCCCGGGCCGCTTTCCAGAAAGACGACGCTCGTGCCGCCGTTGCACTCGTCGATCAGCCGGCTCGCCAGCTTGCGATGCTCCCGATTGACGAGCGGATAATTGAGCAGGAACGAGCCGTTGGCCACCACGATGACCTGGCCGTTGGTCCAGGTCAGGTGCGTGGCGCGAAACGCCAGCGTCTGCCGGTCCCCGATCAACAGCGGCGTGATATCACCCGGCGGCAGCGGGTCGTTCTCGCCCGTCGCGTCCGCGGCCGTGGGAATGTCCAATCGGCCGCGGATAGAAATCTGGGCCTTGGTCGGGTCGATTCCGTCGGACCACGGGCCGGAGAGCGTTTTGACCGTCTGCTCCGTGCCGCCGCTTTTAACCGTGAACCAGCGGGCATATTCCTGCTTGGGCATCGTGCCGCGGTGGGCTTCATGAGCAGCCTCTGCGTGGGCTGCCAGTTCTCCCACGCGTTTGGCCTCTTCTGGGGAGGCGCCGCTTTGGACCGCTTTCCAGTAGTGGGGCGCTGCGTTGTAATCGCGGCCGACGTAAATCAACGTCCTGCGCAGGTCGCCGGACAGCCAGCGCTCCAGGAACTCCCGCTGTTTCTTCGTTGGCGGCTCGAAGTCGTTGGGGAACCAGACGATGACGTCCACGTCCTTGT
>DASRJP010000139.1:0-4398 GCA_035649415.1 Pirellulaceae bacterium | reverse complement strand
GCCGCCGCGCCCCGCCGCAACACCTGCCGACTCGGCCGACGCTATCTCCGATCCGGTTGCTCAGGCCACTAGACCGCCCCCTGCAAGTGCGCCGCCGTCCTGGCCAACGCATTGGCAGCCGGCCTCCTGCCGGCGACCGACATGCTTACTGGACGACGCCAACACGCATCGGTCCGACGCGCCGCCGCCGCGTGCCGGGAGTTAACCCCCGGGTCGCAGTTGAGTCAGGGCGAATTTGAGCCTTGTGTCGGCCAGCGGAATAGGCCGACCCGCCGGTTAACGTAAAACGCCGAGGGAGAGTCCCTCGGCGTTTTTTCGTAAAGTCCCGTGCCACCAAAGGATTTGCGACGAGGGGTGCAGCGATCGGTGGCCCGGCCGAGAGCGCTGCGGCACTCTCACTCAGTCCGATATCGGACCGCAGCCGCCTCGAATCCCGCCCGCGCTCTCTGCGCTCTCTCTTTTTTGGCGGCTCGGGTTAACGATGTGGTTCAACTCGGGGTAGCGCAACGAACCGGTTTCTAAAGACCCTTCAACACGATAATGGCGTTGCACGTCGGCAGGATAACGTCCACAGCTTGATTGCGGGTTGAATCGCATGCGGACCACAATAGGGCCATGTCCGACGTCACGCGCATCCTGTCACAAATCGACGCCGGCGATCCCCACGCCGCCGAGCAGCTTCTGCCGCTGGTTTATGACGAGCTGCGGAAGCTGGCGGCGGCAAAACTCGCGCACGAGAAGCCGGGGCAGACCTTGCAGGCGACAGCGCTGGTGCACGAGGCCTATTTGCGGCTTGTGGGTAAGCAGGAGCCAAGTGCCAGGGACCAGGGGCCAGCAGGCAGAGACACAAACCCTGACGACCAGAACTTGGCCCCTGGCTTTCACTCCCGCGGGCACTTCTTTGCGGCCGCTGCGGAGGCGATGCGGCGAATTCTGGTAGAGCAGGCGCGCCGCAAGAGTCGCGTCAAGCACGGCGGCGGGCAGATCCGCGTCGATTTCCACGAGGCGGAAATCGCCTGCCAGGTCCCCGACGACGAGCTAATCGCACTGGACGAGGCCCTCGCCAATCTGGCCGCCGAAGAACCGCTCAAGGCCCGGCTCGTCGAGCTGCGATTCTTCGTGGGCATGACCAACGAGGAGGCAGCCGACCTGCTCGGTATTTCCGCCGTAACTGCCAAGCGCTACTGGCGTTACGCCCGCGCCTGGCTGCACCGGCAGGTCAGTGGACAGGCCGATCTTGGCAAATCATCGTCAATTTCCTCCAAAAACCTGCCGGGAGGCTGATCCCTCAGAGCAGTTTTCGTCGCATTGCCTGGCGACAGACGTTCGCAAAGGACCGGGCCATGACCGCGATTAAGACCGACAAGGAGCGAATCTTTTCGGCAGCCTTGGAGCTGGACGACGCCAATCAGCGGCGGGCATTTCTCGATGCCGCCTGCGGTCAGGACGCCAATCTGCGGGCGGAGGTCGAAGCGCTGCTCAAGCACGACGAGGAGGCAGGGAGCTTCATTGAGCGGCCGGCGGTCGCGCCTCCCGGCACCATCGACTACGAGCCAGTGATGGAGGGCCCGGGAACGATCATCGGCCCCTACAAGCTCCTCCAGCAGATCGGCGAAGGGGGATTTGGCGTCGTCTACATGGCGGAACAGAGCGAGCCGGTGCGCCGAAAGGTGGCGCTGAAAATCCTGAAGGCCGGCATGGACACGCGCGAGGTTGTGGCCCGCTTCGAGGCCGAGCGGCAGGCGCTGGCGATCATGGACCACCCCAACATCGCCAAGGTATTCGACGGCGGGGTGACGCCGTCGGGCCGGCCTTACTTCGTCATGGAACTGGTCAAGGGAGCGCCGATCACCGACTTTTGCGACCAGAACCTTATGACGCCGCGCCAGCGGCTGGAGCTGTTCGCCCTGGTTTGCCAGGCGGTACAGCACGCGCATCAGAAAGGGATCATCCACCGCGATCTGAAACCCTCCAACATCCTCGTCGTGATCCACGACACGACGCCGGTGGTCAAAGTGATCGACTTCGGCGTGGCCAAGGCGCTGGGTCAGGAGCTGACCGACAAGACGCTGTTTACCGGATTTGCTCAGTTCGTGGGAACGCCACTGTACATGTCTCCCGAGCAGGCGGGCCAGAGCGGACTGGACAGCGACACGCGCAGCGACATTTATTCCTTGGGAGTCTTGCTGTACGAGCTTTTGACCGGCACGACGCCGTTTTCGAAGGAGCGCTTCAAACACGCCGCCTACGACGAGATTCGCCGGATCATCCGCGAGGAAGAACCGCCCAAGCCAAGCACGCGGCTGAGTGAATCGAAGGACTCGCTGCCGTCGATCTCGGCCCAGCGGCACACCGAGCCAGCCAGGCTGACGAAGCTCGTTCGCGGCGAACTGGACTGGATCGTGATGAAGGCCCTGGAGAAGGACCGCAACCGGCGCTACGAGACGGCCGCTGGATTTGCGGCGGACATTCAGCATTACCTGAACGACGAAGCTGTCGTCGCTTGTCCGCCATCGGCAGCTTATCGCTTCCGCAAATTCGCTCGGCGGAACAAGGGCGGGCTGGGGGTGGCCGCACTGGTGCTGTTCTTTCTGGTGTTGCTCGGCAGCAGCGTCGGTTGGGCGGTGCGCGACCGAGCGGCGCGGGCCGCCGACTCGGCAAGCAACCTGGAGCGGGCCGTGGAGCGGGCAGAACTGCTCCAGCGAGAGGGCAAGCGTGGCGAAGCCCTGGCGGCGCTGGAACGAGCCCAATTGCTGGCGCGCGAATCCGAACCCGCTGCTCCCCTGGCCGAGCGCATCCATTCGTTGCAGCAACTGCTCGACGCCGCGGGACGGGATGAGGTCTTTGTCGCTCAGTTCGAAGCGATCCGCCGCGAAGTACAAACCGAAGTGGATATCGAGAGAAGCACGTTTCGCACAGATGGAGCGTATCCGAAGATCCGCGAGGCCCTGGAACAATACGGCATCGCGCGGGGTGTCACCCCGCGGGCCGACGCGGTGGTTCACATTCAGAAAAGACCGGCGGCCATTCAGGCCGTTGTCGGCGCCGCTCTGGACGAATGCCTCTCCTGGGTACCCAGGACAGATTCCGATGACCGTGAGTGGCTTATCGATGTGCTGCAAAAGGCCGACTACGATCCTTGGCGAAACAAAGTGCGCCGGGCGTGGAAACAACCGGCGACGCTGGAGGCCCTCGCCAAGGACATCGACGTGCGTCAGCAGCCGCCCAACTTCCTGCTGCTGGTGGCCAAGGCGTTGCCAACGGGATCGCCGAGCCGTTTGGACCTGACCCGGCGCGTGCAGTTCGCCTATCCCGGCGACTTTTGGGCGAATCATGAACTGGGATGGGAACTCGCACACGCGGGGAAGCACGCGGAGGCGATTCGCTATTACACTTCGGCGCTCAGCTTGCGCCCAGACAACCCCGGTGTGTTGGTCAACCGTGCCAATGCCCTCAGTGCATTGGGGGAGTTGGAGGCAGCCCTGGCCGATCTTCAGCGTGCCGTCACGGTCTCACCGCGGTATGTCGCCGCCCACATCAACCTCGGCGCTGTCCTTGGCGACCAGAAGAAGCTGCCCGAGGCCGTGGCTGCCTATCGCAAGGCCATTGAAATCGATCCGAAAGACGCCTCGGCTTACAGGCAGCTCGGCGACGGCTTGGGCGCCCAGAAGAGGCTGGACGAGGCCGTCGCCGCTTACCGCCAGGCCATTGCAATCGATCCGAAACACGCCCACGCTTACAACGGTCTCGGCGTAACTCTGGCCGACCAGAAGAAATTGGCCGAGGCCGTCGTTGCTTTCCGCCGGGCCATCGAAATCAACCCGAAATACTCCGAGGCTTGCAACAATCTCGGCAACGCCCTCGCCGAGCAGAACAAGCTGGACGAGGCCGTCGTGGCGTACCGCAAGGCCATCGAAATCAACCCGAAATACGCCACGGCCTACTCGAACCTCGGCAACGCCCTGTGTGCGCAAAAGAAGTTGGACGAGGCCATCGCCCACTTCCGCAAGGCCATTGAGATCGACCCGAAATGCGCCAATGCCCACGGGGGCCTCGGCGTCCTCTTCTGCGATTACCTGAAAAACTATGACAAGGCCATCAAGTGCTTCCGCAAGGCCATCGAACTCGACCCAAACAACGCCGCGCACCACAGCAACCTCGGCAGCGCCCTCTCCAATCTGTGGCAGACTGGTGGCGCCGCTGAAGCGCAACAGACGCTAGACGAGGCCATCGCCGCCAAACGGAAGGCCCTCGCACTCGACCCGAAGGACGCAAAAACCCGCCGAGACCTTGGAGTCGTCCTGGGGCATAAGGGGTGGGACCTGGTCAATCGCCCGGACCCGAAAGCCCGTGACTCAAAGCGGGCGCTGGAGATCGTCCAGGAGGCTATCGAACTCG
>DASRJP010000138.1:0-21236 GCA_035649415.1 Pirellulaceae bacterium | reverse complement strand
CGCCAGCCAGTCGAGCAGCTCCGGATGCGACGGGGCGGCCCCGGTGCGGCCAAAGTTGCCGAGTGTCGTGACGATCCCTGTGCCGAAGTGATGCTTCCAGACGCGGTTGACCAAGACCCGCGCGGTCAGCGGATGATCGGGGGTGGTCAACCAGCGGGCCAGCGCCAGCCGCCGCCCGGTCGTTTTTGATCCGGACCAGGGGGGCTGAAACTCAAACGGCGACTTCCCATCGGTCAGCACGGACGGCACGCCTGGCCCCACTTCCGCGCCGGGCGTGAGATAGTTCCCCCGCTTGAGCAAATAGGTCGGCGACGGTTCGCCGCGCGACCAGAGGGCCCGGATCGTCGGCTCCGGCCGCCGCTCCTTTTCAATCTTGGCGATCTCTTCCTGAAGTTTTTTCTTCTCGGAGTCGTCCGTGGTCTTCTCCAGCTGGTCCTTGGGCGGCGCGACCCGCGCGTCGATCTGCCGCTCGTGCTCTTGCCACGGCTCGCGCTCGGCGGCCAGGACGTATGGCAAGTGCCGCTTCTCCGGCCCGAGCCAGTCGTGCTCGTCGAGAGCGTCCTTGAGCGCGGCGGCCAGGCGGTAGTAGTCCCGCTGCGGCAGCGGGTCGAACTTGTGCGAGTGGCAGCGGGCGCAGTGCATCGTCAGCCCCAGCACCGATGACGAGAGAATCTGAATTTCATCGGCTACCACCTCCAGCCGGTCCGGCACGAAGTTTGTGATGTTGGCGAACGTGCGGTCGGGGGCGGTCCGCAGAAATCCGGTCGCCACCAGGTTGTCGTACAGCTCGCCCGTGATCGCGGGGGCGTTTTCGTAATCGGCTAGCTCGTCACCGGCAATCTGCTCGTGGAGGAACCGGTCGTACGGCTTGTCGGCGTTGAAGGCCCGCACGATGTAGTCGCGGTACCGCCACATGTTCGGCCGCACCCGGTCCTCGTTCTGTGCCCCTTCGGAGTCGGCATAGCCGGCGACGTCGAGCCAGTGGCGGGCCCACCGCTCGCCATAGCGGGGCGAAGCAAGCATCCGATCGACGAGCCGCTCGTAAGCATCGGGACTGTCATCGGCGATGAACTCAGCGACTTCCTCGGGCGTCGGCGGTAGTCCCACCAGGTCGAACGTCACCCGCCGGATCAGCTCCCGTCGCGTGGCCGGCGGCGATAACGAGAGCTGCTTCTCAGCCAGCTTGTCCAAGATGAACGCATCGATGGCGTTTCCGACCTCCCCTTCCTGAACCCTGAACCCTGAACCCTGAACCCTATCCACTGAACCCTGAACCCTGATCACCGGCAGCGGCGCACGCACCGGCGGCCGGAACGACCAGAACTTGCGGTCCTCGTCGGTCACCAGCTTGTCCGCCTCGCTCGTGGCTATGTCCGGACCGAGCGGCGATTGCGGCAGCCCCGCGGCGATCCACGCTTCGATCGTCTTGAGCTCCGCCGCTTCCATTGGCTTAACGCTGGCGGCCACGAGCTGCCGCCGCGGCGGCATTTCTTCCGCCCGCACGCGCTTCACGATCAGGCTCTCGTCCGGCTTGCCGGCGACAGCGGCCGGGCCCGACTTGCCCCCCTTGAGGAGTGACGCCTTACTGCGCAGGTCGAGCCCCCCTTCCTGCTTGTTCCGGCCATGGCAAGGCGTGCAGCGAAGGAGCAGGATCGGAATGACGTCGTGCTGCGTGACTTCGCGAGCCGATTCGCCGCCACTCGAAAAATGCGCGCCGGCGTCGATCCAGCGGCGGATGAGTTCTACTTCCGCCGCGGTCAGCGGGTTCTTCTTGTCGGACGGCATTTCACCCGTGCTGACGAGCTCATACATCCGGCTGTCGGCCGCTTTGCCAGGAACGAGAATCTCGCCCGATTCGCCTCCTTTGCGAATGAGCGCCGGCGTAACCAGCGATAGCTCTCCTTTGTGCACGTCCTCGCCATGGCAGCGGTAGCACTTTGCCGCCAGGATCGGCTGAATGTCGCGTTCGAACGAGACGTCAGCAGGAGCTTGCTTCTCCTGGCCAAGGACGAGGACAGCGCTCGCACCAACGCTGCCCGAGACGAGCAACGAGGCCCAAATTGAAAGTCGAAATAATTGCTCGACGTTCATGCGATGGTTCGTTCGTTCCGCTCACACGCGCGCAGCCACTTGCGGTTGCAACGCCTGACAGCATCCACAATAATATATCAACCCACCTGGATTGGTCCCGCATCCTATCCCACCTGGCGAGTGACCATGACGAGGCATGCATGCCTTTCTGTTTTCGCGCTCTGCCTGGGGGGGATATTTTGCGCGGCCGCGGCCGGCGCGGACGAGGCATCGGTAGCATACGAAAAGCAGGTGCGGCCGATTCTCAAAGCCCATTGTTTCCAGTGTCACGGCGAAGACCAGAAGCACGAAGGCAATCTCGACCTGCGGATGGCGAAGCTGATTCAGCAGGGGGGCGACAGCGGCCCAGCGATCGTGGCAGGCAAGTCGGCCGACAGCCTGCTCATTCAGCGAGTATCCGCGGGGGAAATGCCGCCGGAAGGCAAAAAACTCTCCGAGAAGGAAGTGGCCACGCTACGGGCGTGGGTGGATCAAGGGGCCAAGACGGCCCGGCCAGAGCCCGAATCGCTTGCCGACGTGACGGATGAAGAGCGATCGTTTTGGTCGTTTCAGCCGATCGCTTCGCCGCCGGTTCCCGACGCCAGCGGGTCCTCAGTCCATTCGTTGATTGACAACTTTCTGCTCGTCGCCTTGAAAGCTAAAGGTCTGGCTTTCTCGCCCGAAGCGGATCGGACGACGCTGATCCGCCGCCTCTACTACGACCTTGTGGGACTGCCGCCGGCACCTGAGGATGTCGATGAATTCCTGGCAGACGCGAGGCCCGATGCCTACGAGCGGGTGGTCGATCGGCTGCTTTCCCAATCGCAGTACGGCGAGCGGTGGGGCCGCCACTGGCTCGACGTCGCCGGCTATGCCGACAGCGACGGCTACACCGAGCGCGATCCCGAGCGCAAGTATGCCTACAAGTACCGCGATTACGTCATTCGGGCTTTGAATGCCGACAAGCCGTGGGATGTTTTCATTCGCGAGCAATTAGCCGGTGACGAATTGCTTGCGCCGCTGCACACGAATCTTTCACCCGACAAGGCAGACCTGCTGGCGGCGACCGGATTTCTGCGTATGGTTCCCGATGGCACCGGCGATGGTGGCGTCGATCAAAACGTGGCTCGCAACGACGTGATCGCCGAGACGATCAAGGTCGTCAGTTCGTCGCTCTTGGGCCTCACGGTGGGCTGTGCCCAGTGCCACAACCACCGCTACGACCCCATCCCGCAGACCGATTACTACCGCTTGCGTGCCGTCTTCGAGCCGGCCTACGACACCAAGAACTGGCGGCCGCCGCAGGCACGGCTCGTCTCGCTGTGGAGCGACGACGTCCGTCAGCAGGCCGCGGCGATCGATGCCGAGCTGAAGGCGCTTGCCGACGAGCGACTGGCAGCGCTCGACAAGATCGTGGCCGAAATTTTCGACAGCGAAGTCGCCAAGCTGCCGGAGGAACGGCGCGAGCTCGCCAGGAAAGCTCGCGAAACGCCGCAGAAGGAGCGCACACCCGACCAGGAGCAGATCCTCAAGGATTTTCCCAGTCTGAAGGTGGACCGCGGCAGCGCCTATCTCTATGACGGCAAACGCGTGGGGGAGCACAACAAGTCGTTTGATGCCCGCCAGAAGGAGATGCAAGCCCGCCGTCCCGCGGACGACTACGTGCCGTGCCTGACGGAAGTACCAGGTCAAATCCCGGAGACGTTTCTCTTCTCCCGTGGCGATGTCAATCAACCCAAGCAGCAGGTCGAGCCGGCGGACCTGCACGTGCTCAGCCGCGAAACCGCGCAAATACCCGTGGACGATCCGTCGCTGCCCACGTCTGGCCGCCGTTTGGCGTACGCCCGCTGGCTGACCGGCGGCCAGCATCCGCTCGTGCCGCGCGTGCTCGTCAATCGTTTCTGGATGCACCATTTCGGCCGCGGCCTGGTGGCCACGCCGAGCGATTTTGGGGTGCTTGGCGCCCGCCCCACGCATCTGGAGCTGCTCGACTGGCTGGCAACGCGGTTCATGTCAGACGGCTGGGAACTCAAGCGACTGCACCGGCTGCTGGTGAACTCGACCGCGTATCGACAATCGTCGCGTCGGACCGAGGCGCTCGAGCGGGCCGACCGCGACAACCTCCTCTTGGGACGAATGTCGATCCGGCGTTTGGAAGCAGAAGCGGTGCGCGATTCGCTGCTGGCGGCGTCGGGGAGGATCGAGCTGGAGCTGTACGGCAGCCCAGTCGCAGTGACCGTAGACGAAGTGGGGCAGGTGATCGTGGGGCTCGACAATCGGGATAGTGCCGGCCGGCCGGAAGGCAAGCGCGGCTCTCTTGGGTCCGACGAGTTCCGCCGCAGCGTGTACGTGCAAGTGCGCAGGTCGCAGCGATTGTCGATGCTCGAGACGTTCGACGCGCCGACTCTGAACCCCAATTGCGAGCTGCGCAGCCGCTCGACCGTCGCTCCGCAGTCGCTGCTGCTGATGAACAGCGACTTTGTGCTGGCCCAGTCGCAGGCGCTAGCAGAAAGGGCGGTGGCGCTAGGCGGCGACGATCCCGCCGCCCGCGTGAAAGCCGCCTGGAGACTGGCTCTCGTTCAACCACCCACCGATGCCCAGGTGCAAGCGGCCGTCGCCTTCGTCGCCGCACAGCAGCAGGAGCTGGCGGCACAGCCGACGCCCGATCCAAAAAAGCCATTCCCGCCGGCCGAGACGCGGGCGCTGGCGGCGCTGTGCCAGGCGCTATACAGCTCGAACGCGTTTTTGTACGTGGACTAACAGCGGGGCACACCACATGGACCGCGACATTCAACTCCGCTCGTCCCGCCGCCACTTCCTGGCCCAGCAGTCGCTCAGCATCGGCTCGCTGGCGCTGGCGTGGCTGCTGAACCAGGACTCGCTTCGCGCTGCGCCCGCCAAGCCGACGCTCGAGAAGCGCTCGTTCGATCTGCTCCCCAAGGCCCCGCCGCAGCCGGCCAGCGCGCGGGCCATGATCTCGATCTTCATGCAAGGGGGACCAAGCCATCTGGACCTGTTCGACCCTAAGCCGGAGCTGACCAAGCGCAACGGCGAGTCGTTCACCGGCGACATCAAGTACGACAACGCGGCCGAAGCCAGTGCCAAGCTGTTTGGCGGGCCCTGGAAATTTGCTCCCCGCGGCCAGTGCGGCATGGAGCTGTCCGAGCTGCTTCCTGGACTGTCCGAAGTGGCCGACGACATCACGCTAGTCCGCTCGATGCACACGGGGGTCAACAACCACGGCCAGTCGATCAACGCCTTGAACTCGGGCCGGCCGACTGGCGGCCGGCCGGTGCTCGGCTCGTGGCTCACCTATGCCCTGGGCAGCGAAAGCCAAAGTTTGCCGGCCTATGTCGTGCTGACCGACCCCACCGGCCTGCCGGTCCTCGGCGTCGATAACTGGCAAAACGGCTGGCTGCCGTCGCTGTATCAAGGGACGGTCGTCCGTTCGCAAGAGCCGCGGATTCTGAACCTCGATCCGCCGCCGCACGTCACGCCGGCGGCACAGCGGCGATATCTCGATTTCCTCCAGCAACTCAACCAGGAGCATCTGGCGGCCCGTCCGGGGGAGGACGATCTGGCCGCACGCATCGCCAGCTACGAACTGGCCGCACGCATGCAGACGGCCGCCAAGGAAGCGCTCGACCTTTCCGGCGAAACTGAGGCCACGCTTCGTCTGTACGGCATCGACAATCCGGATACGAAGAACTGGGGGTCGCGGTGCCTGATCGCCAGGCGGCTCGTGGAGCGGGGTGTACGCTTCGTGCAAATCTGCTCGGGCAACCAGACTTGGGACCACCACGGCGGCATCATCAATGCCTTGCCTCGCCGCTGCCAGGAGACCGACCGCCCGTGTGCGGCACTCGTCAAAGACCTCAAGCAGCGCGGGCTCCTGGACACGACGCTCGTGCACTGGGGAGGCGAGATGGGGCGGCTGCCGGTGGTTCAGAACGAGAAGAACATCGGCCGCGATCACAACACGTACGGCTTCAGCAGTTGGCTGGCCGGCGGCGGCATCCGCAGCGGTTATGTCCACGGCGCGACCGATGAGCTGGGGCACAAAGCAGTCGAAAACGTCGTCAACCACTACGACTTCCATGCCACGCTGCTGCACCTGTTCGGGCTAGAAGCCGAGAAAGTCATCTTCCAGCGCGCCAGCGGCGTCGGCTCTCTGCTCGACGGCCAAGGGGGTCGAATCGTGACGGAGCTATTGGCCTAGCCGGTTCACGTCGCACGTTTTCTCGCTCAAGACGGCGCGCCTCGCCGCCCCGAAAGTCGTTTTGTGCCGGACCGATGCTTTCCGGCCGCGCGGCGTTTCACTACAACGGAGGGCACCGGCTGGCCCTGAAGGCACGCCCGCAGCCACGCGGCCGCCTGTCGAACGATAATCCCTTGACGCATCGGACGCCCGACGTGGACAAAATTCAAATCATCGGCATTGGAGACGACGGCCTCGAGGGGCTGACCCCCGCGGCGCGCCAGCTGATTGAGCAGGGGGACATGCTCGTGGGAGCCAGGCAGACGCTGTCAGCCATTGGCACGTCGCGGGCCCAGCGGGTTGAGGTCGGCGGCGATCTGGATGCCGTCGTCAAAAAGATCGAGTCAGCGGGGAACAAAAAAGTCGTGGTCCTGGCCACGGGCGACCCGCTGTTTTATGGCACCGCACGGTATTTGTGCGATCGACTGGGGAAAGAGCGGTTCGAGGTCACGCCGCACGTGTCGAGCATGCAGCTGGCGTTTGCCCGCGTGAAGGAAAGCTGGGACGACGCGTACCTGACCAGCCTGGCGACGCAGCCGCTGGAGCTGGTCGTGGAGAAGGCCAGGACCGCGGCCAAGGTGGGATTATTCACGACGGATGAGTCGCCACCAAGTGCAATCGCCAAGGCGCTCCTCGAGAGGAAAATCGACTACTTCACGGCCTATGTCTGCGAGAATCTTGGTTCGCCCGACGAGCGCGTTACGCACGATGATTTGGCGGACATTGCGGAACAGGATTTTTCGCCGCTGAATGTGATGATCCTCGTCCGCAAGCCGGGTGTTCCCGATCGGCCGGCGGCCATGGTGGGCAAGCGGCTGTTCGGCAATCCGGACGAGGAGTTTTTGCAGTCGCAACCCAAGCGGGGGCTCCTCACGCCGGCCGAAGTGCGGGCGATTGCCCTGGCGGAACTGGATGTCGGCCCGACGAGCACCGTGTGGGACGTCGGCGCGGGCAGCGGCTCTGTGGCCATCGAAGCGGCGCAGCTCGCCTCCGGCGGGCAGGTGTTTGCGATCGAAATGGATCCCGAGGATTATCAGCTTATCGCGTCGAATGCCGAGCGATTTGGCGTGACGAATTTGACCCCCGTTTTGGGCAAAGCGCCGGAGGCATGGGAGGCTTTGCCGCCGCCGGATGCGGTCTTTGTGGGCGGAACCGGGCGGCACGTTAGCCGGATCGTCGAGCTGGCATTTGACAAGCTTCGCCGCGGCGGGAGGCTGCTGGCCAACGTCGGCAGCGTGGAAAATTTGGCCGCCGTCCGCGACGTATTACAGAAGAAGTCCGGCGACTGCCAGGTGTGGATGATCAACATCAGCCGCGGCACCGACCAGATGGACCGGCTGCGGTTCGAGTCGATGAACCCGACGTTTTTGGTGGGGGCGAAAAAGAAGTAATGTTCTTAGCCGGAGGACAACGTCCTCCGGGACACGGATTGCCGCTGAAATTCGATGGCACCTTGGAGTACACCATGAAACTTGCCGCAACTTTGTTGGCGATTCTCACCCTCACGACGTCGGTCGCCCTCTCCCAGGACAAAACCCCTCCTCCCGGCATCACCTACGAACCCGACATCGTCTACGGCAAGACCGGTGATACCGAGCTCAAGCTCGACATGGCGCGGCCGGAAAAGCTCGACAAGAGCGTGCCGTGCATTGTCGTCATCCACGGCGGGGCCTGGCGCGGTGGCAACAAGTCGATCCACGTTGGCGGGCCGTACCCAGGCATCTATGACTTTGCCAAGGAAGGGTACGTGTCGGTGACCGTCGGCTACCGGCTGATTCCCAAGGGTATCTTTCCGGACCAGGTAGAAGATGTGAAGTGTGCCGTTCGGTTTCTACGTGCCAATGCGGAGAAGTTCCATATCGATCCCAAACGTTTCGGCGCGATTGGCTTTTCGGCCGGCGCGCACCTGTCGATGATGCTGGGCACGATGGACAAGGAGGACGGCCTGGAAGGGGACGGCGGCAATCCGAACCAGTCGAGCAAGGTCCAGGCGGTCGTGGCCTACTTCGGCCCGACCGACATGACAGCCGACGATATCCCCGAGCGGAGCGTGCCACTGGTGACCGACTTTATCGGCGGCAGCAAGGCGGACAAGCTGGCCGATTGGAAGCGGGCCTCGCCGATCACCTACGTCACCAGCGGCGACGCGCCCACGCTCATCTTTCAGGGCACCAAAGACCCGCTGGTGCCGCACACGCAGGCGACCAAATATGCCGACGCCCTCACGGCCGCCGGCGTGCCGGGCCGCATTGAGTTGCTGATCGGCGCCGGCCACGGCTGGGTGGGGAAGGACCTGGAGCGGACGAAGCAGCAGCACATGGAGTTTTTCGGGGAGCAGCTGAAGCACGAGGGAGCAGGAGCGAATGGGATGTAGCTACATATCGCAGCCGGAGAAAATCTCGCACAGAGGCGCCGAGTTACAGAGGAACGAAGAGATGATCGAAAATACGTGTGCCGGCTCTGCGAGCCCTGCGCCTCTGCGTGAGACCTGAATGATCGTCCGGAGCATGCGCCATGGCCTCACCTGAGCTCAAATCGCCGCCGCTCGAAAAATCCCCTGCCGAGCCGAGCACTGATTGGTCGGTGCCGCTTGGAATTCTTGGAACGCTCGCCGGCGCGGCACTCGGCGTGCTGGCGTTTTGGGGACTCTATAGGAGCGGCTTCTACGCGATCATACTCCCCGGCGTACTGGCAGGGCTTGGAGGCGGTTATCCGCTAAAGAAGCGCAGCGTCGCAGTAGGCGTCTTTGCCGCCATCGTGAGCCTCGCAGCAATGCTCCTTACCGAATGGTGGTTCCGCCCCTTCGTGAAGGACGAGAGCCTGCTGTTCTTTCTCACCCACTTAAACCACCTCAAGTCTGCCGCCTTGCTGATGATGGTGGTGGGCATTGCCGCGGCATTCTGGTTTGGGATGGGGCGGGAGGCGAAGACGTGATTTCCGGATCGAGAGCTGTTTGGTTCACCATTCTGGCTTCGCTTTGGATGTCAACGGCGTTCGTGGTTCTAACCGGCTGTCGAACGCATCGAGCCAGCAGTCCGCCTTCAAACACCAAAACGGGCGGTTCGACGTCGTCGAGCGACTCGCCACTGACGTTTGGAATCAAGGATCCAAATCTGATGGCTCAAACCATCTCTGCGCACGCTCCTATAGGAATGTCAGTGGATCAGGCGCAGAAGTTCATGGAACGCGAGGGATTTCGCTGTTCACGACAGACGAACGCAGAGTTCGCAGGTTTGGATGGCCGATTCGACTATCTCTATTGCGATCGATCGGAACGAGAGATGCCGTTGGTCGATCGACGGTGGCAAGTGGCGATAATTCATCACGAGGGCAAAGTCGTGCGGGTAGTCGCTAACACGGGGCTTGTGGGACCTTAGTCCTCCAAGGCGCTGCTCTCTCGCTTCTCCCGACATTGCCCAAAACCGCCCCATGCTGTTTACTGGCGGTTTCCGTCGCTTCCGCGGCCGATAGAACCTCGCACAGTGGACCAGTGTCGATGCAACATGCCGCTGGCTCCTGGCTCCTGGTCCCCGGCCACTGGTTTCAGTCGCGCTGCCACTGACCTCCGACCTCTGCTCTCTCCCCCATGTTCCAGCCTGTCCCAAACAACCCCAGCTTCCCGCAGCTCGAAGAGGCCGTTCTTGCCTTCTGGAAAGAGCGGAAGATTTACGAGCAGTCGCTGTCGCAGCGGGCCGGGGCGCCGCGGTTTGTGTTCTACGAAGGGCCGCCGACGGCCAACGGAATGCCGCACCCGGGGCACACTTTGCGGGCGATCAAGGACCTCTTCCCCCGCTACAAGACGATGCGGGGCTACCTCTGCGAGCGGAAGGCGGGCTGGGACACCCACGGGCTGCCGGTCGAGGTCGAGGTCTGCAAGGAGCTCGGCATTCACGCCAAGGAGGAGATCGAGGCCTACGGCATCGAGCCGTTCATCCACAAGTGCCAGGCGTCGGTCTGGCGGTACATGAAGGAATGGGAGCGGCTGACCGAGCGGATCGGTTTCTGGATCCACCTCGACGAGGCGTATGTCACCTATCATCAGAGCTACGTCGAGAGCGTCTGGTGGTCGCTGAAAAACCTCTTCGACCGCGGCCTGTTGTATCAGGGGCACAAGATCGTCTGGTGGTGGGCGCAGGGCGGCACTGCGCTTTCCAGCGGCGAAGTGGGGCAAGGATATCGGGAGGTGGCGGACCCGAGCGTGTATGTCCGCTTCCCATTGCTTGACAAAAATGGAACACCAACCGACACGTCCTTGCTGGTGTGGACGACGACTCCTTGGACGCTGCCTAGTAACCAGTTTGCAGCCGTGCGCCCAGACTTGGAGTATGCGGTAGTTTCCGATCCCGAACATCCAGGAAAACTAATCGTCGCCGCCGAATTGGTTGACGAAATCGCCGCGAAGGCGAAGCGTGATCTCATTGTTGAAAGCAAATTGCCCGGACGTGATTTGGTTGGGCGAATTTACGTTCCGCCGTTCGACACGTTTTACTGGTGGCTTCCGAAGCTCAATCGGAAGACCGGCAAACCTGAATGCGTCGAGGGAACCCATCGCGACGAGAACGCCGAGCAAATCGGCGATTTGAGCAATATCAGCGCCGCTGATTGGTTCGTAGTCGATGCCGACTTCGTCACCACTGACAGCGGTACAGGCATTGTCCATTTGGCGCCGGCATTTGGCGAAGCGGATTATGCGGTACTCGTTCGCTTGCAGACTCAATACGAACCGGGCGAGGGGCCGGAGCTGATGAATGCCGTAGCCCCCGACGGTAAGTTTACGGGCGACGCACCCGACTACTGCCGCGGCCGCTGGGTCAAGGACTGCGACAAGGACATCATCCGCGATTTGAAGGCACGCGGGCTGCTTTACCACCAGGAGCAGTACGTCCACGACTATCCCTTCTGCTGGCGGGCGGAGGAGGACCCGCTGATTCAGTATCCCCGCAGGAGCTGGTTCATTCGCACGACGGCATTCAAGGACGAGATGCTGGCCAACAACGAGCGGATCAACTGGCAGCCGGAGCACATCCAGCACGGCCGGTTCGGCAATTTCCTGGAGACCAACGTCGATTGGGCCCTGTCGCGCGAGCGCTACTGGGGGACGCCGCTGCCGATCTGGGTCTGCGAGCAGACGGGCAAGATGGAGGCTGTTGCCAGCTATGACGAGCTGCTGACAAAACCCGGCGTGAAAGGGCTCGAGGTCTGGGATACCGCCAAGAAAGTCAATCCATCTCTCAGTGACGATCTCAAGGTCCACAAGCCGTACATCGATGCGATTACTTACGACTCGCCGTTTGCCGCTGGAGCGCGGATGCAACGAGTGCCTGAAGTCATCGACTGCTGGTACGACAGCGGCGCGATGCCCTTTGCCCAGTGGGGCTACCGGGGCGAAGAAGGTCCGACCGAGGCGTGCAAAAAGTTTCGCGAGCAATTTCCCGCGGATTTCATCGCTGAAGGGCTCGACCAGACGCGCGGTTGGTTCTACAGCCAGTTGGCGATCAGCACGATGTTATTCGGCAATCAAGTTCAAAGTTCAAAGTTCAAAATTCAAAGTTCGGGTGAATCTGCCTCAACTTTGAACGTTGAACATGGAACCTTGAACTCTGCCTATCCGCACCCCTTCCGCAACTGCATCGTCTGGGGCTTGATGCTCGGCGAATGGTGGGAGAGCCTGGACGGCAAGCAGGTCTTTTTGACGGAAGCGGAGGCCAAGCAGAAGCTCGGCGACAAATACGCCAAGCGCGTCGGAAAGCTGTCGAAGAGCAAGCGGAATTATCGCGAGCCGCAGACAATCTTCGACACCTACGGGGCCGACGCGCTGCGCTGGTATTTGTTTGCCAACCAGCCGCCGTGGAGTTCCATCCTGTATGCCGAGCGGGCGATCAAGGACACGATCCCCGAGTTCATCCTGCGGCTGTGGAACTGCTATTCGTTCTTCGTGATCTACGCGAACATCGACGGGTTCACACCTGCTCTTAGCCGGAGCCTAACAGGCTCCGGGACCAGGGCCGAGATTCCTGCGGGTGCCAATCAGGGGGCTGATGCCCCCTGCTCGCCAAAAGAGCGCAGCGAGCTCGACCGCTGGATCTTGTCGGAGCTCAACCGTACCTGTGCCGCGGTCGTGGAACGAATGGATGCCTACGACAACTACGAAGCCTGCAAGCGGATTAATGCCTTCGTGGACGGCCTGTCCAACTGGTACGTCCGCCGCAGCCGCGACCGCTTCTGGGCGAAGATGGATTCGGAGCACCGAGACGACAAGCTCGATGCGTATTGGACGCTCTACGAATGCCTGCTCACGACGTGCAAGCTCATCGCGCCGTTTACCCCATTTATTGCGGAAACAATGTGGCAGAATCTGGCTGGGAGCGTAATGATTGAAGTTGGACCCAATGAGTTCTCATTCCCCGAGAGTGTCCATCTCTGCGAATATCCCGCCGGGGACGCCCCGATCATCGACGAAACACTCTCCGTCCGCATGCAACTGCTGCGCGAGGTCGCCTCGCTCGGTTTGTCGGCCCGCATGGCCAACAAATTGAAGGTCCGCCAGCCGCTGGCCAAGGTCGAGGTCATCCTTTCCGAAACGACGCACCAGAAGTGGCTGGAGGCGCACGACGAGCTGCTCAAAGACGAGTTGAACGTCAAGAAGATCGAGTACACGACCAAGGCCGACCAATACATCACCTACCAGGTGCAACCCAACTTCAAAAAGCTCGGCCCGCGGCTGGGGAAGCTGTTGCCGGCGTGCAAGCAGGCGCTCACGACTGCCGACGGGGGGAAACTCCTGGCCGAAATGACGGCCAGCGGCAAAGTGACCCTCACACTCGACGGCCAGGCCATCGAACTCGATAGCGAGGACATTCAGGTCCGCCTCCAGGCCAAGCCCGGATGGGCCGCGGCACAGGGTGCTGGCTGCGTCGTCGTTCTCGCCACCGAGCTAACGCAAGAGCTCATCGACGAAGGCAAGGCCAACGATCTGGTGCGCATCATCCAGGACCGTCGCAAAGAGATGGGCCTGGATTACACCGACCGGATCGAAGTCGGCATCGTCGGCGCCTCCGCCGATCTGCGCCGCGCCATCGAAGCCAACCGCAATTACATTTGCGGCGAGACGCTGGCCGTGACATTCGTATTCGAAGCACTGCCAGGAGTGGAAGGCGTCGAAGTCGAGATGGGCGACGAGAAGATCACGCTATATTTAAGGAAAGCAACTGCGTGAGGAGTGCACAATGACCATTGACAAGATCCACTCGTTGTACCTGGCCGAACCGTTTCAACCCTTCGTCATCCACGTGGCGGACGGCCGGAATATACCTGTCATCTCGCGCGAATTCATCAGTACCGTTCCGAGCGGAAGAACGGTCGTCGTCTCCGATGCGGACGACCGCCTTCACATCATCGACCTGTTGCTCGTAACGGAACTGGAAGTGAAGCCGAAGTCCAACGGCAAGACAAAGCGGCGTGGCTAGCCCAGTACACATCTTGCGCCGCAATAATGTCTACTCACCTCCCCATCGCCGTCCTCATCTCCGGTGGTGGCACCACGCTGCGCAACCTGATTGAGAAACAAAGGGCGGGGGAGCTGCCGGTCGAGTTCAAGCTGGTGATCTCCAGCAATCCGCAGGCACGCGGGCTGGCCTTCGCGGCAGAGGCGAACATTCCCTCACTCGTCGTGGAAAAGGGGAAGGGCATCTCCGACGACGACTTTAGCCGCGCCATCTTCGATCCGATCCGCGCCGCCAGCGTGGAATTGGTCGTGATGGGAGGCTTTCTCAAGCACGTGCCGATCCCGCCCGACTTCGAGAACCGCGTGATCAACATTCACCCGGCACTAATTCCCGCCTTCTGCGGAAAGGGGATGTACGGTCTCACAGTACACCAGGCGGCACTCGAGTACGGCGTGAAAGTCAGCGGCTGCACGGTCCATTTCGTGGACAACGAGTACGACCATGGGCCGATCATTCTCCAGCACACCGTCCCTGTGCTGGATGACGACACCGCCGAGGTGCTTCAGGCCCGCGTCTTCGAGGAGGAGTGCCATGCACTCCCAGAGGCCATCCGACTGATTGCCGCCCGACGTATCTCCGTTGTCGCACGCCGGGTGCAAATCCGGCCCGTCATGTAAGGCGGAAGATTTCTTCCAAGCTTCTGCGGCAAACTCTCTCCTTGGGCAACCTAATGACCGGAAGTCTCGTGCTAGCAACTGGTTGCGCATTACAACTCAACATTGTGAAATAAAGTCGTCATAGTACGCTTGTTAGTTGATAAATATCTGTCATACTTGTGCAACGGATAGGGAGTTTTCCGGCAGTGATCAAGCAGGCCGTTCCCGACGACAGGCGATCCAAGTTGCTGGAACTGATCCGGCAGCGAGGATTTGCGGCATTGCCCGATCTTGCCGGCGAACTTCAGGTTTCGGAATCGACGGTTCGCCGCGACCTAGATTTCCTCGAGCAATCGGGGGCGGCCAAGCGGACGCATGGCGGCGTGTTTTACACGGGGCCGTCGCCGAAGCTGGCCCATTTCGACACGCGGCAGTCGCTGAACTGGGACAAGAAGCGGCTGATCGCGCTCGAAGCCAGCCGGCTGATCGAGGACAACGACACGGTGCTGCTCGACGGGGGCAGTACGACGTACGAGTTGGCGCGACTGCTGGTGGGTAGGCCGCTCCAGGTGGTAACCAACTCGCTCCCGGTGGCGAGCCTGTTCACGACGAGCGAGTCGGACCTGGTGTTGATCGGCGGCTACGTCCATAGCAAGACGGGCGTGTCGCTGGGGCCGTACGCCAACCGGATGCTTGAGAGTTTGAATGTGCGGCGGGCCGTGCTCTCCGTCGCCGGGATCAACGAGCGCGGCGGCTTCAACAGCAATCTGCTCCTGGTGGAGACCGAGCGGGCGATGATGAATGCCGCCGAGGAAGTAATCGTCGTCGCGGACAGCACGAAGTTTGGACACACGAGCCTGGCCCACTCGTTCGACCTGACAGATATCGACATTTTGGTGACCGACCACGAGATTGCCGGCGATTGGAAACAGCGGCTGACGGATGCCGGCGTAATGCTGGTGATTGCCGCCGCCACGAGCGCGACCGACAACGACCCGCCCGACATGTAATTCACCGATGAGTGCAGCCCCTCCTCTCGACCGCGCCATCGTCGAACAGATCGTTCGGCAGATTGTCCTTGCGCAGGTCGGCAATGGTAAACCAGCCGGCGACCAAGGCTATCGGCCGAATCTGATGGTGAGCATCTCCGCCCGCCACTGCCATCTAACCGACGAGCACGTCGAAATCCTGTTCGGCCCCGGCGCAAAGCTAACACCGGAAAAGCCGCTTTACCAGGACGGGTTTTACGCGGCGGCAGAGCAAGTGATGGTCGTCGGCCCCAGGCGGCGAATGCTGCCGACGGTGCGCGTGCTCGGCCCGACGCGGCCACACAGTCAGGTTGAGTTGGCCTTCACCGATTCCATCTCGCTGGGCATTGACGCCCCAGTTCGTCACAGCGGCAACATCCGCGGCACTCCCGGTTGTGTGCTTGTTGGACCGAAAGGCGTCGTCGAATTGCAGGAAGGGGTGATCCGCGCCGCCCGCCACGTTCACATGAGCCTGAAGGACGCCGAGCATTTTGGCGTCAAGAATGGCGATCACATGAAGCTTCGCATTGAATCCCCCTACAGCACGACGGTCTTCGAAGACCTGCTCGTGCGGGCCGATGCGACCAGCAAACTGGAAGTCCATATCGACACCGACGAGGGGAATGCCTGCTACCTGGACGGGGGCACGAAAGTCGAGCTGCTGAAGCAGGACGGCGGCTGCAAATGCAAACACTGAAGTCGAATCGTTCGACCCACAGACCGTAAGTAACCATTGTTTTCATTCTGGAGATGCCACCCATGGCAAAAGTGAACGAAGCGCTCGGCATGATCGAGACCAAGGGCTTCATCGCCCTGGTCGAAGCGACCGACGCCATGCTGAAGGCTGCTAACGTGCAGCTCATCGGCTGGGACAAGGTCGGCTCGGGACTGGTTTCCGCGTTCGTCACCGGCGATGTCGCCGCGGTGAAGAGCGCGACAGACGCCGGAGCCGCCGCCGCCGGCCGGATTGGCGAAGTCGTCAGCGTGCAGGTGATTCCGCGGCCGCACGACGACCTGGCGATCGTTCTGCCGCCGAGCGTGAAGAAGGCCAAGGCATAACTTACTAACCCGAAGCGCAAGCGAGGGAGCAGCTCGCCGCGCTGCTATTGATTCTCAACGACCCATCAGCAACTCGAAGGATATTTCCATGTCAGCTATCGGACTCATTGAAACCAAGGGCCTCGTCGGCCTTGTCGAAGCCACCGACGCCATGGCCAAAGCCGCCAACGTGCAGATCGTCAAGCGCGTCGGCATCGGCGGGGCCCTCGTGACCACAATCGTCAGCGGCGACGTCGGCAGCGTTCGCGCTGCGGTCGAAGCCGGCGCTCAAGCGGCGCAGCAGGTCGGCGAGCTCGTCGGCAGTCACGTGATCCCGCGCCCGGCGGAAGGACTCGTCGAAGCGTTCATGTAAGGGATTGCTGGCGTAGCGAAACTCGTAAGAGTTTCGATCCGAAGTCTTGCGACTTCGGCTGCGAATGCTTCCACGGAAGTCGCCATGAAAATCCTGGTCGCCAACCTCGGCTCAACGAGCTTCAAGTACCGGCTGTTCGACATGGCCGGCGAGAAGCAGCTTGCGCGCGGCGGCGTCGAGCGGATCGGCTCGGCCGAGAGCCCGTGCTTCGTGGAGATCGCGGGGAAGCGGCAGGAATTGAAAACGCCCGTTCCGGACCACGCCGTGGCCGTGCAGCAGTGCCTCGCGCAACTGACGGACCCAGCCAGCGGCTGCCTTAAGGACGCGTCGGAAGTTGCAGCAATCGGCTTTAAGGCGGTTCACGGCGGCCGGATCAGCGGCGTGCAACGCGTGACGAACGATGTGCTGGCCGCAATGGAGGAGATGAGCCAGGTCGCCCCGGCTCACAACCCGCCCTACATCAAGGCCATGCGGCTCTTGAGCGAAAAACTGCCACAGATTCCGCTGGTGGCCGCGTTTGAGACCGGCTTTCACGCGACGGTGCCCGCTCACCTGCGATATTATCCAGCTCCGTTTGAGTGGGGCGAAAAACTCCACATCCAGCGGTTTGGATTCCACGGCGCGAGCCACCGCTACATCGCCCAGCGGACGGCGCAGATCCTCGGCCGCAGCGATTTGAAAATTATCTCCTGCCACCTGGGCGGCTCGAATAGCCTCTGCGCGATCAAGAACGGCCAAAGCGTCGGGACGACAATGGGCATGAGCCCCCAGTCGGGACTGCCGCACAACAACCGCGTCGGCGACTTCGACCCCTTTTCGATTCCGCTGATCATGCGGGCGGAAGGGAAGACGCTCGAGCAAGTCCTCGACACGCTGGCCGAAAAGAGCGGCCTCTTGGGTCTCTCCGGCGTCAGCGGCGACATTCGCGACCTGGAAGAAGCGGCTGCCAAGGGGCACGCCCGCGCGAGACTGGCCCTCGACGTGTTTGCCGCGGAGATTCGCCGGTACATGGGCGGCCTGTTCTTCGAGCTGGGCGGCGCGGACGCGATCGTTTTTACCGGCGGCATCGGCGAGAACGGCGTCAATGTCCGCACTGCCGTCTGCTCGGGGCTCGAAGGCATCGGCATCTTCCTCGATCCAACCTTAAACGCGTCAGCAAAGGGTGAGTGCCGGATTAGCAAGGAAGGCAGTCGCACGCAACTGTGGATCGTGCCGACGAATGAGGAATTGATCGTCGCCCGCCAGACCAAGGAAGCGATCGGAGGTTAACCATGTTCGTCGCCAACATCGTAGCCCGCGACTCCGTCGCGGATGACCGTCGCGGAGCGTCGGCCTACGAAGAGAGGTAAACCATGTTCGTCGCCAAAGTCACCGGATCGCTGGTCTCGACGCAGAAGGTGTCCTCGATGAAGGGCTTCAAGCTGCTTGTCGTTGAGCCGTTTCGTGTGGAGCCAAACAAGCGCGACAGCCTGGTGACGACCGGTCGCACCTTCGTCGCCGTCGATACGCTCGGCGCAGGTGTCGGCGACTTCGTCCTGCTTACGCAGGGCTCGAGCGCCCGGATGACGCCCGAGACCAAGAACATGCCGGTGGACGCGGTCGTCATCGGCATCGTCGATACCGTCCATGTTGATCAGGGATGCGTTTACAGCCGCGAAGAGAAGTAGCAACCCCTAGCTAGTTATTGCCATGCAAATCAACGAAGCCCTCATCCGCAGCGTCGTCGCCCAGGTCCTCTCGGAGGTTGGTCGGGCGCCACATACGAGCAATGGCAAGTCGCACAGCGGCCGACACGGCATCTTCACCTGTGTCGATGAGGCGGTCGCCGCGGCCCGACAGGCGTTCGAGCAACTTTCTGAGCGGGGCCTGGAAGACCGCCGGCGGATCATCAGCCACATCCGCCGCATCTCCGTCGATCAGTGCGTCGAGCTCGGGACGATGGAGATGAACGAGACAAAGATCGGCCGCCTGGAGCACAAGATCGAAAAGCTCAAGACCCTTGGCGAGCGGACCCCCGGCGTCGAGTTCATGCGGAGCGAGGTCTATAGCGGCGACCACGGCTTGGCGGTCATCGAACACGCGCCATTCGGCGTTATCGGCGCGATCACGCCGGTCACCCACTCGCTGCCGACGATCACCGGCAATGCGGTCAGCATGATCGCAGCCGGCAACACGGTCGTTGTCAACCCGCATCCCAGCGGCAAGAAGGTGGCTGCTGAGGGCGTGCGGCGGTTCAACGAGGCGATTCACAAAGACCTCGGCATCGACAACCTGATCTGCGTGATTGCCGAGCCGACGCTCGAATCAGCCAACCAGCTCTTTAGTCACCGCGGCATCAGCCTGATTTGCGTCACGGGCGGACCAGCCGTGGCGCGAGCGGCGATGAAGTGCGGCAAGCGGGCGGTGGTCGCCGGGCCGGGCAATCCGCCGGTCGTCGTCGATGAATCGGCCGATCTTGATCGGGCCGCCAGGTGCATCATTCAGGGGGGCGCTTACGACAACAACCTGTTGTGCATTGCCGAGAAAGAGGTTTTCGTCGTCGGCTCGGCATTCGACGCGATGATGGCGGCGATGGAGCGGGCCGGGGCCGTGCGACTCAGCGCCAAAGAGGTCGATGCGCTGACCAAGGTCGCGATCATCCAGGTCGGCGAAGGGGAGCACAAGCACGACGCCCCTGCGAAGGATTTCCTCGGTCAGGACGCGGCAGTCCTGGCGAAAGGAGCGGGCAAGAGCATTCCGGCCAAGACCGAGCTGATCTTTGGCGAAACAGATTTCAAACATCCGTTCGTCCAGGTCGAGCAGATGATGCCGTTCATCCCGTTCGTTCGCTGCCGCGACGTGGACGAAGCGATCGCCCGGGCGAAGGAAGCCGAGCACGGCTTCCGGCACACGAGCATCATCCACAGCAACAACGTGCGGAACATGACGAAAATGGGCCGCGCCCTCGACACGACGCTGTTCGTCAAAAACGGCCCGTGCATGGCGTCGCTGGGTCTGGGCGGCGAAGGATATCTGTCGTTCTCGATTGCCGGGCCGACCGGCGAAGGGGTAACGACGCCGCTGACGTTCACCCGCGAGCGGCGCTGTTCGCTGATCGATGATTTGTGGATTCTGGGGAAGTCGAGGGGCTAGGGCTGGGGGTTAGGGCTAGGGTGGAACCAAATCTACTTGCCTCTGAGGTGATTCATGGCCATTCGGAGTTTCAAAGACTTGATCGTTTGGCAACGGTCGATTGACCTAATAGACGAGATCTATCGTTTGACACAGCGGTTTCCTAAGAGCGAGACCTATGGCTTATCGAGCCAGATCCAGCGAGCGGCCGTTTCCGTCGCTGCCAACATTGCCGAGGGCAACGGCCGAGACTCGACGAAGGAGTACATACACCATCTTTCGTTCTCGCTAGGTTCACTGGCCGAAGTGGAAACGTATTTTGTGGTGTGCATGCGGTTGGGATACGCGTCTGCGCAAGCCGTTACACCTCTTGAAGTCAAAGCAGACGAAATCGGCCGCATGATCCGCAGTTTGCAAAAGGCCCTCCGCTCAAAGCTCCGCCGCGACAAGGACAATCCTGAAAGTCGTAGCCCCTAGCCCCTAGCCCCCTTCCCATGCAAACCGCCCTCGTCGTCGGCACCGCGACCTCGACCGTCAAGCACGCGTCGATGAAGGGGCAAAAGCTGCTGGTGGTCCAGCCGCTTTTGGCCGACGGCAAGGCGCCCGATGCGGACCCGCAGATCGCGGTGGACGCGGTGGGGGCCGGCAAAGGACAGAAGGTGATAATCACCAGCGACGGTAAGTTCATGAGGGAGATCCTCAACACCGAGGTGACCCCCGTCCGCTGGTCGGTGATCGGAATATGCGACGAATAGTTGGGCGCAGGTCTCCTGACCTCGCCCAAGAAGAAGACCTGCGGTCGGAAGTTTCGGCGGGGTCCCCAGACCCGCGCCGAACGTGATCGGGATTTGCGACGAATGAGTTTTACCGAGGCCGATGTCGAACGAATCGTGTCGGAGGTGATCCGCCGGCTGCGGGCGATGGACTCGTCCGCCGCTGCGGCTGCGCCTGCCCCGGTTGGTCACGACCTCGTCCTCACGGAGCGCGTGATCACGATGCGGACGATTGACGGCCAACTCGGTGGCGTACAGCGGCTGCTGGTGCCGGCCAAGGCCGTGGTCACGCCGGCCGTGAGAGACGAACTGAAACAACGAAAGATTGAACTGGTGCGTTAATCGCATCAAACCAACCCATGCGTATCGCCAAAGTTGTCGGCACCGTCACCCTGAACCGCTGCCATCCGTCGTTTGTCGGCGCGCGGCTGCGGCTGGTCGTGCCGCTGTCGCTGTCCGACCTCCGCGGCCAGACGCAGCCGAG
>DASRJP010000137.1:0-10057 GCA_035649415.1 Pirellulaceae bacterium | reverse complement strand
CCAGCGCGAGGAAATCGAGTCGCTGCTCCGCCAGCGACCGGAACTGGCCAAGGTGCTTGCGCAGGTGCGCGAGCTGGGCGACGGCATCCGTCAATTGCCCAGGCACTCGCTTGGCCCTGATTTTCCCGCTCGCGTGTTGGCTGTGGCCCAGCAAAGGGCCGACCAGGTTGTAGCCCACCAAGCGCCCGTGCCTCGCCGCCGCTGGCTAATGGCCGCTATCGCCGCGGTGGCAGCCACTGCGGCACTCGTGCTGGCCATCATCGCGATTCGTCCGGGGCCCGATAACACTGCCGAGCAGCAGCCGCCTCCCCTTACCCCCGCCGAGCAGGCCGTTGCCGCCGTGCTGGCCCAGGCCGATGAAGGACAAGCAGTTATCGTTCGCCTGCGTTTAACCAAGGACGAGATCCGCGGCAAGGCTCTCGACCAAGCGCTGGCAGCCAGCGGTATTTCCTCCGCGGCGGCAACGGCGATCAATCCGGCCGCCCAGGAAACGGCCCAAGGTTACAAAACGCTGGCAGGCAAAGAACAGGCCCCAGCAGGTGCAGCAGACGTTCTGTTCATCGAGGCGGATCGAGCCAGGCTGCAAAAGGCACTGGCGAAGCTGGCCCATACCGCCGACGGCTCGCTGGCAATTTCCACCGGCGGCACTGTCTCTTCGTCCAAGCCGGGACTTGATCGGGTGACAAAAGCCGAGGGTGAAGGATCGAGCGGCTCGCAGCAGGACGTGACGGACCGAAAGAACTACGCCCAGCATTTGCCCCCGCGAGGGTTTCCGGTGCTCAAATCCCCGGCGCAGACGCCGGAAATCAAGCCGGGCCCGGATCAAACGCCGGCTTACGCCAAGCCGGCTCGCGTGCTGGTGGTCGTGGAAGTGATTCCATAGCTTTCACCGCCAATGCTACCGCCCGCATTCTTTGGCGGGTGGCGGACTATCGTAACCTGCCCCTACGATGCCGCTGCCCGCCTTTTTCTCTTTCTTGAATCGCTGCCTGCCGCTATGATCCGCGCCCGTCCGAGGGGGGCTAGCGAGGGATCGCATCGTGCGGCGAGCTCGTAGAAGCAGCGAAAAACTCGGCAGCGAGGTTGCTGGCGACGAGATGGGTCCGCTCTACGAACGCGGGCTCGCCAAGCGGGATGATGACCGCAGGCGGGGCGACGGAATTTTCTACACTCCTGCCGACGTGGCCGGATTTATCGTCGAGCGGACGCTGCGGCCGCTGGTGGCGGACATGTCTGGCGACCGACTCCGCCAGCTCCGCGTGCTGGACCCGGCTTGCGGCTGTGGCGCGTTCTTGCTGGCCGCGTATCGCTGGCTGTGCGACTGGCACGAGGCGCACTCTGGCGGACGCCGCTTGTCGCCGGCGCAGCGGCGGGTGATTGCGAGGCGGCATCTGGCGGGAATCGACATCGATCCGGTCGCCGTTCAACTAGCGCGGCAGGCGCTCGCTTTGGCGTCCGGTCTGCCGGCAGCCGAACTGGCCGACAATATCCGCGTTGGCGACGCGCTTCTGGATCACGATGGGTGGTTTCGCGGCACCTTCGACGCGATCGTAACTAACCCGCCGTACGTCAACATTCGACGACTGGCAAAATCCCGTGGCGCGGCGCTGGCGGCCGCCTATCGCCGCCGCTATCGCTGCGCGGCGGGGGCCTTCGATTTGTACACGCTGTTTCTGGAGCGATCGGTGGCGGCACTTGCCGCCAACGGCCGCATGGGGGCAATTGTTCCGAACAAGCTGGCCACACTCGACTATGCCCGGCCGTGCCGCGAGCTGCTCCTGGGCGAGGGAACGCTCGACGCCATCATCGATGTTTCGGGCCTGGGGATTTTCGCCGACGCAGAAGTCTATCCCTACATCGTGCTGTGGACGAAGCGGCGGGCGCCGCGCGGACATGCGATCCGCGTAGTGCGGCCGGCGACGGTCTCACTAACCCGATGCGCAGGCGCGGGTCTGTCGGAAGGCATGACGTGCCGCGTGCTCCAATCACAGCAGCGGGCCAACCGCGGGCTGGCTCTCGGAGGCGATCTGGACGTCGAGTCGCGAGTGGCGACGGTGCCGCTGGGCGAAGTGTGTTCGATCCACAGCGGGGCGACAGGCTTTCAGGCGGCGGAGCTGGCAGCGCGGCTGGTGGAAGCTGGATCCCAGTCCCGCAGCAGGCGCTCGACGGGGCTCGACTTCATTGTCAGCGGCAATATCGAACCGTATGCCATTGAACTCGGCGACGTGCGTTTCATGGGCCGGCAATTCAAGCGTCCGGTGCTTGCCGCCGACGATCCGATTCTGACAGAAAGAAAGCTGCGGCTCTACACTGATCCCAAGATCGTGCTGGCCGGTATGTCAAGGCAACTCGAGGCGGCACTCGACACGCGCGGCCTGGCGCTGGGGGTACAGGTGTACGCCCTGGCCGATTCGACCGTCGATCCGCACTATTTGCTGGGGCTGCTCAACTCGCGTCTGATGTCGCGCTTGTTCCGGCTGCGCTTCGCGGCCAAGCGGCTGGCGGGCGGTTACTATTCGTTGAGCAAAAAACAGCTTGCCCAATTGCCGATGCGAATTCTCGATTTGAGCGACCAGTCCGAGAGACGTCTCCACGATCAGCTCGTCGATCTCGTAGGGCGACGGCTAAAAGAAGCAGGTGCAACCAGCCCGGCAGCTTTGAACCTCGACGCGCTGATCGACGAGCTGGTGCTGGCGCTCTATCGCGTCGCCGCCGCGGAATTAACCAGAATGCCGTCAGCCGCATAGCTATTCCCCCTTCTCGTCTGGCACGCCAGTCATCTTCCGAATCTCCTCGTTGCGCTTCTTCGCCGCCGGCTCCAGCTCCTTCACGCTTTTGAGCACCCCCCGCGGGTCGGCTGTGCAGCCAGTGAATGGAGACAGTCCGCACAAGAGCGTCATCGCCGCCAGCGTTGTCGCAATGAGTTTGCGAGATTTCATCGGCGGCTATTTCTTCAGCGGCACCCGGGCCAGATAGACATTCGCCGTCCCTTCGTGCGACGAATAGTAACTTACCACCATCTCGTCCCCCTGCTCCAATGCCTCGGCATACGCGCAGTCGCCCCCAGCCGGCAGTCGACAATAAGGGACGAGCTTGCCGTCTTCGTAGGTGTAGATCATCTGCCCGGCCTGCTTCGTCTGGTAATCCATCGTCCGAGAAAAGAAGTACGTGGTGCCGCGGAACTTGTGAACGCTATGCCCCGAGAGGTGATTGACGTTTGGCGCACGGCTGGTCCATTTCTCGTACGGCGGATCGGCCTTGAGGATCTGCGCCGGCGGACTGCCGTACTTCTGTCGCAAAAAGGCGATCAGTTGATCGCCGGGGCCAAACAGCAGCGTCGTTTCGCTTTCCCAGTTGCCGGAGCGGATGGTGGAGATCTTCTTCCACGCCAGAGCGTCGTCGCTGGTCACCAGATGCACTTCGCGACCTTTGCCGCCGCTGGCTTCGTCCTTCTTGTGTGCCGCGGCGAAGAACTTGCCGCCGTGGGCGACTGGCTTCCAGAGGATGAACCGCGGCTCATAGATCTTCTGCGGCTGGCTCCATTTCTCGCCGTCGTCGGTGTAGGTCGCGTAGGTCGTCAGCTCCGGCCCGTCCATCGCCATGTCGTACAGAATCAGCCGCTGGCCGGCGATTAGTAACTGCGGGTCGCGATCGTCCGGCAGAATGTTCACCCGCCGCGCTTCCTTCCACGTCTGGCCATCGTCGGCCGAGCGCAGAATGACGATCTCGCCGTCGGTTGAGTTGTGCGCCGCGGCCGCGCGAAACGCCAGCCACAGATCGCCGCGGTATCTCACCAGGGCGGTGAACGCATTGTGCCGGCCGTCCCCGTAGATTTTCCGCACTTCTCGCGGCTGCACGGGCGGATCGCTTTCCGCGGCGCGGAGTATGCCGCATGCCGCGGCCGCCATCAGCAATGCCAGGATCGCTTTTGTCATGACGTCTCTCAGCTGCCAGCGACCTGATGCGAATCGGTTATGGCAAGTATACGGGTAATTGATTTCTCTCGCCAAAGGAACGCGCCTATAAAGCACTTGGAGGAAGAGGCTGCGACACCGCTTCGATCTTTTTTCCCAGGAGCACGAGTCATGCGTGCGATCCTCTTGGTTCTGGCGGCCTGCGGGGCTCTGCCGATTCTGGGCGCTGCGGTAGAAAACGCAGCCGCGGTCGCGAGAAAAACGGTCCCAGGAAGCGCTGTGCACACACCCAGGCCGTGGATCATCGTTCGCGGGAAGGTGACGGTGAAGGACGGCCATACGCTCGTGTTTGCCGACGGCCTGGAGGTACAGCTCGAAGACGGGCCGGACCTTGATCAACTGGGCAAGATCGGCGATTGGTTCTATCCGGCCGGCAGGGAAGCGCGCGCATTCCTCCAAAAGCTCATTGGCGAGCATGATGTCAAGATGTTCGTCAATGCCGGCAGCGAGGAATATCGCCGCGGCGAGCGCGTCATCGGCGATTGCTATGTGGACAATGTGAACCTCGGGCACGAGCTGATCAAAAACGGCTGGGCTCTGGCCGATCACAGCATCACCTCGCCGATGGAAATCATGGCCCGCGAAGACCAGCGCGGGCTGTGGCGGGGCCAGTTCGTCCTTCCTGCCAAGTGGCGCAAGGGGGAGCGCCTGCCGGGAGAGTACGCCCCGATGTCGGCGGGCGAGAAGGCGGCCCTCTGGGAACTCGGCGGCAGATTTCAGATCGAAGACGGCCATGTGGTGGCGCTTTCGCTCGGCGAAAATGAGGTTAACGAACCGGCGCTGGGCAACTTGAAGCATCTGTCACATCTAAGGTCGCTTGAAATCAGCGGTCCAAAGGACGGCATCGCGATTACCGATGTTCTCTTGAGTCCTCTGGCCGGACTGGCGCAGCTCAAAAGCTTGCATCTGTCTCACCTCCACGGTGTGTCCGATGCTGGGCTTGTCCATTTGCAAGCACTTTCGCAGCTTGAGCGTCTGGAGATCACGCACACCCGCACGATCACCGGCTCCGGTTTGCAGCATGTGCGCGGGCTTGGTCAGCTTCAACTCCTGGACTTTAACCACACTCCGATCACTGACGAGGGACTCGAATATCTTTCAGGGCTATCCAACCTCAAGTCGCTCGGGCTGCGAGCGACGCAGGTCACCGATCGCGGAATGGAACACCTTAAGGGTCTAGTCCAACTCGAGTCCCTCAATCTTTGGGAGACGCAAGTGACGGACGATGGGCTGGCAATCGTGGCCAGGTTGCCCGGCATCAAGCGTCTGGGGCTGGTCAACGCGGCGATCACGGCCACAGGCCTGGCCCATCTGAAAAAGCTGCCAGCACTGGAAGACTTAGAGATCCGGAACATCCAGGGAGGTGACGAAGCGGCACTCGCGCAGGTCGGCAAGCTGATACACGTCAAACGGCTGGAATTTGGGGGCATGCGGGCGACGGCAGCCGGGATGGAGCACCTGAAAAACTTGAGTAACCTCCAAGAACTGGAAATCGGCGGAAGCCAGTTTTCCGACGCGGGACTGGCACATCTCAAAGGGTTATCCAGCCTCAGAACTCTGAACTTGTTGAAGGTCCCGATCACCGACGAAGGCGTGGCACATCTGGCAACCCTGACGGCACTCGAGGAGCTGCATCTCACCGATACGAAGATCACAGATGCAGGACTCGTGCATCTCGGCGGCTTGACCAGGCTGAACATGCTGGGTCTTTCCGGCACGAGCGTCACCGATGAGGGCCTGAAACGTCTGGCGGTGCTAAAGAAGCTGCGTCGCGTGGACCTTCTGCATTGCCCCGTTACGGACGACGGGGTCAAGAGGCTCAAGGCGGCACTGCCGGAGTTATTCGTCTATTACCAGTAGTCCGCGTCACGCGAGGACGGCCATGAAAACCATCACCCGCATCGTGACCAAGGGGCTGTTCGGCATTGTGGCGGCACTTTTTCTGGTTGCTGGTGCGAGCATACTGCTGGTCAACACGGGCCTGCTCCCCGCCGCAGTGAAACAGGTCGTCGTGGAGGAGAGCCAAGGCAACCTGCAAACGCTGCACGTCGCACAGGAACTGGGGACTCTGCTGGCGTTCAGCGGGCTGATTACTCTGTGGTTCCTCTGGCACTACAAACAGAGCCAATTCTTTCACTGGTCGATCACGATTTTTTGGGGCCTGCTGGCCCTCGTCCACTGGATCGACGTCCGCGGGCCGGTGCCGGACCTCGTCGGCAATCTGGTGACGAGCATTCCCTTCGTTCTGTTCGCGGCCATCGGCCTCGTTCGCGCGGCCGTAGAGCGATCGGCGAAATGCTGTTCTCAAGGAGATGGATGATGTGCTCTTCCAAACTCTTATTTGCCTCGCTGTTGCTTTGCTGTTCCGCGCTGCTGGCCGTAGGCAGTGTCACCGCGTCGGCCGAAGAGTCCTCGCCGAAGCCGGCGATCGTCGGCACTTGGGACTCGATCGACCGCCACGTGGCGATCGGCAGCTTGTATCAGCCGGTGCACGGCGTGCGGAAGCGCGAGGGGGTCGTGTACTTCGAGCAGAAAGAAGGCCGGTTGACCGGCCATGCGGTCCAAGCCGACCACCAGGCGATCAGTTACCAGGAGCGGTGGAAGGACGGCCGCACCGATTTCCGCAAAGTGACATTTGCCGATAACCGGCTGATGTTCGAGTTTGAAATCGGCGAGTGGCGCAAAGAGGCCGGGCCATTGGCCGTGGAAGAAGGGCGGCTGGAGAACAAGGGGACAATCCGCGTCGAGGCGGTGCTCAAGGGGGACCGGCTGGCCGGCACGTGGAAAATGTTCCTGGCCGATGGAACGGAAGTCTTTCGCGGTGAATGGGAGGCCACGCGAGCCAAGGACGCTCCAGCGCCACCGGTGGGCCGGCAGCCGTCGCCCAATCCCAAATCGCCACCGCCGCCAGCAGCCCGGCCTGCATCTAGCACCGCGCCGACTCTTACATCGGCCCTCGTCCGTGCGGACGTCGCAGCGCCGACGCGCGGCCCGTGGGGGCACTGGCTGCGGTATTTCCGCGGGTCCACGCGCGATACCGACGACATGGTCGTGCTGGCCGTGACGCTCAAGCCGGCTCAGGAACCGCACCCGCCGCACAAGCATGTCGAAGAAGAGTTTTTGATCCTCAGTGAAGGTCGCGGCATTTGGCAATTGGATGGCCGGGAATTCCCTGCGCAGGCGGGAGATGTGTTGTTTGCCGCCGCCGACACGATGCACGGCATCCGCAATACGGGCGACGCCCCGCTAACGTACTACATGCTGAAATGGAACTCCAAGAAGTCGGCCGAGTCGCACCGCTTAGCCGAGGACCAATTACCCCGATCAAGTGCTCCACCCGAACTCGGCCCGCCAGAGGAGGCAACCGAATCGCAGCCCAAGGTGGTCCGCGATGTGGTGCAAGGCTCCATCAACCACGGCGGAGGAAACTCGCAGTGGAAGCGAGTGATTGGGAAAGTCCGCGTGATTGACGCCACGACCTTGGAGTTTGCCGATGGAACATGCGTCGAGCTGGACATCACGGCTCCGTACCCGGATCAGAAAGCACTCCTCCGCAACAGTTTTTATATGTGCGGCCAGGAAGCGGCGGACTTTCTGAGCAAGTTTGTTGGCGAACAGTCGGTCATGTGCATCCAGAACGACGATGGCGGCCCGTGGATGGGATTCGTCAGGGACAACAGCATCGAGCGGGCGATGATCGTCAATGGCTGGGCCTTGGCCGATCACAGCTCCCTTCAGCCCGATGAAATCATCGCCCGTGAGCACAAACGCGGTTTGTGGCGCGGCACATTTGTCAATCCAGTCGAGTGGAGCGCGGGAAAGCGGCTGCCTGGAGAAAAGTGATCGCCAGGGGAAATACAAACATGGATTTGCAGCCTGGAAAATTCGGTGGCTGGATCGTGCTGACGGCACTCGTGAGCGCATCTGCCGCTGCAGATGGGAATGACACGGCGGCCGAGCAGCCAAAACAATTGGCCTTACTTCAAGGACATTCCAACGCCGTCCGCTGCCTTGCGCTGTCGCCTGACGGCAAGACGCTGGTTTCCGGCAGCGACGATCTGACGGTGAGGGTCTGGCGCGTCTCCGGCGGCAACCTCCGGGCCACATTGCGCGGGCACCAGGCGCGAATCGAATTCGTAGCAATTACCCCTGACGGCAGCACCATCGTCTCGGCCGATCGCGACGGTATCATTAAGGTCTGGGATGCGGCTGCCAGTAGGCAGCGCAACCAACTGACGGAGCAAGGGGAAAACCTGGCCTCCATGATCCTCGGCGATGACGGCCGAACGCTGTTCTTGGCATGGAGCGACAACCGGCTCCAGCGCTGGGAACTAGGAGCACTCAGGCCCGCGGCAACTCTGTCGTACGAAACCAACCGCTGCTGGAGCATGGCGATCAGCTCCGACGGCAGCCTCTTCGCCTGGGGTGATCGCGAAGAGGACAAGCGATTGCGGCTGTGGGATTTCGCGTCGGGTAAAGAACTTTCACCGCCAGGCGATGGACGGGACATCGCGCCGCAGTGTTTCAGCCAGGACGGCAAATCGCTAGTCGTCATCATCCACTCGCAAGACAAGATCGAGATGCGAGAAGTGGCGACCGGCAAGACGCGATGTGTTCTGCGCGACGTGGAGGAAGGGCAGCTCATGGCGCTGGCGCTTCACCCCGGCGGCCGAATGCTGTCCGCCGCCTCGATTGCCGGCAAGGGGGAAGTCAGGTTTTGGGACCTTGCTGCCGCAAAGCCCGCCGGCGCGGCCCACGGAGGGAGTCAAGGGATCGAGGCCATTGCGTTCAGTGCCGACGGCAGCGCGCTTGCTGCTGTAGAAGGCCCGGACACGGCAATTCGAGTATGGGACGTAAGTCACTTCTGGAAATCCTCACGAGTCGCAGCCGCTCAGCTCTCGCAGCCCCAGCTCGAATCGCTTTGGACCGACCTTGCCGATGACGACGCAGCCAAAGCCTTTAGGGCCATGTGGCGCCTGGCCGCTGCCAATCAAGATGAACTCTCCTGGTTCGCTCGGCGCCTCCGGCCCGCGGCCGTCGCTGATCCGAAATTGACCGGGCCGCTGATTGCCGCCTTGGAAGACGATGATTTCGAAGTCCGCGAGAAGGCGGCTCGCGACCTGCTGGACTTCGGCGATCTGGCTGCTCCAGACCTCCGCGATGCCCTGGCGGCTGGTCCGTCGCCGGAAACGCGGCAGCGAGCCGGAGCGATTCTCGAGCGGCTCGCCAGCGGCCATGACTTGGCTCCGCAGCGCTTGCGCGAGCTGCGCGCCGTCGAAGCGCTGGAGAACGCTGGCACCCCCGAGGCTCGGCAGCTCCTTGCACGACTTGCCGGCGGCATTGCCGAGGCCCGCCTGACGCGGGAGGCCAAAGCTTCGCTGGCGCGACTCGCAAGACGAAATCGCTAACCCTCAACAATTCCTCTCTCCACGGAGAGCCAACCATGACCGTGAAACTGGAACACGCCAACCTGTGCGTCCGCGATATCGACGCCATGATCCAATTCCTGCGGACCGCCCTGCCAGAATTCGGCGTCCGCCGCGACCACACCGACGACGACGGCTCGCGGTGGGTCCACGTCGGCACAAGCGATACGTACATTGCTCTGTCGAGCGCTTGGGAGCCCGGCAAATCGCCGTTTGAGCCCTATAGCGGCCTGCCCGGCGTCAACCATCTGGGCTTCGAGGTCGATGACGCCGAGAGGCTCCGCGCGAGGATGCTAGCTGCCGGCTACGAAGAATCGACTGTGCCCAACGACCATCCGCACCGCCGCCGCGTCTATTTCCTCGATCCCGAGGGGAACGACTGGGAGTTCGTGCAGTATTTCTCTAGCGATCCGGCGGAGCGGAATGACTACGAACTGTAGGAGGGAGTCGAAGCCAAAGCGGCAAATCAGCGGACGGAGATCGAAATCGCTTCCTCCGCCGGCAGTCCTTCAACATGGCAGCGCGAGAACAATTGCCGCACCTGCGGTGCGTCGAGGCGCGACAGCGGCGCCCCGGTGACGTTCAGTGTTTGCAGCTGCGGCAGTCGAGCCAAAGATTTCAGCGCCTCGTGCGTCACGTAGGTGTACGACAAATCCA
>DASRJP010000136.1:0-16575 GCA_035649415.1 Pirellulaceae bacterium | reverse complement strand
ACCCACTACGAAGTGGCCAGCGTCCTGGGCATCAGCCGGCAGCGGGTGGCCAAGATCGTCGAGCGGATGCGCGACTGGATTGCCCTTTGCGGCGGGGACGACGCGGCCTACGAGCCCCAGCAGCGCTACCGCCTGGCGACTCACGTCGCCTACGGCGAATTGGCCGCCTTTGAGCGGCACATTCAAAAGGCGCTGGAGGTAGCCGATCGCCTGGTCGAGACGAAGACCTATCGCCCTAGTGGCCAGGGGGGGCAGGAGTGCGTGGAGCACAAGTACCAAGGCTACCCGCGCCCGGCGAGCCTCTACAAAATGCTCCTGACCGCGATCCTCGCCAGGGCCAGGCTGGCCGGCGCGGGCCGTGATGCCGAGGGCTTGCTGCGGGTCGCCCAATCCCCCTCGAAAGAGGCGCTGCCTTCAGACGTTCTGTCTGGATCGACTTGCGTCGAGCTGAGCAGCGACAGTGACCACCCAACTGACGAACCGACAGGGACTTAGCTGCGAGGAATAATGAACTTATGTACCGTAAGTCAAAAAATGGATACCCCCCTGGCGCTGTTGCCTTGCCGCCCCGCCCGAGCCGGTCCGCGGGGTGCGATTTTCCGCCGCCTCTGCGCGCGGCGTCTAGCCGGAGCGTAACACGCTCCGGGGATTGGGCGGCCCAGGAACATTCGTCGCGCCACGTTCAGCGGTGCGCAGCGCTCTCTCCGGCGGTTGTTAACCGCCGGCTAAGAAGGAGCGGAAATCGGCTGGTGAGTTTTTCGTCACTTCAGCCGATGGGCGAACCCCCTCCGGCACCTCCCCCTCGTTTCTGTGGAGCGGCGCAAGACTGCGAGGGACCCGCCGCCATTGCCGACGGCGTTGCTCGTTTTTCCCCCAGCCGATACGCTCTGTCAGGAGTCAGGTTCGGAATTAAAGTGTCAGACAGCAATTGCAAATTGCGAATTGATCTTTGCAAATTGATTGCTCCCAATTTGCAAAGATCAATTTGCAATTGCCGACCAGTTCTCAGGCCTATCTGACCTGCCATCACTCACCACTCCACCACCCACCACTCCCCCATGCCCGATCTCCTTCGCCAAGAAATCGTCTCCGCCGCCCACACGGTCGTGGTGAAAGTGGGGACGCGCGTGTTGACCCTGGCCGACGGCACGCTCAACCACGAGCGGATCGAGGCCCTGGCGGAGGAACTGCACCGGCTGGCGGGGGAGAGGGGAGAGGTCAGAGAGCAGAGGTCAGAGAGCAGAGGTCAGAGAGCAGAGAGCAGAGGTCAGAGAGCAGAGAGCAGAGAGCAGAAGGCAGAAGCCAACAATCTGACCTCTGACCTCCGACCTCTGACCTCTTTGCCGCGCAACGTCGTCCTCGTTAGCTCCGGCGCGGTCGGCGCTGGGATCAGCAAGCTGGCGCTCAAGTCGCGCCCGACCGACCTGGCCAAATTGCAGGCGGTCGCGGCCGTTGGCCAGACCCATCTCATCCAGGCCTACGAGCGGATTTTTGCCAGGCACGGGCGGCACGCGGCCCAGGTGCTGCTGACTGCCGAGGACGTCGACGACCGCATCCGCTATCTCAACGTCCGCAACACGCTGGTCTCGATCCTGGAGCTGGGGGCGATCCCGATCATCAACGAGAACGACACCGTCTCGGTCGAAGAGCTGATGACCACCTTCGGCGACAACGACCGCCTGGCGGCACTCGTCACCAACCTGATCCGCGCGCCGCTGCTCATTGTCCTCTCGGACATCGAGGGGCTGTACGACGGCGATCCGTCGAAAGAGTCGAGCAAGCTGGTCTCGACCGTGGAGAAGATCGACGAGAAGGTGTTGTCCTATGTGCGCGACAAGAAAACGGGCCTTTCCAAAGGCGGCATGGCCAGCAAGCTGGAAGCGGCCCGCATCGTCACGCACGCCGGCGAGAACATGATCATTGCCAGCGGCCGGCAGCAGGACGTGCTCTCGCGGTTGATGGCGGGTGAGCCGCTGGGGACCTTGTTTCGCGCCCAGGGAAAGGGGATCAGCCCCTTTAAGCGCTGGCTCGGCTTCACGGCCCAGACCAAGGGGCGGATCTCGCTCGACGCCGGGGCGCGAAAGGCGATCGTCGAGCAAGGGCGGAGCCTCTTGGCTGCCGGCATATCGGACGTACACGGCGATTTTCAGAAGGGAGACGTCGTGGCGCTGTGCGACAGCGATGGCAGCATCGTCGCTCGCGGCCTGACAAATTACTCGTCGGCCGAGGTCGAGCGGATCAAGGGCCTCAAGAGCGACAAGATCGCCCAGGTATTGGGGAAGCGCCCCTACGAGGAAGTGATTCACCGGGACAACCTGGCGCTGGTGAGGAAGTAATGAAGCCAAAGTGCGCCAGATCGACTCCTAATCTTAATCCTGATCGTAATCTTGATCCCCGCCCCGATTGCCGGCGGCCGCAGCGAGCGGGATTACGATTAGGATTTCGATCGAGAGAAAGAATCTGCCCCCTACGTCGCCGCCGCCTTGCTCCAATCCTTCCGCTGCCGCGAGCTGGGGATTCCCATCCGCTGGCGGTACTTGGTGATCGTGCGGCGGGCGACGTTCAGGCCGAGCTTCTTCAGCTCTTCGACCAGATCGTCGTCGGAGAGCGGATGGAGCTTGTCCTCCTTGTCGATCACTTCCTGGAGGCGGATGCGGATGATGTCCCAGGCGACGTCTTCCCCCCCTTCGGCGTGCGTCCCGCCGACGAAGAACCGCTTGAGCGGAAAAATACCGCGGGGGGTCTGCATGTACTTCTCGTCCACGGCGCGGCTGACTGTGGTGACGTGGACGCCGACCTTGTCGGCAATCTCCTGCATCTTGAGCGGCTTGATGTGCTCGGGGCCGCTATCGAGGAAGTCGCGCTGGTGATCGACGATGGCTTGCGAGACTTTGGTGAGCGTGCTGCGGCGCTGCTCGATGGCGTCGATCAGCCACTGGGCGGCCGTGATCTTCCGCTTGATGAATTCCTTCTCTTCGGGCGTGGCGGTGCCGCTCTTGATGCGATCGATGTAGTAGCGGCTGATCATCAGCGACGGCGTCCGCGAGTCGTCCACCAGCACCTTGTAGCTGCCGTCGTCCTGCCGCTCGACGAACACGTCGGGCTGCACCGCCTGATTGTTGGCCTCGGAAAAGGCGGCCCCCGGCTTGGGATTGAGCGTCTTAAGCTCGCTCCACGATTCCTGGATCAACTCGATGGAGTAGCCGGTCTTCTTCTGGATCAGCGGCAGCTTGTTGTCCCGCAGGTCCTCCAGGTGATTGGCAATGAGCACCAGCAGCTCTTCATAAAACAACAGGTCCGGCGTGAGCTGCTTGAGCAGGCACTCCTTGAGATCGCGTGCGGCAATGCCCGGCGGATCGAGGCTCTGCACCAGAGACAGTGCATCGTCCGCCAGCTTGAGCTGCTCCGGGCTCGCGTCGGCGGGCAAGAGGTCGCGGAGGCTGCTGCGGAAGTAGCCTCCGTCGCGCGGGTCGAGCGTGGAGACGATCTTCTCCGCCATGGCGAACATTTCGGGGGAGATTTCCAGCTCGCCGAGCTGGTGCAGGAGATAATCCTGGAGCGTCTGCGGGTGCGGGTCGGCGACATTGGCCAGCGCGTCGTAGATCCGCTCGCCGTCTTCTTCGATGCGAGCAGCGCTTTTACGCGGCGTCTCGTCGAAGTAGTCCGGCATCTCGCGGTCGAGATTGAGCAGTCGCTCGAAATCGTCCTTGTTGCCGTGGTCCTCGTCCACGACCAGCGGCTTGTCCTCAAGGTCCTTCTCCGGGGCGGGGGCCGCAGGCGCTTCTTCGGGCGACGAGGCTCCATCCGAAGCAGTTGCTGGCGCCTGACTGTCGTCCTGCAGCTCGAGGACCGGGTTCTCGCCCAGTTCGGCCTCGATGCGCTCTTCCAGGGCCTGCAGCGGAAGCTGGAGTATCTCCATGGACTGGATCATCCGCGGAGCCAGCACCTGCTTCTGGACTTGAGCCTGAAATTGTCCGAAGGATAAACGCATGATGTGTCTTTGGTCTGTTGAAGGACGGCGCTTCCGGGCCGTCACTCGGGACGGCCCGGAAGGGCCGCCCTACGGAGCGCTCACAGCTTTTGTCTCCCCGTCAGCGCGTCCGCCAGAATCTCCTTGTTGGTGTATTCCAGGATGCTCCCGGTCGTGATCCCACGCGCCAGCCGCGTCACCTCCAGCGGCATTCCGGCCAGTTGGCTGGTGATATACAGCGCGGTGCCGTCACCTTCCACGGTCGGATTGGTGGCCATGATGATCTCGCGGAATTGTCCTTGTCGAATCCGCTGCAAAAGTGCTTCCACCGTCAGTTGTTCGGGCCCCATCCCTTCCAGCGGGGCAATTCTCCCCAAAAGCACGTGGTACAGCCCGCGATAGGCCCCAGCTTGCTCGAGGGCCATCAGGTCGCGCGGCTGCTCCACGATGCACAGCTGCGACCGGTCCCGCTTCGGGTCCTGGCAGATGGCGCATTCATCCGCTTCGGACAGGTTGAAGCAGGTCCGGCAGTAGCGAACGTTTTCCCTAACGTTCCGGATCGCATCGGCCAGCGACAGCGCCTCCGCCTTCGGCACGCGGAGGATGTGGTACGCCAGCCGCTCGGCACTCTTTTTCCCAATCCCTGGGAGTCTGGCGAATTCGTCGATGACCTTGGCAACCGATTCCGTGATCTGGGCCATCGTCGCGTTCGCCGCTGCAAATGGTTATCCCGGCGGCAATCCTCCCGGAGCACCACCGGAGCCTGTCTCGCTCTCCTCGACCGCCGGCTGGGCCACGCTGACAACTTCCGCGTCGAACAATTCCATCGCTTGGCGGACGAGCGGGTGCTGTGCCGCCTGGAGGAACCGCTGCTGGCGATTGGCCGGGGTCGGCTGTTGCAACCTCGGGGCCAGTCCCTGGCCGGCATCCCCCTCTAGCAGCTCGAAACCGAGCCCTATCTGGGTACCGGCAACATTACCTAACGCTTGTTCCAGCTTGGCTTTTCGCTCCGGACGCTCACAGAACTCCTTAGCGCTAATATACGCTTTTCCGAAACGCGCAACCAGCCGGTTTGGCCCAGAAATTGCTACCGACTCCGCCAATTTGGCGTAGTCGGACGTCATATCTCCCAGGTCCGCCAAGGCCTGTTGCCATAGCGCGGCTGCATTGTCCGCTGTTAGAGGCTCAAGAGTGCCGCTCTCCTGACTGCCAACTACCTGGGCCGGCTCGTCCACGCGGAGCGTTTTTTTTTCCGCGCCGGGGAGGTCGACAGCGGCTGATGGAAGCGGCGGCGGAGTCGCGGGAGCTGGAGCGGGCGCGGCAGATCGCGGCGATGTGGCCGTGGCAACCGAAGTCCCGTCGCGAAGCTGGGCCACCAGTTGTGGGAGCTGGTCCAAATCCTCCAGCTTGCAAATTCGCACCAGCGCGATCTCGGCCAGTGTCCGGACGTGCGTGCTGGCCCGCATTCGCGTGACTGCCTGATCGAGAATCTGCGCGATCGCCAGAAGCGTTTCCACGCCCAGCGCCTGGGCCGCCGCTTTCACCTGCGGCAATTCCGCCGCCGAGACGTGCAGCATCAGATCGGCCGGGCAACCGACGAGGGCAGCAAGCATGTCGCGAAAGTAACCGACGAGCTGCTCGGCAAACTGACCGACGTCCACCCCTTCGCGCACCGCGGCATCCAGCTCCGCCAGTGCCGCGGCCGCGTCACGGCGGATGACCGCGTCCACGATTGCCGTCAGGCGGCCGCTCTTGGCGGTGCCCAGCATGGCGTGAACGTCGTCTACAGCGATTTTTTTGCCGCCGAAGGAGAGGAGCTGCTCCAGCAGCGACTGGCTGTCGCGCATCGAGCCGGCGGCGCGGCGGGCGAGAATTGACAAGGCTTCGTCGTCCGCCTCGACCCCTTCATTGGCGGCAATTTGCTTCAGTCGCTCGAGGATCGACTTCGTCTCGATCGGCGCGAAGTCGAACCGCTGGCAGCGCGACAGAACGGTGATCGGAATCTTGTCCGCTTCAGTGGTGCAGAAGATGAACTTGACGTGCTCCGGGGGTTCCTCCAGCGTCTTGAGGAGGGCGTTGAACGCCGGCGTCGTGAGCATGTGGACTTCGTCGATGATGTAGATCTTGAAGCGGGCCCGGCTGGGGCGGACCCCCGCGCTTTGGCGAAGCTGGCGGATTTCGTCGATGCCGCGGTTACTGGCGCCGTCGATTTCGATCACGTCCACGTCGTCGCCGGAGGCAATTCCCTCGCAAATGTCGCACTTGCCGCAGGGGGTGATCGTCGGCCCGGTGACGCAGTCGAGGCATTTGGCGAAGATGCGGGCAGTGGACGTTTTTCCCACGCCGCGAGCGCCGGTGAAGAGGTAAGCGTGGCCGACGCGGCTCGTCGTGATCGCGTTGGAGAGGGCCTGGGAGACCTGGTTCTGGCCGACGAGGTCGGTGAAGGTTTGCGGACGATAGCGGCGAGCGACGACGACGTACTCGCCAGGCTTTTGCGATTCGGGGCCGGCGGTAGAAAGCAGGTCGTCGGCCATTTTGGGCAGGTGTGAGGTTGTGTGGGTGTGCGAGTGTGAGAGTGTCAGGGAATGTGACAACTACGCCACCCTCACACTCTCATACCCTCACATCCCGATACTTCCCCCACTGCCCGCAAGAGGCCCCCGCACAAGAGTACCCCGCTTATGGCTGCTCCGGTTAAGGCCTGACCAGGTTCACGGCTCCCCCTCGCGAGGGCCCCTGGCGGGCAGTGGTCTTTCAATTTGTATCCGATCTTAGCCAGAGGGCAACGCCCTCCGGAATGGATGCCGTCTTCCGGAGGGGCGTTGCCGTCCGGCTAAGAGCACCTCACGCCCGCTTCTCCCTCCTCCGCTCCTGCTCCTTGAGCAGAATTTTCCGCAGCCGGATGGCCCCCGGCGTCACCTCCACGTACTCGTCGTCCTCGATGTATTCCAGGGCCGCTTCCAGATCCATCTTTCGCGGCGGGGCCAAAAGAATGTTCTCGTCGCTGCCGGCGGCGCGGATGTTGGTCAGCTTCTTCTCTTTGGTCGGGTTGACCGCCAGGTCGTTGTCCCGGCTGTTCTCGCCGACGATCATCCCCTCGTATACCTCGTCGTTGTGCGTGACGAACATCGTCGCCCGGTCCTGAAGGGTATTCAAACTGTACGCGTTCGCCCGCCCTGTGACCATCGACAAATAGACGCCGTTGGACCGCCGCGGCACTTCGCCAGTCATCGGCTTATAGCCCGCATAGCGGTGGTGAATGATTGCAGTCCCTTGCGTCGCGTTGAGTAGCCGCGTGCGAATGCCGATCAGGCCGCGGGCGGGGATGATGAACCGCGCGTGGGTGAACTCGCCGCGGACGTGCATCTCTTCCAACTCGCCGCGGCGCTGGCCGACCAGCTCCATCACGCTGCCGAGCTTTTCGCTGGGGACTTCGACGACCAGCGACTCGAACGGCTCGCACATTTCCCCGTTGATCTTCTTGAGTATCACCTTTGGCTTGCCGACCGACAGCTCGTACCCTTCGCGGCGCATGTTCTCGATGAGCACGGACAAATGCAGCACGCCCCGGCCGGCGACGACGAAGGCATCGCTGTTCTCTTCCTGTCGCACGCGCAGGGCGACATTGCGCTCCAGTTCCTTGTACAGCCGCTCACGAAGCTGCCGATTGGTGACGTATTTTCCTTCGCGGCCGGCGAACGGCGAGCTGTTGATCGTGAAGACCATCTCCAGCGTCGGCTCATCGACGTGCAGCCGCTCTAGCGCCCGCGGATGCTCGCGATGGCAGATCGTGTCGCCGATCTCGACGTCTTCAATGCCGACGATGGCGCAGACGTCGCCGGCAGTCACTTCGTCCACTTCCACGCGGCCGAGATTGTCGAAGACAAAGAGCGACTGGATTTTCGACTCGGTGACCCGACCTTCGCTCTTCATCAGGGCGATCGTCTCCCCTTTTCTCACGGTGCCGGCCTGAATGCGGCCGATGGCGATCCGGCCGACATACTCCGACCAGTCGAGCGTGGTCACCAGCATTTGCAGCGGCGCTTCGGCATCCACGTCCGGTCCGGGTATCGCGTCGAGCACCATGTCGAGAAGCGGCTGGATCGAATCGGTCGGCACCTCCGGGTCGGTCGTGGCGTATCCTTCGCGGCCGCTGGCGAACAGATACTTGAAATCGTGGAGATGTTCGTCGGCCCCCATTTCCATCAGCAGTCCAAACGCTTCGTCGAGCACTTCGTGCGGCCGGGCGTCGGAGCGGTCGATCTTGTTGATGACGACAATCGGCTTGACGCCGCATTCCAAAGCTTTGGTGAGCACAAACCGCGTCTGCGGCATTGGCCCCTCAGCCGCGTCGATGAGCAGGATCGCCCCGTCGGCCATCCGCACGACCCGCTCCACCTCGCCGCCAAAGTCGGCGTGCCCCGGCGTATCAATGATGTTGATCTTCACCCCCTTGTAGGGCAAGGCGATGTTCTTGGCGAGGATCGTGATGCCCCGCTCGCGCTCCAGGTCGTTGCTATCGAGGATGCACTCTCCCTGAAGCTGGCTCTCGCGAAACTGGCCGCTTTGGCGCAGCATGCAATCGACCAGCGACGTCTTGCCATGGTCCACGTGGGCGATGATGACGATGTTGCGTAAGTCGCTACGGCGCATGGGAAAGCGTCGAATCTGTGCAGTCTGGCGGCAAGCGACCCATCCTAGCAAACCCTGCTCACGCTCCGAAGGGGACCACGGTGCGATAGAGCGGCCGGGGATCAACGCGGACGACACGGATCGGACTCATTGAAACTCGTGTGAATCCGTGTTCCTCCGCTGCTCACTCTCCGATAGCGAATTTCCGAAAAAATCCCTCCCGGCGCGATGCGCTTTGGCCGGAAGTCGGCATTGCTTGGGTTGGAGGACGGGCATTGTCGGAACTGCTACCCGAATTTGTCGCCGAGCGAAACGGTCGCCGCGGCACTGGGAGGGAGGCTGAGTCATGTCGCCATTGCACAAGTTGTTTGCGCGCCCCACTGGCCGCCGCGAGTGCCGCACCATGCGGCCCATGCTGGAGATTCTGGAGCGCCGGGACTGTCCGACTGTTACGGCTGCATTTAATCCCGTCACGGGAGTTCTCACCGTCGTGGGGGACGAGGGGAACAACGTCATTGACCTGTTTCAGCCACAGGACCGCGTGGTGCGGGTGGTCGGCGACGGCCAGACGTGGGTGTTTACGGACGTGGACGCGGAGTTTGTCGATACCGGCGACGGCGACGACCAGGTGACGTGGTCCAAGCCGAAAGAGATCGTTGTGGTGGGTACTAAGATCCACATTGATGTCGGAGCCCGGAACGACACGGTGATGATTGACGATGGCGGCCCCCTTGAGGCAGAACCGAATTTCATCAGCACGATGAACTACAGCCTCAACTTGGGGACCGGCGCCGATGTACTGAACCTCGCTGCGGCCAACACCGGCGCTTTGAATTTGAGAGTGCTTTCTGCGGACGGTTCCGACAGCGTCGAAGTCGGCCACACGCTGGGATTTAGGCACGAACACATTCGCCCGGAATCGAACGTGCGGATGGACCTGGCAGGCAGCGGCAATCTGGTGGACGTGGTCCTGGAGGACATCGATCACGTCGATTTGTCGATCGTATCCGCTCCAGTGCCGACCGAGCCGGTGACAGGCGGCACGATCAACGTGTACTGGCACGTCATCCGCACTGATTCCACCTTTGTCGGTCGAAACGACGGTTATTTGCAGATGATTTCGTTGTCAGGCACAGCCGGCGTAGATACACCCACATTCGCCAGCGCTGCGGTCACGACCGGCCCCGCAGACGATAACCTCTCGATTCAGTCCCTCAATGTGGACGCGTTCCAAGTGAATGTCGATACAGGCGCGGGCGACGATCTAGTCGCCTGGGACTTTTCGCACAGTCACAACGATCCGGCGGCGCCCTCGGTGGAGAGCCATGGACGAGGTGTGGATGCGCGGGCGACGATCGATCTGGGGAGTGGAAATGACGCGGTCTCTTTCGTGTCAGCCGGTGCCGACGCCATTGAATTGTCGCTCCAGGGAGGCGACGGAAACGACACGGCGGTGATCGACGGCACATCCAATACCTTCTTGCTCGGGGAAGCCCTCCCATGGCGCATGGCCATCGATCTCGGCGGGGGCAACGACGATCTGACACTCACCACGACCGATCTCCCGGACCTGGAGGTGGACGTTGTGGGCGGGGATGGCGACGACGACGTTCACGCGCAAAACCGCACCCGCACGACGGCGCTGTGGGGCCTGCGCATGCATTACCACCTCGGCGAGGGAAACGACCTCGCCGCGATCGAACTGGGCAACGGCACGCTGGTGGGCAATTCGGTACTGGACATCAGCGGCGGCGAGGGGGACGATGCGATCCACGTCAGGGCGCACGACCTGACGGTCGCAGGACAATGGCTCACGCGGATCGATCCCGGTCCGGAAGAAGCCCGCGATACCAAGCCCAAGGAAATCGTCGTCGTCGGCAGTCCCGATCCGGACCACCCGTTGCCGGGTGTCTACGTCCGTGGGAACGACGATCCGGAACTGCTCGACATGCGCATGACGCCGGTGCCGCCCGACCTCGCAGGTGCGCATGGGCATCTGGACTATCTGAAGCTGGTGGGCGACCCGGCAACGGCCGGCGCCGCCGGCATTGCCAACGGCATGGAAATCCTTGGCATCTCTTGGGGCGGGCCGACCTTGAGTCCCGCGATCGTTGACCTCGAGATGGCGGGTGGCAATGACACCGTCATGCTGGACTATTTGAGCGCGGGCGAGTCCGCAAATCTCCAAGTCGATGCTGACTTGGGCGCCGGGGACGATTCGTATCAGGCGAACTACAGCCTCGCCAACGGCACCGAGACGGTGGTGGATGTCGAAGGGGGAGCCGGCCGCGACGCGGTTACCTACGCCGCCGAGTTCAACGCGAGGGATCAGGTGCTTGATTTCAGCGCCCTGTTTGAGCACACCGAGGGGGCCGAAGTCGTGAATCTGGATATGCGCAACGCGCCCATCGCCGGCGACCTTTCGGTCCGCGCCGCGGTCACAGGCGAGTCGGACGCGTCCCGCGTTTCGACCCATCTCGTTCCCTGGCAAGACGTTCGGAACGATGACGTGCTACTCGTGGACGTCTTGAGCTTCGAGCAAGTGGAGCTGCACCTGGCGACGGCGCCGAATCCCAACAGGCCCGAGAAACTCGATCTGAATGGTGTCAGCTTCGACCCCGCCGGATCGGCCGGCACGAGCGTCCGCCTCGCCGACCGTGACGACGGCGTGCGGCTGGAAGCCACGAACTGGAGCGAAGTGCATCTGGGCTACGAGACGTTGGAGCCCACGATTCCGACGCCCGACCCCGGGGCGCTGGTAAAGGTCAGGATGAATACGACGACCATGAACCACCTCGGTCCGCACACAAGCGTCCTCCTGGACGATGGTGACGGCGGATTGCAACTGCAAGCCGCGAACTTCAATGAAACGCGGCTGACGCTCGAGGCGACTAACCCATTGCCCATTCTTCCCGATAGCCCTGAGAAACTTGACCTGAACGGGGTTAGCTTCAGTCCCGCGGCCGGCAGCCGCGGACCTGGCGAGTTTGTCGTTCCCAGTCTCGTCAAACTCGACGTGCACCCGAGCGTGCTCCAAGCCGAGTTGCTGATCGAAACCGGCGGCCCGGGAAGCGCCCTCGTCACGGGGCAGCTCCCGGCCGCCGCCGGCTCCCTCGAGCGGCCGACGTTCATCTCCAACTTGAGCGTGGTCGATGCCGACGCTCTGACAGCCCCGCTCCAAACCGTCACGCTGTCTGGGGGTGGCAGCGATCCGTGGCTGCCGGCACTGGACGTGGATACCTCGCTCGCAGGCGCGGCCGAGTACGAGCTCGAAAACGAAGCGGAATTCATTCCGGTCGTTCGCTTCGCCGTGAATGCCCCGGACCAGCAGGCCGCGCTGAAGGTGACGCCGCGGGGCTCCGCAGCAGGCATCATTGCCACACCCGCGGTGAAGCTCCACTCCTTTGCCAGCAGTACCAGCAAGTCGCTGTCCCTCGATCTGACCACGGGAGACGAGGATGACGTGGTGGACGCCTCTGCCCGCGGGTGGGACCAGGTCACGAACAAAATGTACACCGGGGGCGGCGACGACCTGATCAGCTGGGACTTTGCGCACAGCGACAACGATCCGGCAGCCCCATCGGTGGCCAGCCATGATCGAGGTGTGGATGTCTGGGCCTCGATCAACGCCGGCGACGGAAACGACGCGATTTCCTTCGTGAATGCCGACGCCAGCAGCATTGAGCTGTTTTTGAGCGCGGGCCTGGGGGACGACGACGTGACAGTTCACGGGCAGTCCAGTGATCCGTTTGTTTTCGTCCGTGATCCGAGGACCACGGGGATGGTCGTCGATCTGGGGGAGGGCGCCAACAAGCTGCTTGTCAAAACCGGCGACTTCGCCGAAGCGACGCAGGACATTCGCAGTGGCAATGGAATCGACCAGATCGAGATTCACGATCGCGTGGGGCCGTTCTTCGACTTCAAAGCGACTCGACTTCAGCAAAGTATTCGCACCGGCGGTGGCAATGACGTGGTAATCGATGACATCCAGGGGCGCGAGGTAGTCGAGTCGGCCATCGACACGGGAAGCGGCAACGACGTTCTGATGTCGGGTTTCGGAAATGATCTGGTGGAGGGGAGTTTGGTCATGTCGTTGTCGCTTGGCGCGGGCAGCGACGAGGCAGTGCTCGATTTTCTAGGTTTCCGCCGGATCGCGATGGTCATCTACACCGGCCCTGCGGGGGACGGCCACGACCAGATTCTGGGCACCATCCGCCTCTCGCCCGCCGACAAGGTGCGGCGCATCCGCCGAACCGCCGACGGCCGGCAGGACCTGCTGGAGCTGTTCGTCTCTGCCGACTACGACGTTCAGCTTTCCTCCGATGAAAACACGTTTTACGTCCTGATCGGTACGCCGCCTCCCAAGGCTTGATGCCTTCCCACCGGAACCCGCCGCCAGCACGCCGACCAATCACAGCCGCATCCGCGGCGATATTGACGCCCACCTTTTTTTCCCACCTAAGGAGTCCCTTCGATGCAGATGCAGGAACAGACAATTTCAAGTTGCTTTCGCCGCCGCCGGCCCCTCGGTTTTACGCTGATCGAGCTGTTGGTCGTCATTGCGACGGTGTCGATCTTGATCGGGATGCTATTGCCAGCGATCCAGAAAGTCCGCGACGCCGCTTCGCGTGCCCAGTGCCAGAACAATCTCAAGCAGATCGGCCTGGCAGCGCACAACTACCACGACGCCAACGGTGTCTTTCCGCCAACGCTAAAGGATATCGGCTTTGCAGAACAGTTCGACGGCCACAACTTTTCGCTGACCCTGGTTCGCGGCGGGTTTATCATCAAGGCTGTGCCGGTCGCGCGCGGCAAGACCGGCGTCTTCGAGATGCAAATTAATACGGAGGGGAAGCTCACCGAATGGGCCATTCCCGACGCGAAAAAGATCCAGGAAGCCATGTTCGAGGAGGTCCGCCTGGCCGGGCTGGCGACCATCGCGCGTCAAATGGAGACTGACTCCCTCGAGACGGCCGCCCGCGAAGCCGAGGCGCTGAACAACTGTCAGATCGCGCGGCAAATGGTCGCCGACAAGCTCGACCCTTATAGCGACGGGTTCATTTCGGCTAAGGAAATCCTGTCTCTCGGGGAAGGAGAGCCGTCGCCAATGACCGACTTTATCCGCGACGTGCGGCGGATCTTGGCGCTAGAGGCCGGCGGCGAAAGCCTGGATGACGTGTGGGTGGAGGCCAAGATCATCACTGCCGAAAACCCTGGCAGTCGGTAGGACCGAAAATCACTCGGCCCACTGATCCCAGCTCTTTCCTGTGCGGTCATGGAATTTTTCGGCGGCGGCGGCCACTTCCGCCGGCCGCAGCCACTCGATCGTGTCTCCAGCCGTGAATTTCCGCTGAGTCGCCAACTTGACCCACAGGTCCACGAGCGCCGGCTCGTCCGGCAGCGGCTGAGGCAGATGCCACAGCCGGCCGGTGTACGCAATCTTGCCTGCCGGGTGCAGCCCGACCGCCGCCACTTCCGAGTTGTGGACCAGCGGAGGAGAAAGCGGCAGGCACGTGGTCACGTCCCACAGCCGGGCCGAACGATCGACGCTTCCCCCCGTGAGCAGGAGCTTGCTCGTGCGGAAGTCGGCGGAGGTCACCATTCCTTCATGCCGCATCGGTTCTCCCACCGGGCGTCCGCTCGGAACTTCCCACAGTCGCACGGTCGCATCATAGCTCCCCGTCATGGCAAGCGTTCCATTGGGGCTGAATGCCGCGATGAACACCTCGCCTCTGTGGGTCAGATTGGGGCCAACCTGCTTGCCGTCGGCCGCGTTCCAGAGCCGCGCGGTCACGTCATTACTGGCGCTGAGCACCAGGCTGCCGTTGGGACTGAACGCGACCGACCGCACCGTGTTTCCATGCCTGGCGGTCCAGAGCAACTTGCCGCTGGCCAGATCCCATAACCGCACGCCCTTATCGGGAGTGCTGTAGCCCGCCGCGACCTGCTCGCCGCCGGGACTAAAGCAGAGCGAGCGGACCGCGCCATCGTGCTTTGCCAGCGGGCGGACCGACTCCCCCGTATTGCCGTCCCAGATGTGAATCCTCCCGCCATTGTCCCCCGTCAGTACATAGCGTCCGTCTTTGCTGAAGGCCGCAGTCTCCACCTGCACGTCAGGGTGGCCGGGACGATGATCCATCAGGTCCCCTTGCGGCTTTCCAGTGGCCACATCAAACAGCCGAGCGGTTCCGTCGTGGCTGGCGGTTAGAACCACCGCGCCGTCAGGCCGGAATGCCACCACCCGGACCGACTTTTGATGGCTCGTGAGCTGTCGCCGGGTCTTTCCGGTCACGGCATCGCGCAGGACCACGGTACCGTTCGTGCTGCCCGTGATGACCGTTTTTTGATCGGGGCTGACGGCCACGGCGCTCATGAACCCCTGCCCCAGGGGTAGGCCGACTTGCGACGCATCGGGGATGTCCCAGAGCACGGCCGCGCGCGGCTCGGACGCGACCAGCATCTGCTGCGTCCGGGGACGGAACAGCACGAGCTGCGTGTGCCGGTCGATGCGCAGGAGTTCCAGGAGCTGCCGCCGGTCGGCCAGGTTCCAGGTCCGTGCGATGCCGCTCGTCCAGGCTGCCGCGACGGTCTGACTGTCCGCGGCGCAGGCCACGGCGGTCACCTGGCCAGACTCCCGCCCCAGCTCAAACAGCCACCGCCTGGCATCGACATCGAAGCACGACAAATGGCCTTGGGTATCACCGACAATGATCTGTTTGCCGTCGCGAGTGAAGGCGACATGTGCGACCAGGCCGGCTTGCAGCTTCAATCCCCAATCGGGGCGGTCGCCGTCGAACTTCCACAGCCGCATCTGGCCGTCGCTGCTCACGGTGGCCAGCCCGTCGTGCCCTGGCCAAAACACCACTTGCTCGACCGAGCGCGGATGGGGGAATTCGGCCAATTGCTGGCCGTCGGATATCCGCCACAACCGCGCATGGGTCTCTCGGCCGCTACCGCCGGTGGCAAGCATGCTGCCGTCGGCACTAAACGCCGCGCAGTTCACGTCTCCCGTATTGGCGATCGTGGCGGGCAAGCCGGCTTCGGTCGCTGCGGCCGGCAGCCTTTCGAGGGAAATTGCTTTGCCCGTCGCGGCGGCGAATACCGCCGTGCCGTCCTCCCCGATGTGCGCGGTCATCGGACGCCTCGTCAACTTGCACTCGGTCAGCATCGCGCCTGAAGCGATGTCCCACAGCCGCGCCTGATCCTCGTAATCGGCGGTGGCCAGCCATCGGCCATCGGCGCTGATCGCGGCGGTTTTGAGATTCGCCGTGTGCGCGAAGATCTCCCCACGGCGCAGCAAGTGATGCCTGGCGGCATTCATGTTCGTGAGGATCACCCGCCGCAGGGGGGCGTCCTCCCTTGGCGCGTGCGCCAGGGCCCGCGCGTACCAGAGCAGGCCGGCGCCATGCTCTTGGTCCTGGGTCAGGACATATCCGCGGTCGAACGCCAGCCGGGCATTACGGCGATCGGCCTCGATCCGCTCGCGATCGGCCCGCAACCTCTCGCCGTTGATCAAGATCGCGGCCGCTAGCGAGATGACCGTCACCACGATCAGTGCGATGGTCGCAGCCACAACGCGCGTGCGATTCCGCCTTCCCCACCGGGCCAGTTTGGCGACGAGGTTGTCGCGCGCTGCGGTCACTGGCTCGTCGGCCAGCCAGCGTTCCAGCTCGTCGGCCAGATCATTGGGGGATGCGTAGCGATCCTCCGGCCGCAGCGCCATGGCCTTTTGACAGATCGCTTCCAGCGGCCGCGGGATCAAGCGGTTTACCTCCCGCGGCCGCGGAAGCTCACCGGCAATGACGCGCTTTAGCGTCTGGGCCACGTTCGCACCGACAATCGGCGCTCGCCCCGTCAGCAGCATGTACAGCGTCGCTCCCAGGCTGTATACGTCGCCCGCCGTTCCCACGCGGTGCGCCTGGCCCAGCGCCTGCTCGGGGCACATGTACGCCGGCGTCCCGATCCACTGGCCG
>DASRJP010000135.1:0-2582 GCA_035649415.1 Pirellulaceae bacterium | reverse complement strand
AGGCTGGCCGACAAGTCGCGCCAGCGGATTGCCGCTGAGTGAGTCGAGCACGTAAATGCCCCCTTTCGTCAGAACGGCCAGGTACTTGCCTGTGCCGCTGACCGCGGGAGTCGAGCCCTGAAACGTCGCGACGGAGAAGATCGCCTTGGCCTGCGAAGCGTCCCACACGGTCAGCTTGCCCGTTCCATCGACCGTGCAGATGTGTCCGTTGTCCAGGAACGATGCGAACTGCACGTCGCGCTGTCCCCAGTCGCGATCGCCATAGGGGAGCCAACTGATGACGTGCTTGAGCTGGCTCTGCGAAACGTCGAAGATGTCCACGCGGCCGTGCGTGCCGATGTGGAAATTGTCGCTGCGGCAGACGATGAACTGGCCGGTGGGATCGGCATCCAGCGGGACCGAATTTCCCTTCAGCTCGCTGCTACCCAGCGACTTGCCCGCGGCCAGATCACACCGCTCCAGGCGCGTGAAACGCTCCGTGCCCGGTGACTCATCGACTAGCGCGATGACCGCGCTGCCGCCGGACGGCGATACGGCGAACAACTTGGAATGTTCGAAGAAGCCGCCGGCTGGCCCTTCCTTGCCGGGCACCGTTTTGGAAAGCGGAATGCCGCGGCTGGGCAGCGAGACAGCGTTGGCCGGCTCTGGGTCGGCGGTCAGCCCTCCTTCGCGGACGGAGTCGTCCAGCAGCAATTCGCTGTCGCCGCCCCGGTTGGGCTCGGTGACCTTGAGATTGGCCGGATTTTGTGTATCGGTGTGGTTAGCCGGCTGCGCGGGGGCCGGCTCGGCCGGTTCGGTGGGAATGCCCGGCTTGGCTGGCTCGGTGGTGGCAAACGGATCGTTGGGGTCGCGGCCAGCCGCGGCATCCGCCTCCGCCAGCTTCTTGGCTAGTTCCTGATCGGCGGCACTCAACTTATCAAGCGGCACTTTGGCGATGCTTCCGTCGGCTTTCTTCAACTCGACTTTGCCATCGGCCAATCTCAGAAATGTGGCTTCGGTCTTGTACTTGCCGGTGGTATCGACCCAAGTGTGCAGTCCGACGCCGGCCACGGGTCTCGTTTCTGATTTTGGCGGCAGCCGCACGCTGTCCGGCGGAAAAACGGGCGTTTGCTCGGCTCCCGTCGCGCCCTTGACCTTGACCCTGAGCCAACCGGTGCCGGTGTACTCGATGAATTCGCCGACTTGTTCGCCCGACCAATCGACTATCACTTTGTCGCCCGGCTTGAGCCGCGGGAGCTTTCCCTTTTTGGCTTGGGCGAGCGAGAACTGCGGAGCGAAGAGGAGCCCCACAACAAGCAGCCAGCGAAGTGTTGAGGCAAACATGGCAAACCCCTTGAGCGCGATGGGCCTTTGGACGTGGAATAGAAACGAAATGGACGCGGAAAACGGACCGAAAATGCCAAAGCGAGATTTCGTCGGCAGGTTTCAGAATAGCCGTCGGCCGCAGGATTGCCAAATGACCTGCACGGCGTGGACTTGCTTTCCCTGCAGGCGGACAAACCCTATTCGCGGCCAGGCGTCGCCCCTTGGGCTTTGGCCTGAAAAATGCCAGGAAAATTGACAACCTTGTGCTGGCAGATCGAGAGTTCGATAATGCCGACGCGCTTTGACCTGGAACCTTGCACTCCTTCAGCCAGCCACCCTGCATGACCGAGCTTCTCACCCAACTCGACGCCGCCGTGGCGGCCGGCAAACTCACTGCCGCGGCGGCCGCCAACATTCGCGTCTGGCTCACTGAGCCGCGGTATGCCGAGTACGCTTCCCAGGTGGCCGAGCACATTGCGTCCGGCAAATGGAAGGAACTGGACGATGTGTTCTGGACGATCATCCCCTTCGGCACGGGGGGGCGCCGCGGGCGGATGTACCCCATCGGCTGCAACGCCATCAACGACCGCACGATTGGGGAGAGTGCTCAGGGTCTGGCGACCTACGTAGGACAGGCTTCCAACCGGTCCAAGGGAGATTCTGGACAGGTTGGAAACCTGTCCTACGCCTGCGCTATTGCCTATGACACCCGCCACAACAGCCGCCGCTTCGCCGAGTTGTGCGCCAGCGTCATGGTCGCCAATGGCTTCACGGTCTATTTCCTCGACGACTACCGCAGCACGCCCGAGTTGTCGTTTCTGGTCCGCTACAAGAGCTGCGCCTGCGGCATCATGGTAACCGCCAGCCACAACCCCCCCAGCGACAACGCGGTGAAAGTCTACTGGTCCACTGGCGGCCAGGTGGTGCCGCCGCACGATAAGGCGATCGTCCAGGAGGTGATGAACGTCCAGGAGATCAAGAAGACCGATTTTGCGGCAGCAGTCGCCGCCGGCAGAGTAATTCTCTGCACCGAGGATGTCGATCGGGCCTACCTGGCTGCAGTCGCACAGCAGAGATTTGACGGGCCGCGGGACCTCAAAGTGATCTACTCTCCGCTGCACGGCGTCGGGGCGGCTTCGGTCGTACCGGCCCTGACTGCCGACGGATTCCAGCAAGTCGAGGTCTTCGCCGCTCATCGCGAGCCGAGCGGTGATTTTCCAAACGTGCCGGGGCACGTGAGCAACCCGGAAAACCCACAGGTATTTGAGGCGATCATC
>DASRJP010000134.1:0-13676 GCA_035649415.1 Pirellulaceae bacterium | reverse complement strand
ACCCACTACGAAGTGGCCAGCGTCCTGGGCATCAGCCGGCAGCGGGTGGCCAAGATCGTCGAGCGGATGCGCGACTGGATTGCCCTTTGCGGCGGGGACGACGCGGCCTACGAGCCCCAGCAGCGCTACCGCCTGGCGACTTACGTCGCCTACCAGGAACTAGCCGCCTTTGAGCGGCACATTCAAAAGGCCTTCGAGGTCGCCGATCGCCTGGTCGAGACGAAGACCTATCGCCCTTGTGGCCAGGGGGGACACGTGTGCGTGGAGCAGAAGTATCAAGGGTACCCCCGCCCGGCGAGCCTCTACAAAATGCTCCTGACCGCGATCCTCGCCAGGGCCAGGCTGGCCGGCGCCGGACGCGATGCCGAGGGCTTGCTGCGGGTCGCCCAATCCCCCTCGAAAGAGGCGCTGCCTTCAGACGTTCTGTCTGGCTCGACTTACGTCGAGCGGTGCAGCGAGAGCGATTGCCCAACTAACGAACCGACAGCGAGTTAGATATGAGGGTTAATGGACTTATGTACCGTAAGTCAAAAAATGGATACCCCCCTGGCGCTGTTGCCTTGCCGCCCCGCGCGGAGCAATCGGCGGGGTGCTCTTTCCCGGCAGGCTGCGAGCGATCGAGGAACCAGGCCCCGGTCGGTGCGGCGCTACTTTTTCTTTTTGATCGCTTTGCCGGCGTTGTCGCGGTCGACCGGCGAATCGAACGACAACAAGATCACGCACTGCTTGCCGACGGCCGATGCGGATGCGCCGCGGAGATTGATCCCGGCCGCCGAGATACGGCCGATGATTTCGCTGGCGATGCCGGGCTTGTTCGGCGCGGTGATCCGCAGGCAGCCGATGTCCCCGGTCTTGATGAGACCTGCCAAGAGCGCGGCTTTGGTCTGTTTGGCCCCCTTGATGCCGCCGAGGTAAACGATTCCGGTCCCCGGCTTGTCGGTCTGCCTGCGGGCGATGAGAAACGACAGGTCCGTGCCCCCCGCCGCCAGCGGCTGGAGCTTGTCCGCCAGCCCCCCCGCCCGATCCTGAATCTCCCCCGCCCACACGTCCACTTTTTCAATGGTCAGTGACATAGCTGTGGCCCTTGTGCGATGTGAACAGAATCGACCTGCTTCCCGGCATGCCCCGGCAGCCACCATTGGAGCACATCGGCGCCCCGGTGCGTCAATCGGCCGCGGCAACTTGTGGCACCGACTGGGCGCTGGACCAGCCGGCTGCGGGGAGGTTACGATCGAGTCCTCGTTCTGCCTTAACCCAGTGCCTCGCTCCGGGAGGTGAGATATGTTTCGCGCCTGCCTTGCCGCCGTAAGTCTTTGGGCCTTTGTCGGTTGGACCAGCCTGGCGGGCGCCGAGCCAGACGCCAGCGAAGGCTGGATTTCGCTATTTAACGGCAAGGACCTGACCGGCTGGACTCCCAAGATCAAGGGCTACGAGCTGGGAGAGAATTTCGGGAATACTTTTCGGGTGGAAGACGGAGTTCTCAAAGTCAGCTACGACCAATACAAAAACTTCGACGGCAAATTCGGCCACCTGTTCTACAAGGAGCCGTTTTCCCACTACGTACTGCGGCTGGAATATCGCTTCACCGGCGAGCAGTGCCCCGGCGGGCCAGGCTGGGCCGTCCGCAACAGCGGCGTGATGATCCACGGAGAAGACCCCAAGACGATGGACAAAGACCAGGAGTTCCCCGCTTCGATCGAGGTGCAATTGCTCGGTGGCGACGGCAAGAACGAACGCCCGACCGCCAATCTCTGCACGCCGGGGACCAACGTCGTCATCAATAGCGAGCTCATTACGACCCACTGCATCAACTCGGTTTCCACCACCTACCACGGCGACGAGTGGGTCACGGTCGAAATCGAGGTCCACGGTCACGGCGCCATTCGCCACTTGATTCATGGTCGGGAAGTTCTTTCGTACGCCAATGCCCAGCTCGACGAGCGCGATGCGCATGCCAAGAAGCTGGCCGAAAAACGCGGCCGGATCGAGCTCGACGGCGGCACGATTTCGCTTCAGTCCGAGAGCCACCCGGTGGAGTTTCGGAAGGTGGAGCTGAAGAAGCTGCCCAATTAGCGGAGCACGATGTATGCCAAGGACGCGAGTCATCATCGGTTGTGTCATCGTTGCTCTCGCGGCATCACCGTTGCTCGCCGACGTCGGCGATCCGCAAGTCCGCACCGATCATCCGTGGTACCCAGGCGATCTGGCTTGCTCGACGTTTGAGCGGCTGCAAGCGACGCAGGCGCAAGACTACGAGCGGGTTACTGGCAAGCGGCCGACGACCGACCAGGACAAGGCGCTGGCCGCCTGGCTGTGGCGGAACACGCATTACGCGCACGGCGAGGAAGGGGCCGAAGACCTATGGGGTCAGGGTTTCACCCGCGGGATGGACCTGCGGACTCGAGAGTACTGGACTGGCCTGTTTGCCCACGGCTTCGGCCTGTGCGGCACAACCCATTCGCAGTGGACGGCGGAAATGCAGGCGCTGCTGGGCCACAATCGGGGCCGCGGTGTCGGCGTCACGGGGCACAACTCGTTCGAGGTTTTTCTCACCGGCGGCCCCTACGGCGCCGGAAAGTGGGCTCTGCTCGACCATGACATCTCCACCGTAATCTTTGACGCCAAGGGAGAATCGCTCCTGTCGCTGGCCGAGGTGCAGCGCGACTGGCAGCGGCTCACCGATCGCAACTTTCTGCCCGGGCGGCAGCAGGGCTGGCTGGTCTGCGGCCTGCATCCGGGAGACGGTAGCAGCTACAGCACCTATGCCGTCGCCGAGTACTTGTCCGGCTACGCAGGAGTGCCGCCGCTGGTGCACCTCCGTCGAGGCGAGACGCTGCGGCGGTATCACCAGCCGGGACTCGAAGACGGAAAGACGTTCGTCTTTTGGGGACGCAACTACAATACTGCCGGCATTCCCGGCCCCGAGCGATCGATGACGTGGGTCAACCAGCCGGAGAAAATGCACGGCTCGCGCGACGGGACGGGGTACAAGCCGGGCCAGGCGCGCTACGGCAACGCGGTTTATACCTACAGGCCGAATTTTGCTGATGGGAGTTACCGAGAAGGGATCATTGCCGAAAACGAGCGGTCGGTGACCTTCGAGTTTTATGCGCCGTACATCATCGGTGCTACGCCGCCGAATGACGAACCGTGGGGAGTTTACGATGCGGGTGGAAAAAACGGCCTTGTCGTCCGCGGACGGGCGGATTGCATCGTCATGATTTCGGTGGACCAGGGGCAGATGTGGAAATGGTGTGGCAAGTTGACCGACTCGCTGGATTTGACCGACAAAGTCAAAGGGCATCGCCAGTATCTTCTCCGGTTCATGGCGGCGGCCAATGAGTTGACCAATGCCGACGTGACGATCACCACCGTCTGCCAGGCGAATGCCGCGATATTGCCGCGGCTGAAAGATGGCGGCACGGCGGTGCAGTTTGAGGCGTCGGGGCGCGGCGTCGTTTCCGCGGGGCCGAATCTGCCGCAGGCCCAGGCGCACGTGGTTGCCGGCAAGTTCGGCTCGCCGACGGTCACACTAGAGGTAGCTGCGCCGCGAGGCGAGCCGGCGCTGGAAGTGCACGCCGCAGGCCATTTTCAGTCTGGCAATCCACCAAGTGCCGACGTGAAATATGCCATCGAGTTATCGTCGGACCAGGGAAAGTCGTGGCGACCGATCGTCGCCGACTGGCGAATCACCCGCCGCGGCGATCAGCCGGCGGATTTCTGGTCGCAGAGCTTCTGCTGGGGATCGGCGGTTGTCGATTCAAAAGGCGCAGCGAGCGTGCTGGTCCGCTTTTCCACTGACGGCGGCAAGAACGTGGCCCGCGCCGAGGCACACCTGGTCTATCGCACGGCCAGTCGGGACAAGACGCGCGTGACCTTCGCCTGGGAGGACGATGGCGGCGAGCACCGCGAGTCGCATGTCTTCGACTCGGGTAACGATGATCCGTTATGGAACCTTCCCACGGGCAAAAACGTTCAGACCCGCTGGGTAGAGTTTGAGACAATCAAAAATGAGTAGCAGGCAAACTCTGCCTGCCGTCGGCGCGGATTGACGGCACACGGAGTGCGCCTGCTACTTGCACGGGAGATCATGCCGACTTGGCGATCGCTTCCTTTGCAACCACGAGGCAGGCCTTCATGTCATCGATCGGGTTCTGCGGATTGGCTTCGTATTCCAACGACAGTGAGCCGTCGGCGGGGAATTTGATCTGGCGGAGCGCCTTGAACAGTCCCACGACGTCGAGCTTCCCTTTCCCGATCACGACGTTCTTGCTGCCGCGGCCCAGCTCGACGTCGTCCTTGATGTGGGCCGCAAACACGCGCGGGCCCAGCTCGCGGACCGCCTTCACCGGATCTTCGCCGCTGCGGAGGAAGTGACCCGTATCGACGCAGGCGCCGATCCACTTGTGCCGTCCTTCGACCGCCTTGACGACGCTGTCGATCTTGTCGTACAGCGCGCCGGGTCCATGGTTATGAATGGCGATCTTGATGTCGTACTCGGCCACGAGCTTTTCCAGGCTGTCGAACGAATCGTGCTCCGGATTGGCCGTGATCACTTTCACGCCGATTTTCTTGGCGAAGTCGAACAGCTTCTTGTTCTTTTCATGGTCCTTGGTAAAGCCGTGCACGCCGTGGCCGCTGATCCTGATGTCGGCGCTCTTGAGCAGCTTCTGCGTCTCGGCAATCTGCTCGTCGCTGGCGGCGGGATCGAGGTGCTTGGCGAAGAACTCAACGAAGTGCAATCCCATTCCCTGGATGTGGCGGATGCATTCGACCGTGTTGAACTCCCGCAGCGAATAGCTCTGCGCTCCCAGTGGAAAACCGCCCCACGGGTCGTCCGCCAGGTTCAATCCCGCGGCCCTGAGGATTCGCGGCGCATCGAAGAACGTCGCGCCAGTAGCGGCGGCGGCGGAAAAGACCATAAAACGTCGGCGGGAGAGTGACATAGGCATTCCTCGGTTTGTGGAGGGACAACAACGAAGGAAGGTATTGCGTCAAACCATGCGCGGCTGTTGCTGGGAAAAGTTTGCATTGATCATTTTGCACTTCTGCCAACAGAGAGTAACGCGGTCCTGGGCAACGGTCTGGCATCGTACCAAGGCGAGGGGGTGATTTCCATCGGCATGCTAGCAACGGCGGATTTAGACCAGCGTTTCGACCTAGGGCTGCTGGCACGACCGCTCTAAGATTACCGGTTCGACTCCAAGGAGGGATGTCATGCTGCACCGTGGTTGCACTTCACTGTTGGCTCTTCTTCTGGGCTCCGCCGCGGTTCTCGCTCAGCCTCTCCCTTCGCCCGCTCCGATGCTGGCCGATGCCGAGCTGACCAGCGTCAGCTTCGTCGATGCCGATCATGGCTGGGCAGTGGGAGATCGCGGGGTCATCTGGGCCACCAGCGACGGCGGCCGCAACTGGCAGCTTCAGCGCTCGCCGACCACTTGCCGACTCGAGTGCGTGCAGTTTCTCGACACGCTCAACGGTTGGGCGGTCGGCGGCTGGACGCACCCTTACACGCATCACACCAGCGGCGTCGTGCTGCGGACGCGCGACGGCGGCCGCACCTGGGAATTGATTCCCGACAAGACCCTTCCAGCGCTCAAGCACGTCAAGTTCAGCGACGTGCGACGCGGCTGGGCCGCCGGCGACGCGTCGCCGCTTTATGCCAGCGGCATTTTCCGCACCGAGGACGGCGGCCGCGAATGGACCCCCGTCCCCAAGGGGAATACGGCGGGCTGGACTGCGGCCGACTTCCGCGACGACAACAGCGGAGTGCTCGCCGACAGCGGCGGCCAGACGGCAATCACCGGCCCTGGGCAGGTGCGCCCCTCCCGCACCGGCAACTTGGGCCCGCGCCCGCTGCGGCGACTGGTCCTGGCCGGCCAGCAGGCGGGGTGGCTCGTCGGCGATGGGGGACAGATTCTCGCCACGAGCGACGGCGGCTTCACCTGGGCGGCGCCCAGCGGACCATTGCCACCTGGGGCCGAGGGCTTTGACTATCGCGCGCTGGCGGCATTCGGGTCGCACTGTTGGGTGGCCGGCAATCCGGGAACGTGCGTGCTGCACTCTGCCGACGGCGGCCAGAGCTGGGAGACATTTCGCACCGAGCAGCGCGTACCTATCGAAGCTCTCTCGTTTGTCGATGAGAATCGCGGCTGGGCGGTCGGCGCGCTGGGTGCCATTCTCGCGACGCGCGACGGCGGCCGAACCTGGCGCGTCCAGCGCAGCGGCGGCGCTCGGGCGGCGATGTTGGGAATCTTCAGCGCTCCGCAGCGAGTCCCGCTGGAAGTCCTGGCGCAGCAGTCGGCCAGCGAAGGGTATCTGACCGCTGTGGAGATTCTGGGGCGAAGTGCAACAGTCGGGGCCGAGCCGCGGCGCGGCCTGGAGGCGCAGCGCAACCGCGAAGCCGTCGTCGCCGCTGGCGGCTCGCACGCCAGCACGTGCTGGCGCTTTCCACTGCCGGCCGAGGGGCTGGCGCTGACGCCGCAGGCAGTGATGGATCACTGGAACCAGGCCACCGAGGGTAAGGCCGCCGCGCTTCTGGAGGAACATCTGGTCCGCCGCATCCGCACCTGGCGGCCAGAGGTGGTAATCACGGAAAACGTCAGCCCGCGCGGGGAAGATCCCCTGGCGCACCTGACCAATCAGATCGTTCTCGACGCCGTCGAAAAGGCGGCCGATGCCAGCGCGTACACCGAGCAGCACGATGCGCAGGGCCTGGAAGCCTGGAAGGTCAAGAAGGTATTCAGCGTGCAAAGCGGCAGCCGCCAGGGGACCGTAAACTTTACCCCCTCGCAATGGTCGGCTCGCCTGGCTCGCTCGCTGGCCGACGTGGCTGAGTCGGGCCGGTCCCTGCTGGTCGAGGAAGTCCAGCCGGTGCCAATCAGCATCGGTCTGTCGCTCTTGGTCGATCATCTGCCGCAGAACACGGGCCGGCGCGACGTCTTCAGCGGAGTGGTGCTGTTGCCTGGAGGTGAAGCCCGCCGCCAGAGCATCGAGCCGCCAGCCGGAGATCTCGACAAATTCGCCCGCGCGGCACAAAAGCGGCACAACGTCCAGCAGCTATTGACGCGGGTTGGGCAGGACCCATCGCAAGCCGGGGCCATGCTCGCGCAGCTCGACGAGCTTACCGAAGGGATCGGCGATCGCGGGGCGGGAGAGATTCTGTTTCAGGTCGCGCGGCGATACCACCAGGTCGGGCAGTCAGAAGCGGCTGCCGAAACGATGCAGCTTTTGCTCCAGCGCTACCCGCAGCACCCGCTGGCCGATGCCGCCGCGCTGTGGCTCGTGCAGTGCTACAGCAGCCGCGAGATGGCTCTGCGGCTGCGCAAGCAGTCGCCCGCCGCGGCGCCGGCGCCAGCGGCCAAGGCGAGCGCGGGACAAGCGTCCGATGTTCGCGTCGCCAGCCTGGAGACAGAAGTGAATCCGCCGTCGGCGAGTCCCAAAGGCGAAACGCGGCTGGCCGACCGGGCGGGCCGAGCGCTGGCCGTGGGCAAGCTGGTGGAACGCACCAGCCCCGCGCTCTTTGCCGATCCGCGGTTCCGCTTTCCGCTCCTGTCGGCTTACAAGGCTCACGACCAGGGGAAGCAAGCGCAGCAGTTTTTTACCAGCCTGGCCAATAGCGCTCACGACGATCCTTGGGCGCGGTGCGCTGTCGCCGAGCAATGCCTGGAGCAGGGCAGGGGAGTGCCGCCGAAGACCATCGTCTCCTGCATTTCGACCACTCAGCGACCCAAACTGGACGGGCGGCTGGACGACGAGCTTTGGAAAACCGCTCGGCAAGCGACGCTGGCAAGTCAAACGCACGATCGCGAGGAATATCCGGCGGGCGTCGCCGTGGCATTCGACGAAGAGTACCTGTATATCGCTGTGAGCTGCCGCAAAGCGGACGGGGGAGATTACGCGCTCGACGACTCGCCTCGCGCGCACGATGCCGACCTGGCGACCCGCGACCGCGTCGAGTTTCACTTCGACATCGACCGCGATTACGCCACGTACTGGACGCTGGCGGTCGATTGTCGCGGCTTCACCAGCGACCGTGTGTTCGGCGATGCGACGTGGAACCCCACCTGGTACGTCGCCCGCGGCGGGGACAACGACTACTGGACGGCGGAGATTGCCATTGCCCACCGGCAAATCGCCTGGCAGTCGCCCAAGGTCCGCGACGCCTGGGCTGTCGGCATTCAGCGGATCATTCCCAACGTTGGTTTTCAATCGGCCACGCAGCCGGCCGATGTCCAAGTGCGGCCGGAGGGATTTGGCCTCTTGGTGTTTGAGTAGGATAGGGGCCCTCGAAGCAGGTGCTGCGTCAGGCCCATGGTTGCCTTTTCCCTGGCGTGCCGGAGAATTCCCGGGGAGCACATCCGCGAATCAGAAGGCGAAAGCCATGATTGTCGCCTGGGAATCGGGGGATCGCTGGCTGCTGGTGCGCAACGTTCGCGAGTCGGACATTCGCGGTCCCCGCGACACGGCTCCGCGCGTCCCCGGCGTGACCACGTTTGACGACTGCTGGAGCGGCGAGGCGTGGGAGGCCGACCCAGAGCGGGCGCTCCGTTTCAGATCGCGGCAGGAGGCGCTCTATTATCTGCGCCAAAACAACGACCGGATGGAAGAATCGCCGTAGTGGGGGGCGCGTACAATTACGGCAATGAGGCGCGCCGCGTCCGATTTCGCCGCTGCCGCTTGCCATCGATGCGCGGATGGTGCATACTGTATCTATCTTCATCTATGAAGGCTGACTTCGCAGCAGCCTGAAAAACTCCTTAGCCCTCCTCCATAGATCCGAGGACAAGCGGAACTTTCCGCTTGCAGCGGCTGCATCGGCGCCGGACCCAACTCCTTGCCGATGACTCTCTGCGCCCTCGCGGCGAGCTGGAAACGACCTTGTGGACCGGAGTGGCTCCCATGACCCCTGCGCTAATTCCCGGCGCGCGCGAACGACCGAATTGCCCCGTGTGCGGCAAGGTCTCGTACTCTGCGGCGGGAATCCATCCCCAGTGCGCCGTGCATCTCGCCGATGCCAAGCTGCGCCAACTCCGCCCGGCCAAGAAAACAGCCGCGGCAAAGCCCGGCGGTTTCAGCAAGCGATGCTCCGGTTGCGGGCGCTGCGTGCCGGCGCGGCGGTTCGTCTGCGACTGCGGCCGCGCTTTTCCCGCCAGCATGCCCCCGGGCGTGAACCACGCCTCCCTTTCTCTTCCCGAGTCAACCCCATGCAACAGATTCCCGATCGCACCATCGACCAGCAAGTCGCCCAGAAGCTCTCCAATCGCGGCATCAACTCGCCGTCGCAGGTAACCGTGCAGACCAGACGCGGAGAGGTAACTCTTTCCGGTCTCGTGCAGTATCCCCATCAGAAGAATTCCGCGGTTCAGGTCGCCAACTCGGTGATGGGCGTGCGGCGCGTGATCGATAACTTGACCGTCAAGCCGGTGGTCAGGTACTAAATGGACGTCGCAACGGCAATCGGTAACGCTAGTTGCCGCGATCGAACTTGATTTCGGCGAGCACGCGAGGCCGGCGACATGAGCGGCGCCCGCTGCTGCCGCTCAAACTCACAATTACACCAAGGACGTGCTTCATGCCAAACCAAACCACACCGCGGCAGCGTCAGATTCTGGCATTGATTGGCCAATCGAGCGAGCGGCTTTCAATTCGCGCCCTGGAGGAGAAGCTCGGAGTCACAAATCCCATCAGCATTCAGCGCGATCTTACCGAGCTCAATCGCCTGGGGCTGATCAGCTCCGACCGCCGGCTCAAACGACGCCCGCGGTAGTCGCTCGCGCATCGGGGTTACCTTCGCCCGGTTTCCCAGGGCGTTTCCCTGGCCTCTCGCCGGTGACTTTCAGTGCCGGAAGTTGCGGCACTCGTTGCCACGTTCCGGTGTCGGCGGCTGGGTGCCCTCACGCTGTCGTTTCACGACCGATCTCTCTCGGAGCCTGCAGCTCAGAACTCCGCACTCTGCATTCCGCACTCCGCATTCGCCCAACCGCTCACCACTCACGACTCACCACTCCCGCCCTGACTCGCTACAATGCCTCCCCATGCCTTTTTTCATCGGCACGGACGAAGCCGGGTATGGTCCCAATTTGGGGCCGCTGGTGGTGGGAGCCAGCGTGTGGCAGGCGCCAAAGGGGAACGGCGCGGAAGATTTGTATCGGCTGCTTGAGCATTGCGTGGCGCCGGGGCCCGATGAGCGGCGGCTGCCGATTGCTGATTCCAAAGTGCTCTATAAGCCCGGGTGTGGGCTGGCGGCACTGGAGCGGGTCGTGTTGGCGGTGCTGGGGCACTGCGGCGCGGCCAGCGGCGATTGGGATTCGCTCTGGCCGGCGCTGGCCGGCGTTCCCGCTTCCGATCTGGCATGTCACGCCTGGCACGAGGGCTTTGCACTGTCATTGCCGCGCGATGTGACAGCGGAGGAAATTGCCGCGGCATCGGCGATGCTGGCGAGCGGGCTTGAAGCGGCGGAGGTGCAGTTCTCGCGGCTGGCGGCGCGGGCAGTATTTCCTGATTTGTTCAACGACCAGGTACGCGCATGCGGCAACAAGGCGGAAGTCCTGTCGCTGACGACGCTGCAGCTGGTGGCGGAGTTACTGGAGGGAGTGCCGGTGGGGAGCGAGGTACAGGTCACCTGCGACAAGCACGGCGGGCGGGACTACTACGCGGCACTGATCCAGCACGTGTTTGGCGACACGTGGGTGCGGGTGGTGCGGGAGGGGCCGGCGGAGAGCGTGTATCGCTTTTCGCACTCTCAGCGGAGGATCGAGATGCGGTTCCTGATGGCAGGGGAGCGGATGCTGCCGACGGCACTGGCGTCGATGGCGGCCAAGTACCTGCGCGAGATCGCGATGATTCCCTTCAATGCCTTCTGGCAGCGGCAGGTGCCGGGGCTGAAGGCGACGGCCGGGTATCCGACGGACTCGCGGCGGTTTCTCAAAGAGATCCGCCCGGCGGCCCGGCGGCTGGGGCTGGCGGAGGAGACGTTCTGGAGGCATGTGTGAACGCGGCGCGCCACCATCACCACGATCCGGTTTTACTTGGCCGGGGCTTCGCGGACTCAGCCCCAGCCACATTAGTCATTCGGCGGCGCTAGTCAAAGGCGCTTCTCCACCGCCACGGCGCGCACTTCCTGGCTATCGTCATCCGGCGCATTGATCCCCTTCTTGAAATCCTTGATGCCTTTTCCGAGCGAGAACATCACGCCCGGGAGGCGATTGCCGAAGAGAATCAGGACGATAATGCAGACGATGATGAGCTCGGTCTGTCCAATTCCAAACATGGCTTCACCCTCGCAAATAGAGAAAACAGGACCATCCGCGAGCGGCGAGAGCGCGAAGCAGCCCGGCTGGGCCGCACACGAACCGACTCGTCACATAATCGAGCCGCAAAGCGCGGCCCGGCAATCTACGTCAATGACCTCAGGCTGCGTCGCCAGACGTTGCCTCTGGCGGGGCAGGGGGGGGCTCAAATTTTGGGGCGGAAATATCGTCGTAGTCGTCGTAGTCACTGTAAGATCGCTGCGGCTTGGGTCGCGAGCGCTTATCCTCGGACGTGAATTCGCCCGTAATATCGAGTTGCGATTGCATGTCCGACAACCCGCGGCGAAACTCGCGATAGGTTTTGCCCAGTTTCGCGGCGACCTGCGGCAGGTTTTTGCCAAACAGCAGGATGGCGACAATGCCGACGATCAATAATTCGGAAGGGCCAAGGCCAAACATACAGACACCTCGCAGTCAGGGAGGGCGACAGGAGAGGAACGATGCCGCCGCGGCGACAAGGCTCGCCGGCGGCGCACCGACGACAAGTGGAGGTTAGTCCTTCTTGTCGCTCGCCACTGCGGGAGTCTGACCCTCGTCGTCGTCCTGGGTGTTGATACCCTTCTTGAAGTCCTTGATCCCCTTGCCGAGCGAGAACATGACGCTGGGAAGGCGATGGCCGAAGAGAATCAACACGACGATGCAGACGATAATCAGCTCGGTCTGCCCGATGCCAAAGATGGCAAACAGGGGGGAAATAGGGATCATAGGTTCGCTCTCGCGCAAGATGGTGGGACGGCCAATTACCGCGAGCGGCGAAAGCGGGTTACGGCCCGGCTGGGCCGCACCAGAACCAACTCGCAAACCCAGGGAGGGACCATCACGGTTCCTCCCTCGAATACTCTTGTTATCTTATCGACCCGGGGGTCTGGCTGTCAAATCAAATGCAGGTCCTCAAGATCGTCGGATCTCCGAGGGCTGTCAATTCGTCGGCAGGGACTCAACTCCAGGGCCAGCCATCAGTTGGGTTGTTGCTCGACGAAGATGAACGAACCGTCGCCCACGCCTTCGTCGTCTCCGGCGCCGCCAAACATCCGGTCAAATTCGCCGTCGTTTCCGGTGCTGACAAAGCTGTTGGTCGCAAAGACTCCCCAATCCGACAGCAATTGCAGCATGGCGACGTCATTGGCATCCGATACGGCGTGGCTGTCGCCGTCCACCGTCGGAAAATTGACGTTGTGCTTCGCACCCGAGGCGAAAAACAAATCGCTGTCGCCGTTTCCATATGCGGTGTCTGCTCCCAGGCCGCCGATCAGCACATCCCGCCCGGCGCCGCCTGTGAGGTTGTCATTGCCATCACCGCCCGACAGCAAATCATTGCCTCCGTTGCCCGATATTTCGTCGCTGCCGTCGTTCCCGTACAGCCGATCCTGGCCGCTGCCGCCGCTCATCACGTCGTCGCCGGTCCCACCGGCGACGTAATCGTTTCCGCCTGCGGTCGAGATCGTGTCGTTGCCCCCCTGACCATAGACGACGGCACTGAGCAGCGTATTGGCGATCGTCACCGTGTCCGCGTCGCTGGTGCCCGTCACGGTGATGTCCTGGTTGTGCAGCGGATCATCGATGTGGGCGATGGCTCCGGCGAAAATCAGCGCGCCGTTGATGTCGATCAGAAGTTTTGTGCCGCTGCCATCGGGGCGGATAAACGTCGTGTCGGGGCTGCCGTCTTGCAGGCCAAAGGCTTCCAAAATGATCTCGACTTTGTACGAGCCAGTGGCGCTGACGTTTTCTACCCCGGTGTAGCTGACTTCATCCTCGCCGAAGGTGCCGGTAAACGCGCCATTGCCGAGGTAGAGCTCGTCGGGAGTGACGCTGGGGTCGATGTTCAGCGTGTCGGAGCCACCCTGGCCATTGATGATGACTGGAGGTGTCGTAGGAGTGGCAACGGAGTGATTCTGGACGGCGACATTCAGCGTATAGGCTTCGCCGCTGGGTATCCCGCCGCCCCCGGGGGAGCTAACGCGAACGTAAAAAGTCCCACCTGTGATAATGCCGACGCTGATAAAGGCGTCGAATGAGAAAGGGACGTCTGGCGTGTTCGAATCCAAGTCGTGATCAAATAGGTAATCTTCGTCGCTGCCATCTGCTCCCCACAACGTGCGGCCATCATCGTTGGTCTCGACAAGGCTTCCGTTGGCGTCGTAGAGATCAAGCTGCGTGTCGGAACCGGCCGACGTGTCGTCGATGTCAAAGACGGCCACGGAGTTGATTGGAATATCGACGCGATAGAAGTCCACCGTGTCGTCTCCACTGCCTAAAACTGAAATGTGAGGATAGAGCTGCGACACGTCGATGCCGTCGGCATCACCGATGTCGGCATTGGAACTCAGATTCCAGCCGGCGCCTTCCAGAGACTGAAACGCTGTG
>DASRJP010000133.1:0-2988 GCA_035649415.1 Pirellulaceae bacterium | reverse complement strand
GCCGCCGCACAGCACCGACAGCAGCACGCCGGGTCGGTTCTTTTTCATCTGAATGCTGGTCGTGTAGACGTCGAGCGCGCCGGCCTCCAGCAGCTTCGTCGTGGTGTGGCCGATGATCTCGCCGCTGATGTCGTCGAGGTTGGTTTCCAATACCCAGACCTGATCGCTGACGACGTGACCGTCCGCTTCGCCCAGAATCAGCCGCAACAGATTCGCCTGCTCCTTCATGTCCCGGTCGCCGGCTCCTAGCCCCACGCGGGCGATCTTCATCGGCGGCAGTGGACCGAACTCGTCGGCCACCGTGGCCACGATCGCCGCCCCCGTCGGTGTCGTCAGCTCGCACATGGCGACGGACGGAGCCAGCGGAATGCCCGTGAGCAGCTCGGTCGTGGCCGGCGCGGGGATACTTACGCGCCCGTGTTCGATCTCGATAAAGCCACTGCCAGTGGGAATCGGTGAGCAGACGATCCGATCGACGCCAAGAAGCGTCAGCCCGATCGCACTCCCCACGATGTCGGCAATCGAATCGACCGCGCCGACTTCGTGGAAGTGGACCTTGCGGATTGTCGTGCCGTGAACCTTCGCCTCGGCCTCACCCAGCCGAGTGAAGATCCGCTTGGCCAGGTCCTTCTGGGCCGGCGTGAGCACGCTGCTGGCGTCGATCTTCTCGGTAATGTGGTGCAAATGCCGATGGGCGTGCTCGGGCTCGTGCTGGACGCTGACCTTCAGCCCGCGAAAGCCCTTGCGTTTCACTTCCTCGCTGACGAGCTTGCAGCTCGGCAAACCGAGCGAATCGATGCCGGCCTGAATGGCGGCCATGTCCACTCCGGCATCAACAAGGGCGCCGAGGGTCATGTCGCCGCTAATGCCGCTGGGACAGTCGAAGTAGGCGAGTTTCATGGGGTAGTTCCGTGCGGAGGTGATTCGAGGCCATCCAGGATAGCAGGCCAAGGGTTCAGGGTTCAGGGTTCAAGGGGCGCACAAGTGAAGTCGGGGGTGGCATCGTTGCTGCCGGCAATTGCAAATTTGCCATTGCCAATTGCAAATTGGCAATTGGCAATCCATCGTGTTGGAATTCCATTACGCTGACATCTGACCTCCGACCTCTGAACCTGAACCCCGAACCCTCGTCCCTCTGGAGCCCAGCCATGCGACTACTCACGCTCGCCGCCATCCTGCTTACCGCCTCCTTTGCCGCCGCCGCCGATCTTGTACCGCCGCCAGACGACAGCAAGCTCCGCATCGTCGTCTTCGGCGCGCATCCCGATGATGCCGAGTTCAAAGCCGGCGGCACTGCCGCCAAGTGGGCCAAGGCGGGCCATCACGTGCTGCTGTGCTCGGTGACCAACGGCGACATCGGTCACTGGCAAATGGCCGGCGGCCCGCTGGCCCAGCGCCGCACGTCCGAAAGTGCCGCAGTGGCCAAGAAGCTCGGCGTCACCAGCCTGGTCCTGGACATTCACGACGGCGAGCTGGTTCCTTCTTTGGAAAACCGGCGCCTGATCACGCGGGTCATTCGCCAGTGGAAGGCCGACGTCGTCATCTCCCACCGGCCGTGGGATTATCACCCCGACCATCGCTACGTCGGCGTGCTCGTGCAGGACGCGGCATTCATGGTCACCGTGCCGTTCATCTGTCCCGACACGCCCCACCTCGTGAAGAACCCGGTGTTCCTCTTTTCCAGCGACGGCTTTCAAAAGCCGTATCCGTTCCAGGCGGACATTGCGGTCTCGATCGATGACGTCTTCGAGCAGAAGCTCGACGCGATTCACGAGCTGGCCTCGCAAATTTACGAAGGGGGCGCCAGCGGCAGCGAAGAGTTCGTCCGCGGCGTGCCACCGGCAAGCGACGATGCGGGCCGCCGCGCCTGGCTCAAGGAGAAGTGGAGCGGCCGGCAATCCAGCGAGGCACAGAAGTACCGCGCGGCACTCGCGCAGTGGTACGGCGAGGATAAAGGAAAGGCCGTAAAATATGCCGAGGCGTTCGAAATCTGCGAATACGGCCGCAAGCCGACGGTGGAGGAGATTCGCAAGCTGTTTCCGTTTTGACCGTGGGGCAGGCGTCTCGCCTGCCTTAACTATTATGGACGCCCCATTGCACAGCGACGCCGAACCTCAGTCGGCAAAAAGCCAGCCCCCTCGGCCATTTCAGTTTACGCTCCGGTACCTGCTGCTGGCCGTGCTTGTGGTGTCGGTGGTCCTCGCCATTGCAATGCCGGTCGTGCGGCGACTCTTGTCCACCAAGGAGCGGTTCGAATGCAACATGAACCTTTACCAGATCGGCGCCGCGATGCATTCTTATCATGCCGTATGGGGCACATTGCCCCCGGTTATAACCACGGATGTTGATGGCAAGCCGATGCACAGTTGGCGCATCCTCATATTTCCGTACCTCGACGTCACAACTCAACGGTATGACTTCTCCCAACCGTGGAATGGTCCCAAAAATCTCAAACTGGCGGCGCATATTTTCCGCTGCGCCTCCGACCGCCGCACGAAGCCGAACATGACGAACTATGTCGCCATCTACGGCCCCGGCACAGCTTGGGACGTCAACAAGGGGATACAGTTCGACGAAATTATCGACGGCACATCCAACACCGTCCTGGTTGTCGAAATCCGCGACTCGGACATCCACTGGATGGAGCCGCGGGACATCTCTTTCGACGATCTCAAGCTCACGCTCAATGCCAAAGACGGGCCGTCCATCGGCAGTTATCACGTCGAGGGAGCGATAGTCGCGATGGCCGACGGCAGCGTCCGTCTGCTGTCGCCAGACGAGGTAGAGACGCACCTGCGGGCCATGTTGACGATCGCCGGCGGGGAGCGCCAGCGGGACCCGCTTGACTCCCAGTGACCGGCGGCCAGCCGCAAGGGCAGAGTCAGAAACTTCACTACAACCGGCAATCGCCCCGCGGCGACTTCCCGCAACCTGCGGCACGGAGTGCGAATCGAACGTAAGTTTTCCTGGGGCAACCCATTTACCCCT
>DASRJP010000132.1:0-11344 GCA_035649415.1 Pirellulaceae bacterium | reverse complement strand
TAGCACTCCAGCGACATGATGACCTCTTCGCGGATCGAGTCGATCGGCGGGTTGGTCACCTGCGCGAAGAGCTGCTTGAAATAGTCGTACAGCATCCGCGGCTGATCGGAGAGGACCGCCAGCGATGAATCATTCCCCATCGAGCCGACCGGGTCGCGCTTCTCGTGGACCAGCGGCAACAACATGAACTGCATCGTCTCAACGGTGTAACCCAGAGCCTGCATCCGCGGCAGGAGCGTCTCGGGATCAAAGCCGTGTGACTGGTCGGCCAGCGGCAGATCCTTCAGCTCGACCCGCTGGTTGCGGAGCCACTCGGCATAGGGCCGCTTTGAGGCGTATTCCTTCTTGAGTTCGTCGTCGGGAATCAGCTTCCCCTGCTCGAAATCGACCAGGAACATTCGCCCCGGCTGGAGCCGCCCCTTCTCCTTGACGATTCCTGGATCGACCGGCAATACGCCCACTTCGCTGGCCATGATCACCCGGTCGTCGCTGGTCAGGTAGTAGCGGCTCGGCCGCAAACCGTTGCGATCCAGGACCGCGCCGATATATCGGCCGTCGGTGAAGACCACGCTGGCCGGACCATCCCACGGCTCCATCAGGCAGGAGTGGTATTCGTAGAAGGCGCGCTTGCTCTCCGGCATGGATTCGTGGTTCTGCCAGGCCTCGGGGATCATCATCATCACCGCTTCCGGCAGCGAGCGGCCCGCCAGGAGCAGCAGCTCCAGCACGTTATCGAACATGCCGCTGTCGCTGGTCGCCAGGTCCACGATGGGCAAAAGCTTGTTGAACTCGTCGCCAAAACGCTCGGACTTCATCAGCCCTTCGCGGGCCAGCATCCAGTTGACATTGCCGCGGAGCGTGTTGATCTCGCCGTTGTGGCACATGAAGCGCATCGGCTGCGCCCGCTCCCACGACGGGAACGTATTGGTCGAGAACCGCGAGTGGATCATCGCCAGGTGGCTGGTGTACCGCGGGTCGGCCAGGTCGAGGAAATACGGCACAAGCTGCAAGGCGGTAAGTTGCCCTTTGTAGATGATCACCCGCGAGCTGAAGCTGCACACGTAGTACATGTCCTGCTGCTTCAGGCCGGCCACGCGGATTTCGTGGTAGGCCTGCTTGCGAATCAGGTACAGTTCGCGGCAGAACGCCGTGCGGTCCAGTTCCTCGAAGGCGCCAATGAATAGCTGTTCAATGACCGGCTCGCCGGCCTGCGCGGTCTTGCCGATGTCAGCTTTTTTGACGTCGGTCGGCACCGGACGCCAGCCGATGAACCGTTGCCCTTGCCTGGCGACGTACTTTTCCAATGTCTGCTTGCAGGCGGCCCGTTCCTGGGCGTCGCGTGGAAGGAACACCTGCGCAACGGCATAGCGGCCGATCTCTGGCAGGTCGACCCCGAACAGCCGCTTCGCTTCGGCACGCATCAGCTCGTCGGGAATCGCGGTGAGGATGCCGGCGCCGTCGCCAGTGTTGGCCTCGCATCCGCAAGCGCCGCGGTGATTCATGTTCCGCAGCGCTTCACAGGCATCGCGGACGATGCTGTGGCTGCGCACGCCCTTGATATTGGCGATGAAACCTACCCCGCAGCTATCCTTCTCGTTGGCCGGGTCGTACAGGCCGTGCTTTTCGGGACGTCCGCTCGGTCGCCGGATGTGGTTCGACATCGTCATCGAAATGTCTCCCAGAGCGCCGCGGGCTCATTCGTGTGGGCCGCGGCGAAGAGCTACGCTTTGGCCCGCGAGACGCCGCTGGATGAGGCGCTCCCGTGTTTCACGTCCGCTATGTTCACGTCGGCCATGACCCGCGCCGGCCGGCCTTCCTGGCCACCGGGAATATGGCTATCCGCCGTGGGTGCGGCGGCTGAATCGCGCCGGGCCCCCACAGGGAGCTCGTGGTCGTCAACAGCGGCGATTTCAAAAGGAGCGCTGGCCGCATCATCCGCCGAGAGCGACGGCCATTTCAAGAGGAGCTGCCGGAAGCGGCTGGCAGTCTGCCCCAGGTCCTTGCCGCGCCGCTGGATAATGCCGATCGGCCGGTTCAGCGCCATCCCGGCCAGCGGCAAGGCCACGAGCGCCCGAGACTGCACCTCCCGCTCGACGGTCGGACGCGGCAGCAGGGCCACGCCGGCATTGATCTCGACTGCACGCTTGATCGTTTCCGTATTGTCGAACTCCATTGCCACGCGCGTTTCCACGCCGCGGCTAGCCAGCGCCCGGTCAATCTCGTCGCGGATTTCCAAGTCGGGATCGAACGCCACCAGGTCGAGCCCGTGCAGGTCCTCCAGCCGCACTTCGCTCTTCTTGGCCAGCGGGTGATCGGGCGCGCAAACCACGACCATCGGCTCTTCCCGCCAGGCAGTGGCTTTGAGGGAGCGAGTCGAGCGAGGGTAACTCACCAGACCCAGATCGACCTGATCCGATTCGACCAGCTCGTAGACTCGCCGCGGATGCTGGTATTGCAGCCGAACATTGGCCTTGGGGAACCGCTTGAGAAAGCTCTGCACGAATCGGTTCATGTGCGACAGGCCGATGGAGTAGATCGAGGCCACGCTCACCCGCCCGGAGACCTCCTCGTGCAAGGTCTTGACCTCTTCCTCGAGGGCGAAGTACCGCTGCACAAGCTTGCGGGACCCCTCGTAATAAGCCTCCCCTTCAGGGGTGAGCACGAACGGCCGCTTGGTGCGGTCGATCAGCTTGACCCCCAGATGCTCCTCCAGGTGGTTGACGATCTGGCTGGCCCCGGACTGCGAAATGCCGTTGTCGTCCGCGGCGCGCGAAAAGCTGCGGCGGGCGACGACGTCGCAAAAGACCTTGAGGGATTTGACGTTCATCCGGCGCTGTCGAGTCCGTGGGGAGCGACAGTGCTACCCAGCTGGCCCAAAAAGGAACCCCGTTCGGCAATTTGCCGGCGATGTTTCCCCCCGCCGGCGCCTTCCATGCAATGCGATCCGATCGACCGCGACAATCTCTCGCGGCCAGGGAGTAAACGTAACCGTCACCCAGTCTGTCGTCAATCATTGGAGGTTATTTTTTGCGGACCGACTATTAGCTTAACTAACAGTATTAGCGGCTGCCTTCTGGCGGTGTAGCAGTGTAGCGATCGCAAGTTATTGATACTAAATAGATTACGGCGAATTGAATTGCTCGAATGCCGGGCCAGCCGCCACCCGTCGTTTCGGCGAGCGCAAAGAAAAAGCCGCCAAAAAAGGCGGCTCGATGGACCTGTTTGAGTGCGGCTGAGAGGACTTGAACCTCCACGACCTTGCGGCCACTAGAACCTGAATCTAGCGCGTCTGCCAATTCCGCCACAGCCGCAGACCATCCGAATGAGGCGCAGCGCAGCCTCCCGGTTCGTCAAGTTTAGGCCAAAATCGTCTCTCGGAGCAAGGGGCACGTAGGACAGGTTTCCAACCTGTCCCAAACAATCTGGACAGGTTGGAAACCTGTCCTACTTATACCGCGGCACGGACGAATCGATTTCCAGCGACCAGGCGTCGATGCCGCCGGCCATATTCTGGGCATTTTCAAACCCTTGCTGACGCAGCCACTGAACCACGCGAGCGCTGCGTCCGCCATGGTGGCAGTGAACGACGATGCGGCCCTGCCGATAGGGCCCAAGCTGATCAATTTCCGCCGGAATCGTCTTCATGGGGATCAGTGTCGCTCCCGCAATGCGGGCCGTGGCATGTTCGGCCGGCTCGCGGCAGTCCAGCAGCAGAAACGCGGAGTCACCCGCATCCAGCCATTGCTTGACCGAATGCACGTCAATGTCAAAGGGCAAGGGGGCAGGCGCGTTGCTCATTGGAGACCCGAACCAAGAGGGAGTCGCTAGAATCCTTCCTGGGAAGGGTAACGAACATCTCAAAAGTTTTCCACACTACGGACGCGCTCTTCGGCCATGCCGCCACCGCTTGACTTCGCCAAGATGCGCCAGTTCGCCGTCGAGGTCGTAGGCCGACTGCGCGCGAAAGGACACGAAGCCCTGTGGGCCGGCGGGTGCGTGCGCGATCAACTCCTCGGTTTGACGCCAAAAGACTACGACGTCGCCACCAGCGCCCATCCAGAGCAGATCCGCGAAATATTCGGCTCGAAGCGGACTCTTCCCATTGGGGCGGCATTCGGTGTGATCAGCGTGCTCGGACCGAAAGGCGCCGGCCACATTGAAGTCGCCACTTTTCGCCGCGATGCCGAGTATCTCGACGGCCGGCATCCCAGCGGCGTGACTTTCACGAATGCCGAGGAAGATGCCAAGCGCCGCGACTTCACGATCAACGGCATCTTCTACGACCCACTGCTGGAAAGGGTGATCGATTACGTCGGGGGGCAGCAGGACCTGGAAAACCGCGTGGTGCGGGCGATTGGCGACCCTCGGCAGCGGTTCGCCGAGGACAAGCTGCGCATGCTGAGGGCAATTCGCTTCGCGGCGACGTTTGAATTCGCTCTCGATTCCGAGACGCTGGTCGCGATCCGACAGCAGGCGGACGAACTCACCGTGGTCAGCGTCGAGCGGATTGCCAGTGAGCTGCGGCGGATGCTCGTGCACCCGCAGCGGAAGCGGGCTATGCAGCTCATGCGAGATTCACGTCTGCTGGAGGTGGTTTTTCCTGAGGTCGCCTCGGCTGCCATGGCGCCGCCTGAAAACGAGCCGGCACACACTTGGGAGAACAAGCTGGCCATATTGGATCGTCTGGCTGAACCGACGTTTTCCATGGCGTTGGCGGCGATGCTGCGCGACTTGGGTGAAGCCGGCGAGCCGCGGCTGGAACTGGCTGGGCAAATTTGCTGGGGGCTGTCGCTGTCCAACGAAGAGTCCGGCGGCGTACATAAATTACTGGCAGAAGAGTCGCTCATCCGCCGGGCGCCGCAGCTCCCCTGGCCAAGGCTACAGCGGATCTTGATCGCGCCGCGGATCGGCGAGCTGCTCGACTACGCGGCGGCAGTGGCCACCGTCCTCGACGGCACGACTGCCTCCGTTGATCACTGTCGCCAGATGCTCCTCTTGCCGGCCGACCAGCTCGATCCACCGCCGCTGATTAGCGGAGATGACTTGCTCGCTGCCGGCATCCCGCAGGGGCCGAGATACAGGTTGATCCTGGAAGCGGTGCGGGATGCGCAACTTGAGGGCAAAGTCAGCACGAAAGAAGCCGCCTTGGCACTGGCGCGCAAGTTGGCCGAGTGATACGATAGGCCGGGCGAAGGGGTCGGGAGTCGCTTTCGGCCGACGACTTCGATTGAATCCGTGCCATTGGCCGAAAACGACTCCCGAACCCGTTTCGCGGCCCCAGGCGCTCACTGCGATCGAAAGACACAACCATGAACGACTCGCTCTTTTGGCTGCTCCTCATCCTCCGCTACATGCACATCCTGGGCGCCATCGCGCTCATGGGGGGCACGATCTTCATGCGGTTCGCCCTCGCGCCGACCGTCGCCAGCCTGGATGAAAAAACACGGCAGAACATCCACGACCAGGTTCGCGGCCGCTGGGCGAAGTTCGTCATGATTGCCGCAGCCCTGCTGCTGATCAGCGGCATCGCGAACATGATCCTGATCCCGATGAACTACGAGCTGAGCGGCGTAGTCAATAACAAGCAGTACAACATGATCGTCGGGATCAAGTTCATCCTGGCACTGCCCATCTTTCTCTTCGCCAGCTTCCTGGCCGGCCGCAGCGCCACGGCGAAAAAGTTTCAGGCCAATGCGCCGCTGTGGATGAACGTGAACCTGGCGCTGGCGCTGGTGATGGTGTTGATCGGCGGGTATCTCAAATTCGCGCAGCGAACGCCCAAAAGCGAAGCGGCGAAAGAGCCGGCGGTAGTCACAGCCAGGCCGTAGCAATGGACCTTAGCCGGAGGACAACGTCCTCCGGGACGCATGCCGGTTTCCGGAGGACGTTGTCCTCCGGCTAAGAACGTTGTTTTCGCGCGGAGCGTCGCTACTTCAGCGGGAACTCATCTTCCGCCGCCTGCTTGGCGTACAGCGGCATGTGCCGGTAGTAGACTTCCAGGATCATCGTTGCCAGCGACGTGCAATAGATGCGTCCGCCGGAATCGGCGCCGTGATCCCCGTTAATGTGCCAACTGCCGAAGGAGTGCTGCTTGTCATTCGATTCCTGGCTGCTTATCAGCCAGTCGCGCATTTCCTTGTTCCACTTGTCCCACGTCTCTCCTTCGTAGTGCCGCATTACCTGCGTGGCGTAGTAGTTGTAGTACATGTTAGCGCCGCCGCCTTTGGAGCCCGAGGGGCCCCAGGCGCTCATCTGTTCGACGCCCCGCTTCAGCGCCGGGTGGTCTTTCTTCCAGCCCAGGTACATGCGGCACAGCAGGCCCACGGCGGTGGTCGCCTGACCGCCACCTGGTTCGACGTAGCCGTACTTGGCGCCGCTTTCGATCTGCACGCTGTCCAGGAAATGAGTCGCACCTTTGATCGTCCGCGGGTCAACTTGCAAGTAGGCCATGTGCCCGGATTTCAGCGCCATCAGCTGCCAGCCGACGACGGATGTGTCTCCCGGTTGCCGCGGCTGATAGCGCCAGCCGCCGCCAACCGGGTCCTGGGCATACATGATGTGGTTGAGCGAAAGCTGCGCCGGTCCGCGCAGGCCAGCATCCTGCGTCATGGCATAGGCTTCGCACAGGACGATTGCCGACAGGCCGTGCGAATACATTTGCCCACCGCCCTGGGCCAGGTCGCCGGTCACCATTCCGCCCATGTTCTTTTGCTTCATCTGGGCGGTCAGGAAATACAGGCCGCGGGTGACCACTTCCTTGTACTTGCCCTCTTTGTGCGTCTGTCCCGCGCCCAGAAAGGGCAACAGGGCCATGGCGGTAGCGCCCGTGCGGCAGTCGGACAATCGGCCTGGTTCGCTGCACCGGCCGTTGCACGGACCAAGCCGGTGATCGAAGTTCCAGCCGCCGTCGGGAAGCTGATGTTTGGCGAACCACTCGAGCGCTCTGGCCACCGACCGCTCGCTGGCCTCGTTAGCGCCGCTAGTCGCGCCGAGCTGAGCACGCATGGCAGGGCTGCGGCTATCGAGCCCGGTGCCCCCGTAGGCTCCGATCTGTTTGGTGAGGCTGCTCTTCGGCGCTACTGCCTCGCCGAACTCGCTCAGCTCGACGGAAATTGGCGCGGCTTCCACGTCGCTCGCCACGATCGGCGTCTCGGTGACTTCAGCGATGTCGGAGGTCAGAGACTGAATCGCCTCGCTGCTGGCATTGGTGACGATCGCTGTCGTTGGATCCAGATTCAACTCGATCTTGTCACTCTTGAATTCCTCGATCTCTTCCACGACTTCGGGCGGCGTCGCGCTGATCGTGGTGACGTCGGACTTCTCACGCTCCGGCTGGGGAATCAGCGCCAGGATGATGAACATCACGAAGTGCACGACGGCACTGACGGCCCAACTCGGCGTGGCGTTAAACAGCAGGAAGCGACCGTTGACCGGGGATTGCTCTTCTTCCAGGGCTTCCTCTTCGGCTTCGGTTGGCGGCGTTTCGGCGCCCGTCGCCGCGCTCTTGGCAGCAACTTTAGGCGGCTCGCCTTTGGCCGGAGCGGACGTGGACCGCGGAGGAGAGGGCGCTGGAGTGGGAGAGGTGGGCATCTACAGTTCTTTGAGAGATGGTTTCCGCCGAAAGACGACACAGCGGTTGTTACCGCGACCGGCCGGCGTCTTCGCAAGCCTTTAAGTTATCGGGAATTGCGATGATTGCAAGAAACAAAACTGCCGCTGGATGGATGACCTTGGTCCCGTTCGTCGCTCTCACTGGTCATTATTCCCCTACTCAATGCACTGGTGCAATCAACTTTGCGAGGCTGCCGGGAGCAGCAATGCCGCCCGTGCCGAGGGTAGGGCTTCGGTTGCATCCCCCGAACGAGTGTAGCCGCTGACAATCACCGTTTTTCATAACTGATTTGCATAACACGACTTAAGGTGGAAAAACAGATCCGTCTTGAATAGCACCTCGTCCCAGACGATATAATATTTACTCATGCAGCCTAATGCTGGGCACAAAGCCCGGCAGCGGGGGACCCAACTGGACCGAGACGGCTTTGAGCATCAGAGCCGCTTGTCCCGGGGCGCAGGTCTGAGCGATCAGACCGGAGCACTTTCAAGCTCTAGCCCGTCAGCTAACCTCGCAGGCGGGACCGGCGCGTAAGCCGGTTCTAAGTTGAAAGGGCATTCTCGTCCGACGCTCGGACGATCCGGCCCTGTTTGCCGTCGTAGGACAGGTTTTCAACCTGTCCCGTAACAGCATTTCTCCGCTGGGGATAAGGTCCCCGGGAATTCGTGCGGCTTGTTCAGCCAGGTTTGGCGAATGCGCCGCTAATGTTTCGGGACAGGTTGAAAACCTGTCCTACGGACGGCCTTGTCGGGAGGCGGCCATGTTTACCTTTCTACCGTTCAGCAACATCGTGTTTGCGGACATCACCACCACGATTGCCTTCGTGGGCGTCATGTTCGTGGTGGTCATGATCCTGTTGGCGATCCTTTCCTGGTTCTGCCTGCGGTTCATCCCCAACAACTGCGTCGGCGTGGTGGAGAAGCTCTGGTCGCTTAAGGGCTCAGTCCCCGAGGGCCAGATTCTCGCCTTGAGCGATGAGGCCGGCTTTCAAGCCGACCTGCTTCGCGGCGGGATCCACTTCGGCCTGTGGCGCTGGCAGTATCGCGTTCACGTGATGCCGCTGGTGACCGTGCCGCAGGGCAAGATCGGCTACGTCTACGCCCGGGACGGCGAGGCGCTGCCGCCGGAGCACACGCTGGCTCGCAGCGTGCCCTGCAACAACTTCCAGGATGCGCGGGCGTTCCTCACCGTTGATGAAAAGATGGGCCGTCGCGGGCAGCGCGGTCGCCAACTGGCGATCCTCCGCGAAGGCGCCTATGCCATCAACCCGTCGCTGTTCATCGTCATCACCGAAGATGCCGTCTACACGCTGCGGCACTTGTTGGCGGTGCACGAGGCCGCCGCCGTCCGCGGCTGGCAAGAGGAGCTCGATCATATCCGCGGTTTCGAACCCGTCGTCATCGGCGAAAAAATGGATGCGGCCGACCCGCTCCATCCGGAGCAACGGCACATGGTCGATAGCATCGGCATTGTGACGGTCCACGACGGACCGTCGCTAACGCCCGGTGAGATCATCGCGCCGGTGGTCGGCGGCGATGTCAACGACACCTATTACCACAACAACTTTCAGGACCCGCAGCGGTTCCTGGATGGTGGCGGTCGCCGCGGCCGGCAGTATCAGCCGCTGACCGACGGCACCTACTTCATCAACCGCTGGCTGGCGACCGTAGAGCTGATTCCCAAGACCGTTGTGCCCATTGGGTACGTCGGCGTGGTCGTCAGTTATTTCGGCCGCGCGGGGCGTGACCTCTCGGGGGATGCGTTCCGCCACGGCGAGCGCGTGACCGAAGGGGAGCGCGGAGTTTGGGAGCGGCCCTATGGGCCGGGAAAATATGCGTTCAACACCTATGCCGGCCAGATCGTCCTGGTGCCCACGACGAACTTCGTCTTGCACTGGGTGACGGGCCGGTCGGAGACGCACCGCTACGACGACTCGCTGCGGTCGATCGACCTGGTGACGCGCGACGCGTATGAACCGCGATTGCCGCTCTCCGTGGTCGTACATATCGACTACCAGCGGGCCCCGAACGTCATCCAGCGTTTCGGCGACGTCAAGAAGCTGATCACGCAGACGCTCGACCCGCTCTTGAGCGCCTATTTCCGTGACATTGCCCACAAGAAGACGATGCTGGAGCTACTTCACGACCGCGACGCCATTCAGGGCGAGGCTCGTGAAGAGCTCAGGAGGAGATTCCGTGAATTCGATATCGAGTGCGTGGACGTCCTGATCGGCAAGCCCGACACCGAGGAGAAGGACGGCAAGATCGAAGGGCTGCTCGAGCAGCTCCGGCTGCGGCAGCTCTCGATCGAGCAGATGGAAACGTACGAGCGGCAGCGGGCAGCGAGCGTCAAGCAACGCGAGCTGAACGAGGCCAAGGCTCAGACCGAGATGCAGACCAGCCTGACCAACGCCCGCGTCAAGGCTCAGATTGCCGAGAGTGAGGGGGAGGCCGAGCTGGCCCGCGCCAAAAAGCAAGCCGAGAAAACGGTCGTGATGAGCGAGGCCGAGCTGGCCAAGGCTCGCCGCCAGGCCGAGCAGACGCTCGTGCTGGCGGAAGCCGACAGCAAGCAGGCCATCCTCAATGGCCGCGGTGAGGCGCAGCGGATCCTGCAAGTCGGTTTGTCGGAAGCGTCGGTGCTGATGCGCAAGATCGCTTCCTACGGCGACGGGCGGGTGTACGCCGTCACACAGCTTGGCCGCGAGCTGGCTCGCAGCAGTCAGCCGCTGGTGCCGGAGCGCGTGTTCCTCGTCGGCGGCTCGGGCGGCGACACACTAACCCGAAGCGTCAGCGAGGGAAGCAATGGTGACGGCAACGGCCACGCCAGTGCGCCGCTGTCCAGCCTCGGCACGACCGGCGTCGTTGGGCTCCTGCTCAACATGCTCCTGGCCGACAAGACGGCATTTGCCAATGCCGACGGCCCGGAAGCGGCGGAGCTCAAGGCGCTGGCCAGCCGCATGTCGCAGGAAGCGCTGACCAACCTGGAGGCCAAGCCGGCGTGTGAGCCGGCCAAAGTCGCGTAGTACCAAACCGAGTTCGGCGCGGATCTCCTGACCCCGCCGACATGCTCGACCGAAGGTCTCCTCGCCCGGCGGGGAGACCGGCGGTCGATTCCGTGGGCGGGGTCAGGAGACCCGCGCCCAACTAGGAGAACCACCATGAACACCATGTTCCTCAAAATACCCGTCCTGATCATGCTCGCCACGCTCGGTTTTGCAACCGACGCCTGGCTCACCTCGGCGGAACGTCCGCAGGTGATGAATGCCGCCCTGGAACAGCTCCACGGCGGCAGCGAGCAAACCGTCAACATCGAACAATCGCACCAGCTCCGCAGCCTGCGGCGCGTCGGCATTGCCGGCGTCGCCATCCTGTGCGGCCTGGCGCTCTTTGCCACGGAGATTTCCATGTTTACCAAACGCTTCCAAATCCAACCGCGCGCGCTCAAAGCGGCGCCACTGCTGATGGCCCTGGCGGTGTTTCCGCTGGCCGGCTGCTGGCGGCCGTTTGAGCCAATTCAGCTCGAAACGATCAGTCCCAACGAAGAAGCGTTTCTGCTTCCACTGACGGACGACGTGAAAAAACAAACTTCCACTAACAACGAGGAGTACCTCAAAGAAAACCTGGTGTACACCAAGCAGGTCCGCATTCCGCAGCAGTGGGTGCAGAAGGGATACGAAACGCTCGGTCCCAACGGCACTTGGAAGCCGGCCGCCATTCTCGTCAAGGTCGATAA